>JAZUBW010000052.1:0-5750 GCA_045638785.1 Faecousia sp.
GCACAATTCTGCACCGCAACAACGCAGAATAATGCAGAAAATTCGCCCATCGAGGTCGAATTTTCTGACGGAACGCTGAGGACAGCGGTCCCTACGGGTGCAAACATAAACAACAATTTGTTGTCTTTTACATATCAAAAGCCGATGCAGATGCATCGGCTTTTTTGATATGGTCAATTCTTCTGATTCAGTTCCTGGAAACTGGCGTAGCCGGTGGGCACATAGGGGGTGGGATTGTAGTCATATTCGCTGCTGAGGGTGCCGCCGCCGGTTTCGTTGCCGAAGATCTCACCCCAGCCGCCGTAGTAGTTGAGGTACTCCCGGAAATCGTTGTAATGATTGGCGGTGTAGAACAGGTACACCTCGTCGGGCTCATAAATGCCGTTGCGGTTTAAGTCCTGCCGGGTGTAGACGATGCGGGCGGCACCACGGGTAATGACGGTGCCGTCGTTGTACATCTTCACGGGGTAGCCGTCGCCGGTGTAGGTGCCGGTGGTGCCGATGTCCATTTCGTAATATTCGGCAGAGCCACCGCAGCCGGAAATGTTGGGCAGTACCGGCTCGTAGGGGTACTTGTCGGTGTCGCCGGAGAAGAAGGAATGGTTGACCCGCAGGAAGATGCCCCAGGGATTGTTGGTGGGCTTGGTGCTCTTAGCGGAGGTGTAGTTGGCGGGCAGAGTCTTGTTGGAGCCGCCGAAGGCGTACATATAGGCGGCCACCTCTTCCAGGGTGATGTAGGCAGCGCCCTTGTAGACCCGCAGCACCTCCACGCCGTAGGCGTCCACCACCACATAGGTGTTGCCGTCGTCCAGGTAATAGCAGTCAGTATTGCGCAGCAGCATGCTGCCTTCGCTGGGCTGGTAGCTGGAAATGGTGGGGTACTGATCCGGAACTTCAATATAGCCGGACATCAGATAGTGCTGCGTGCGATAGCAGGCGTCTATATAGCAGCAGGCCGGGGCGTAGTCGGCGTAGAAATCGTTCTTGTTGACGTTCTTGTAGGGGTCGGAATCGTGGCCCTGGCAGGCGGCCGGGGGCTGGGAGGGCACAGCGGTGCCCTGAGTGCCGGAGGGTTGGGTGCCCAGGTTGGGCTCAGCAGGATCGCTGGGAGCAAACAGCAGGTAGCCAATGAACAGCACGGCCAGGATCACCAGGATGATCACCGTGCGCTTGTCCAGTCGTTTCATGAGATCATTTCCTTTCTTTTTCGATGGGAATATTGTAGCGAAAAAAGGGGGAAAAGTCAAATGGAATTGGGGTGGCTGTGCCATGGGCGAAGGGGCCGCTCTTTCGAATCCCATTATCCCATAAAGAAAACCCTCCGCAGAGCGGAGGTGTTCCCTGTTGGGTGAATTATGGAACTTGCCTACGGCCCCTGTGGGCCGCAGTCTGCGTCCCATGGATTCTCCCACGAGCTAAAAAAGTGTCCCCCGGACACTTTTTTGCCCTCCCTGCGGTCGGGCCGCTCTTTCGAATCCCATTATCCCATAAAGAAAACCCTCCGCAGAGCGGAGGGTTTCTTTATGGGGTGGATAATGGGATTCGAACCCACGACCTTCAGAGCCACAATCTGACGCGCTAACCAACTGTGCTATATCCACCATATTCAGTTTGCTGAAAGCTGTGCGAAAAATATGGCACGCCAGAAGGGACTCGAACCCCTGACCTACTGCTTAGAAGGCAGTTGCTCTATCCAGCTGAGCTACTGGCGCATTTAGATGGAGCGGGTGACGGGAATCGGACCCGCGTATCCAGCTTGGAAGGCTGGTGTTCTACCATTGAACTACACCCGCAAGTCCTGTGCCCTATGGGCTATCAGCTAAGAGATTTTAACACATCTTTTCCGATTTGTCAATACCCTATATCAGATAAATTGTTGTTTAAGGAAATAACACCCTGTAGGGGCGACCATCAGTCGCCCGCCAAAAAATGGAACATTTTTCCGATTTCCCGAA
Source organism: Faecousia sp. (assembly GCA_045638785.1). GTDB lineage: Bacteria > Bacillota > Clostridia > Oscillospirales > Oscillospiraceae > Faecousia. The sequence continues at coordinate 1,956 of JAZUBW010000052.1, forward strand.
GGGAAATTATATATTATCGCCTGCGGCGATGTGATTTTGCCATACAAAATCACCGGACGGGCAATGCCCGCCCCTACAATGGACAATACCGTAAAAACAATTTACTTTTCCATCCGTTCCAGCTTATCCAGAACTTTTGTAAAATATTCCGGCAGGGGCGCATAGACCATGACGGGCCGGCCGTCCCGGGGATGGGAAAAGCAGAGGGTGCCGGCATGCAGACACTGGCTGTCCTGGCCCAGTTCCGGCTTTTTGTGGCCGTAGACCATGTCACCCAGGATGGGATGGCCGATATGGGCCATGTGGACACGGATCTGATGGGTGCGGCCGGTTTCCAGGCGGCAGCGCACATGGGTGTAGCCCCGGAAACGGCGGACCACTTCCCAATGGGTCACCGCTTCCTTGGAATTACGGGCAGTGACGCACATTTTCTTCCGGTCGGTGGGATGGCGGGCGATGGGGGCATCCACGGTGCCGCTGTCTTCCTTCAGATTGCCGCAGACAATCAGCTCGTACACCCGGAACATGGAATGGTCCTTCAGCTGGCTGGCCAGCCAGGTGTGGGCGAAGTCATTTTTGGCCACCGCCAGCAGGCCGGAGGTATCCTTATCGATGCGGTGGACGATGCCGGGCCGCAGTTCGCCGTTGATGCCGCTCAAGCTGTCGCCCATGGCGTACAGCAGGCCGTTGACCAGGGTGTCGTCCTGGTGGCCGGCGGCAGGATGGACCACCAGCCCCTTGGGCTTATTGATGACCACCACGTCCTCGTCCTCGTAAGCGATGTCCAGCTGCATTTCGGTGGGCGCAATGTCTACCTCCTTGGGCTCCGGAATGGAGAAAGTCACCGCATCGCCGATATTCAGTTTGTCATTTTTCTTACCGGGCTTTCCGTTGCGTGTCACCTGGCCCTCCTCGATGAGCCGCTGGGCGGCGGATCGGGTCAGCTCCGGAACACAGCGGGCCAGAAAGGCATCCAGCCGCTCACCGGCGATATCGGCGAAAAGTGTCATAATGTATCCTCGAGTTTTATTGGTATATCACTTCGTAGGGAACGCTCTCCCCAGCGTTCCGAAACGTTTTTTGGGGTCCGATGCCCCAAAAATCCTTCATTCTACGCTACATTGGCACAAAATTGTTCCGCTTCGCGGTCGGAACGCTGAGGACAGCGTTCCCTACTGGACTTATTATTTTTACTTCTTCTCTTCCTTCCAGAAGGCCTTATTGAAGAGCAGCAGGCTCACCAGCATGGCGATACAGCCGCAGGTGATGAAGCAATCGGCCACATTGAACACGGCAAAGCGCATGAAATCCACTTCGATCATGTCCACCACATAGCCCAGCCGCACCCGGTCGATCATATTGCCCAGGCCGCCGGCGTAGACGGCTGTGATGCACCAACGCTCGAAGGTGGAAAAGGGCATGGCCTTCTTCCGGTATTCCCAAATCACGGCCACGGTCAGCAGGACAAAAATCACGATAAACAGCCACCGCATACCGGACAGGGAGGAAAAGGCGGCGCCGTAATTGTGGACATGGGTCAGGTGGAACAGGCCGGGGATCGCCGGGACATCGGCGTACAGGGCGATATTTTGAACCACCAGCCATTTGGTCCACTGGTCCACGGCCACGATGCCGGCGGCAAACAGGCACATCCAAAAAAGTTGCATAAGTGTTCTCCGTTTTCATAAATTCCTGGCCCCATTCTATCACGGGTCGCAGGCATTGTCAATTCACCCCGGGGCAGACAGCAAAAAATCGCTGCCTCACGAACAAAAACTGACGGAAGGTTTCTGCCTTGCAGACGGCAATCTTAAAATTTCCATGAATTTTTGAGGAAAAGAGTTGAATTCTTAACATTTGCCAATATAATATGAGTACATATCCTGCAAACAAGGTGGTTTCATCCATGAATGGTAACGCAAGCTGGTTTTCCCGGCTGATGTTCAATATAAAAATGGGCCTGCAGCGGTTTATGCAGGGCCGCTACGGCACCGATAAGCTCAATACCCTGATCCTTGTGGTGGGCCTGCTGCTGTGCATCGGCTCCATGTTCATGCCCGCAGGCTGGCCGGTGATCGTGATGACCCTGCTGGCTTATGGCTGCTCCTTTGTGGTGATTTTCCGGTGCCTGTCCCGCAATACCTACAAGCGGTATCGGGAAAACCGGAAGTATCTGAGCCTGCTCAGCCGGCTCAAGGACCGGGAGCATCGCTATTTCTCCTGCCCCAAGTGCCGGCAGAGCGTCCGTGTCCCCAAGGGCAAGGGCAAAATCAGCATCACCTGCCCCCGCTGCCGGGAAAAATTCACCAAGAAAACATGATAAAAGGCAAGCCAAATGGCTTGCCTTTTTCATTTACTTTTCCAACTGCATCATCTTGTCGATGCGGCGCTGATGACGGGGCTCCTCAGAGAAGGGAGTATCCAGCCACTTGTCCACGATCTGCAGAGCCAGCTCTTCGGACACGATACCGGCGCCCAGGGCCATCATGTTGGTATCGTTGTGCAGGCGGGTCATCTCGGCGGACTTCAGGTCGCTGAGCAGTGCGCAACGGATGCCGTCGATCTTGTTGGCGCAGATGGAAACGCCGATGCCGGTGGTGCACAGCACGATGCCCTTGTCGCAGTTGCCGCGGGCAACAGCGATGGCGGCAGCGCCGGCGAAATCGGGGTAGTCGCAGCTCTCGTTGGTGTAGGTGCCGAAGTCGGCCACTTCAAAGTGACGGCTCTGCAGATGCAGGACCACCTTGTCCTTCAGCGCCACAGCACCGTGGTCGCAACCAATTGCAATTCTCATAATGTTAAATCTCCTTTGAAATATGATATATATGGTTTGATAAATTGTTGTTTAGCAAAGCTCTGTAGGGAACGCTGAGGGCAGCGTTCCCTACAGGTGCAAACATAAACAATAATTTACATCACAAAGCCGCCGTTGACGGGCAGCACCTGGCCGGTAACGAAGGGAGCATCGGCCAAATACACCATGGCGCCGGCAACATCCTCCGGTGTGCCGTTGCGGCCCAAGCAGTTTTCTTCTGCCAAACCTGCCAGAATCTCCGGCTCCAGGCCGGCGCACATGTCGGTGAGGATCACGCCGGGTGCCACGCAGTTGACCCGGATGCCGCTGGGACCCAGCTCCTTGGCCAGGGCCTTGGTAAGCGAAATGATGGCGCCTTTGGTGGCAGAATAGGCTGCCTCGCAGGAAGCACCTACCTGGCCCCACATGGAGGACACGGTGATGATGCAGCCGGCCTGTTTTTGCAGAAATGCCGGCAGGGCGGCGTTCACACAGTGATAAATGCCCTTGACATTCACATTGAAAATCCGGTCCCATTCCGGTTCCGCAATCAGATTGATGGGGGCAAAGTGCATGATGCCGGCGTTGCAGACCAACACATCCACATCGCCGATGCGGGCGAAGGCCTGCTTGACGGCGGCGCCGTCAGCCACATCGCAGCAGATGGGCGTTGCGCCGGTTTTTTCTGCCACAGCCTGGGCAGCGGCATGGTTTTTTTCATATAAAAAGCAGACGCGGTCGCCACGGGCGGCAAATAATTCCACCGCAGCAGCGCCGATTCCCCGGCTTCCCCCGGTGATGACTACATTGGCCATCGTTTCCTCCCTGATGTGATAAATTGTTGTTTCACGAAGCTCTGTAGGGAACGCTGTCCTCAGCGTCCCGACCGCGAAGCGGCACAATTTTGCACCGCAGCATCGCAGAAAAATGCAAAAAATTCGCCCATCGAGGTCGAATTTTCTGACGGAACGCTGAGGACAGCGTTCCCTACAGGTGCAAAC
>JAZUBW010000053.1:0-3005 GCA_045638785.1 Faecousia sp.
GAAGATCTTACCAAAACCCAGGGTAGACTCGTCAGTGGGCTTGTCCTTGGGGGTGGTAGTTTTAATAATCTGAATATCCAGATCCAGCATGATTCGTTCTCCTTCTATTTTTACTTAACGCACTCAGCGCCACGGCGCAGAGCTTCGATGTTCAGGTCGACCAGCTTAGCCTTGGGGCCGGTGAACATATGGACCAGCATTTCCTTGATGGTCTCGGTGCCCAGGTTGCCCATAGCCTCGATGTAGGCGCCCAGCATGACCATGTTGGCAACCTTTGCGTTGCCCAGCTCATTGGCAATATCCAGGCAGGGAACATAGATGGCGCGGACGTCATCACGATTGACCTTTTCGGAGATGATGGAGCTGTTGACGAAGATGGTGCCACCCTTGACCACATCGTTCTCGAACTTGCGCAGAGAGGGCAGGTTCATAGCGATCAGCTCAGTGGGCTCCAGGACGATGGGGCAGACGATCTCGTCTTCGGAAATAACGACACAGCAGTTAGCGGTGCCGCCACGCATTTCGGGGCCGTAGGAGGGCAGCCAGGAAACAGCCTTGCCTTCCTTCATACCAGCCTCTGCCAGGGTCTTGCCGATGGCCATAACACCCTGGCCGCCAAAACCGGCAACCATAATTTCATTGGTCATATTACTTTACCTCCGCGTCAACATCCTTGTAGACTCCCAGCGGGAAGTAGGGAATCATGTTTTCCTTCAGCCATTCCACAGAAGCTGCGGGAGTCTTGCCCCAGTTGGTGGGGCAGCAAGCCAGCACTTCCACAAAGGTGTAGCCCTTGCCGTCACGCTGCATCTCGAAAGCCTTCTTAATGGCCTTCTTTGCCTTATTCAGGTTGCCGATGTCATGGACGGACACACGGGTAACATAAGCGGCACCTTCCAGAGTAGCGATGATCTCGCTCATGCGGATGGGGCTGCCGTAGTGATCCTTGTCACGGCCCAGAGGAGCGGTGGTAGCCTTCTGGCCAACCATGGTGGTGGGAGCCATCTGGCCGCCGGTCATGCCGTAGATGGCATTGTTGATGAAGATGGTGGTGATCTTCTCGCCACGCATACCGGCGTGGATAACCTCAGCGGTACCGATAGCGGCCAGGTCGCCGTCACCCTGGTAGGTGAAAACGGTGGTGCCGGGCTCGGAAACGCGCTTGATGGCGGTAGCGACAGCGGGAGCGCGGCCGTGGGCAGCCTCGTGCATATCGCAGTTGAAGTAGTTGTAAGCAAAGACGGAGCAACCGACGGGGGCTACGCCGATGGTGGTGCCGAGCATGCCCAGCTCTTCCAGGACCTCAGCAACCAGCTTATGAACGATACCGTGAGTACAGCCGGGGCAGTAATGCAGCTCGGCATCGGTCAGACCCTTGGTCTTCTGATAAACAATTGCCATGATTTCTTACCTCCCAATTGCTGCTTTTGCTGCAGCGGCGACTTCTGCAGGGGTGGGAACCACACCGCCGGCCTTACCAACGAAGGAAACAGGACGGCAGCCCTCCAGGGCGATCTTAACGTCGTCGATCATCTGACCCATGCTCAGCTCGAAGTCCATAACGGCCTTCACGGTAGGCTGAGAGGCAGCCTTCTTCAGCTGTGCACTGGGGAAGGGCCACAGGGTGATGGGGCGGAACAGGCCGGCCTTAATGCCTTCCTTTTCCAGCAGCTTGATGGCTGCCTTGGTGATACGGGAGGGAGTGCCGTAGGCAACGAACAGAACTTCGCAGTCCTCGGTGTTCACTTCTTCCCAACGGGTCTCGTTCTCTTCCATGGCACGATACTTAGCGGCCAGGCGCTCGTTGTGCTCAGCGCACAGGTTGGGATCGATGTACAGGGAGTTGATGACGTTGGGCTTACGCTCGCCCTTGGTGCCGGTGGTAGCCCAGGTCTTCTCGGGCAGCTCACGCTTGGGCAGGTCACGCCACTCGATGGCTTCCATCATCTGGCCGATCATACCGTCAGCAACGATCATGACGGGATTACGGTACTGGTCAGCAACGTCGAAGGCAATCTGAACATAGTCAGCGGCTTCCTGGATGGTAGCGGGAGCATAGACCAGGTGACGGTAGTCACCGTTGCCGCCGCCACGGGTAGCCTGGAAATAGTCGCCCTGTGCAGGCTGGATGGTACCCAGACCGGGGCCGCCACGCATCATGTTGACGATAACGGCAGGCAGCTCAGCGCCGCACATATAGGTGATGCCTTCCTGCTTCAGGGAAATTCCGGGAGAGGAAGAAGAGGTCATAACGCGTACACCACAGCCGGCAGCGCCATAGATCATGTTGATGGCAGCCACCTCGGACTCCGCCTGCAGGAAGCAGCCGCCGATCTTGGGCAGATGCAGAGACAGGTATTCCGGAATCTCGTTCTGGGGGGTGATGGGGTAACCGAAGAAGTATTTACAGCCGGCACGAATGGCGGCTTCGGCAACGGCTTCATTGCCTTTCCAAAGTTCTTTCTCCATTGTTTCCTCCTTAGTTCTTTTCTACGGTAATGATGGAATCGGGGCACATCTTGGCGCAGCTGGCGCAGCCGACACACTTTTCCATGTCTTCGGGCTTCACAGTTGCGGGATGATATCCCTTGCGGTTGGTGGCATCATCCATGACGATGATGTTCTTGGGGCAGGCCAGGGCGCAAAGCTCGCAGCCCTTGCATCTGTCGCGGTCGAAAGTTACAAATCCGGCCATGTTGTTTATTCCTCCTCACAGAATATGATTTCCCAAGGTTTTTTCATATAGATATTCATCGGCAGCACAGGTTCTTTCAGCTTGTCTTGCACCTGCTCCACAAACTTTTTCTGCACTGCGTGGTGAATAACGGGAAGGGATGTCCTTTCGGACAGTGCTTGAGCCAATTCGGCTCCTTTGAGAACTTCCTCTGCTGTTGTATCCCCGCAGAGATGGGTATTGTTCACAATGCCGGTGATCTTTTGACGACATTCCGCTTCGATGCCCTGCATATACTGCAGCGCGCTCTCCACATCCTTCGTCTCGGGAC
>JAZUBW010000054.1:0-1715 GCA_045638785.1 Faecousia sp.
GTTTTCTTGACGATATTGACGCTTTTGACGGTATTATCCTATATCAGAAACATCGTCATTATCGTACACATCGTCAACGGCTTCCAGCCGTATCTGCCTGCCGTTGGTGCCTCTGCTCCGGCTGAATCTTACACCACACTGATTTTCCAGTTCCTGCATCTGGGCGTTCAACCGCCTGGATAATGCATTTGCCTTCAAATTCAGTCTGGGGTTCAGCGTCTGCAGTTGTACGCACAGTTCTTCCGCCGTGCCTTCCCACAATTCTTGCTGCTCCATCAGCATAGCGATGGCCGACAAAACCGGATCCAACTGTTCCTCCGGCAACTCATCCGTGTAGCCAACGAACTCCCAACACATAGTCTCAGGGTTCTGTGTTAGACTGATTTTGGCATCCTGGAAGTCACGACCGGTCATGGAAATGCTACCCTTCGGTACACGGCGCATGGGTCGCTCCAGTACCATTGCACCGTCAGCGCAACCCATGATTCCGGTAGTGCCGGAGATCATATCCATAATGTCACCAGCTTCCTGCTTTCGAGTATGGTGCACGATCAGCATAGTGATCCCATACCGTTCTGCGATCCGCTTGAAGGCGGTCATGGTAGCGTAGTCATCAGCGTATGCGCTGCCTCTGGAGTTCATTTCCCGAACCTTGATCAGCGTATCCACGAACACTAGCTTTACCTGCGGGTGTTTGCGCAGATAATTGGTCACCTGCTCCTCAAAACCTTGGCTAAGTTTCTCCGCATCTGTTGCAAAGGCGATAGCTCCGGTCTCACCACCACAGATCCGCATCAGCCGATTCTGGATCCTTCGCTCTGTGTCCTCCAGAGCGAGGTACAAGACCTCGCTCTTTTGGACCTTCCGCTCCCATAAGGGCAGCCCCATACTCACACAGTGGGCAATTTGCAGCACCAGCCAGGATTTGCCGATTTTGGACGCGCCGGCTAGGATGTACAATCCCGGTGCCAGCATGCCCTCGATCAGCTCATGCTGAGGATCAAATTGCTTGTCCATCAGACTGGCTGCAGTAATCGTCTCCAGGTATGTGATGCGGATACCCAGTCTCCGGCAGACATCGATGATCGCTTTCTTCTCTGTCATACCGAAATAGGCTTGCGCATAATCGATGGCGTTACCCTTTTTGCCACAAAAACCACATTCCCAGGTAGGCATTGGTGTTCCAGGAAGCGCTTCTAGCACAAGGGCCATACGACTACAGCAGGGACAGGTGGTGCGAATATCCGCCGGATCAGACTCATCCAGGTGCAGCCTTGCTGCCTTGAGATAATCGATCAGTCGGTGCCTTACCTGGAAGGCAAGGTCGTCCAAAGGTGTCTGATCCATTTAGAGATCACCACCCCTCTGAGACTGCTCATGTAGCCACTGGATAAACTTGTCCTCAGGGACAAGCATCCGCTTGCCGATGCGAATGGTGGGAAAGTCCTCCCGGTGCATCAGGGTGTAAACACCCGCACGGGACAGCTTCAAAATCGCCTGAATGTCATCAGCGTTGAGACACTTAGGGATATTAGTGGAAATGTTCAGTTCTTTCATAAATCATAGCTCCTTTTAAATTACATACAAGGTGGGAAAACTCGCGTTTTCTTCGGACGTGAGGCTCTTTTTTAGTAAGAGGTAGCCTCCGGTATTGCCCCCTCTTTTTTGCGGATGCAGAAGCCAACTCTTCCCGTTTTGCTGCTTTGGCATGCCGG
>JAZUBW010000055.1:0-10552 GCA_045638785.1 Faecousia sp.
TGCAGTGTTTGAGTATATGCCCGCCGAGGAAGAAGAAGAGGAAGAAAGCGACACCATCAAGGTGGCGGTGATCGGCAAACCCAATGCGGGTAAATCCAGCCTTATCAACTGCATCGCCGGCGAGGAGCGGAGCATCGTGTCCAACATTGCCGGCACCACCCGTGATGCTATCGACTCTTATTTCGAGAACGAGACCGGCAAGTACTGCCTCATCGATACTGCCGGTATGCGCCGCAAATCTAAGGTGGACGATGCCATCGAGCGCTATTCCAATATGCGCTCCATCAATGCCATCGAGCGAGCCGACGTATGTCTGATCCTCATCGATGCCAATGACGGCGTCACCGAGCAGGACACCAAGATCGCAGGTCTGGTCCATGAGGCCGGTAAGGCGGCAATCATCGTGGTCAATAAGTGGGACGCGGTGGAGGATAAGGAAACCAATACTATGCGTGACAAGGAACTGGCCGTGAAAGAGGGCCTGAGCTATATGCCCTATGCCCCCGTGGTGTTCCTGTCTGCTCTGACGGGTCAGCGTGTAGACAAGCTGTTCCCCATCATCCAGGAAGTGGCCAAGCAGAACAACAGCCGCATCACCACCGGTGCGCTGAACTCTGTCCTGGCTGATGCCACCGCCCGTGTGCAGCCGCCTTCTGATAAGGGCCGCCGGCTGAAGATCTACTATATGACCCAGGCCAGCACCAAACCGCCTCATTTCGTCATTTTCTGCAATGATGCCCGGCTGTTCCATTTCTCTTACCAGCGCTACCTGGAAAACCAGATCCGTGATGTCTTCGGTCTGGAGGGTACCCCTGTGCGGATCACCATCCGCCAGAAGGGCGATAAGGAGGAGTAACCATGTGGTTTTCTGTCCTCATTACCGCTTTGGTCTGCTATTTTCTGGGAAATCATAATGGTGCCCTCTGTGTCAGTATGATGAAGGGCGATGATGTGCGCTCCCACGGCAGCGGCAATGCGGGCCTGACCAATTTTATCCGCAGCTATGGCACCGGCAGCGCAGCGCTCGTCATCGCTATCGATGTGGGCAAGGCTGTGCTGGCATGCCTGCTGGGCGGCTTGATGCTGGCTCCCTTTGGCTATGCGCTGGAGGGCCGTGCTGTGGGTGGCCTGTTTGTAATGCTGGGCCATGATTTCCCGGCGCTGCAGGGCTTCCGTGGCGGCAAGGGCATCCTCAGCGGCTGGTTTGTTGCCTTCATGATCGACTGGCGTATTGGCCTGATGATCGGCGTGGTATTCTTTGCGGTGTACCTGCTGACCCAGTATGTGTCCCTGGGCAGCGTCCTGGCAGCGGTGACCTTTGGCGTCGGTTTTGCGATCTTCTACTATGACAATCTTTTGGTTTGCCTCAGCGGAATCGTGATGAGCGCGCTGACGGTGTTTATGCACAGGGGCAATATTGTGCGACTTGTAAAGCACCAGGAACGAAAGACCAACCTTTTCAAGAAAGGAAGCAAGACATGAAAGCAGTAGTTGTAGGCAGCGGTGCCTGGGGTACAGCCCTGGCCATCCGTCTGTGTAAAAATGGTCATGATGTGACCATGTGGACCTTCGAGAAGAATCTGATCGAAGAAATGGAAACCACCCGCCGGAATCCCCGTCTGCCCGACGCAGTTCTGCCCGATGGGCTGAAAATCAGCGGAGACTACGGCTGCGTCCGTGGCTGCAAGCTGGTTGTCATGGCGTCTCCTTCTTTCCCGGCCCGTACCGTTGCCAAGGCCGTGGCATCTTACATCGATGAGGACGCCGTGGTGGTGTCCATCACCAAGGGCCTGGAGGAAGGCACCCATCTGCGCATGAGCCAGGTGGTGGCCCAGGAGACCGGCAAGGAAGTGGTAGCGCTGACCGGCCCCAGCCATGCGGAAGAGGTGTCCCAGGATGTGCCCACGGGCCTGCTGGCGGCCAGCCAGAATCAGACCCTGGCAGAATTTGTCCAGGATGCCTTCATGTCCGATACCCTCCGTGTCTACACCAGCCCCGACCCTGTGGGTGCCGAGCTGGGTGCTGCGCTGAAAAATGTCATCGCTCTTTGTGCCGGTGTCAGTGATGGCCTGGGCTATGGCGACAACACCAAAGCCATGCTGATGACCAGAGGCCTGACGGAAACGGCCCGCCTGGGCATTGCCCTGGGTGCGCAGAAGGAGACTTTTGCCGGCCTTGCCGGTGTGGGTGATTTGATTGTCACCTGTACCTCCATGCACTCCCGTAACCGCCGGGCCGGTATCCTCATCGGCCAGGGTAAGAATGCCCAGGAAGCCATGCAGGAAGTGGGCGCTGTGGTGGAAGGCTATTATGCTGCCAAGGCTGCCTATGCCTTGGGTAAGGCTATGGGCGTGGAGATGCCCATTACCGAGGCGGCCTATCGGGTTCTGTACGAAGGCGTGCCGGCCAAGGAAGTGGTCCAGGCCCTGCTGCTGAGATCCCGTAAATCCGAAACAGAAAACCCCACCTGGATCTAACGAAATAGATAAGGCTGGCCCAACGGGGCCAGCCTTTTTCGGAGCATCGCTGTGACAACGACAAAGTGTTTGCGCTTGCTGCGTGCGGATCGTGATATATCAGGCAAAATAAAAACGCCACCGCTTGCACGGTGGCGCATTTTATTGGCAGGGGATCGATCAGATGGCGCGCTCAACCTTGTTGGAGCGGAGGCATCTGGTACAAGCGTACACATGGCAGGGAGTACCGTTAACGACAGCCTTGACGCGCTTGACGTTGGGCTTCCATGCACGGTTGGAACGTCTGTGGGAGTGAGAAACCTTAATACCGAAGGTCACGCCCTTGCCGCAAAAATCACACTTAGCCATTTCATTGCACCTCCCATCGAAATTAGACTCATAAATAGCGCCCAAACAGGCGCTTAGATATGATAGCAGACATCGCAGAAAAAAGCAAGCATTTTTTTAATTTTTTTTCGTAAAAAATAAAAAAATTATTGCTATTGACCGGATGGAAAGGTATAATAGCAGAAAAACCGGAATTGAGGTGACCCCAATGGAAGATATCTATCAGGTTTCCCTGAAAAAATTGGTGGAAGAATTTGGGTTGCAGGTGGTTTTTGCATCCTCTGACTTTGATTCCATCTGCATTGAAGTAGAAGATGTGGGCCGTCCCGGTATCCAGCTGGCGGGCTATTTTGACCATTTTGATGCCCGCCGCCTTCAGGTGTTGGGTAATGTGGAAATGAGCTATCTGGCCCGGCTGCCGGAAGCAGAACGGGAGACGGTGCTGGATGCGCTGCTGTCCCGTCATATTCCGGCTCTGCTGATCGCCCGTGACCTGGAGCCGGACCCTGCCTGTGTGGATATGGCAAAGAAGCATGATGTGACCCTGCTTCGCAGCAAGGAACCTACTTCCACCGTGGTCTCCAGCATCATCGCCTACCTGCGTGATGGCCTGGCACCCCGCATCACCCGCCATGGCGTGCTGATGGAGGTCTACGGCGAGGGCATCCTGCTGACCGGTGAGAGCGGCATGGGTAAGAGTGAAACTGCTGTGGAGCTGCTCAAACGTGGTCACCGCCTGATTGCTGACGATGCGGTGGAGATCCGCAGAATTTCTGCCAACACCCTGGTGGGCACCGCCCCTTCCGTCATCCGCAATTTCGTGGAGCTGCGTGGTATCGGCATCATCAATGTGGCGAACCTGTTTGGTATGGGTGCGATCAAGGCGGAAAACCGGATTGACCTGGTGGTGAATATCGTACCCTGGGATAACCATGAAAACTATGACCGTTTGGGCCTTGAGGTGCAGTATACGGAGCTGATGGGCGTCAAGATCCCCACCAACACCATTCCCATCACCCCAGGCCGTAACCTGGCCATTATCCTGGAGGTTGCCGCAATGAATAATCGCCAGAGAAAACTGGGCTATAACGCCGCACTGGAGTTTACAGAACAGTTCAACAGCGGCTTTGGAGTTTGACCATGAAGGAACTTACAATAACACAAAACGATGCAGGCCAGCGCCTGGACCGCTTTTTGGCCAAGGCTGTGCCGTTGCTGCCGGCATCTCTGGCCCAAAAATATATCCGTATCAAGCGCATCAAGCTCAACGGCGCCAGAGCCGAGCGGGATAGCCGGCTGCAGGCCGGCGATGTGCTGCAGCTTTATATCAATGACGAGTTTTTCGACAAGCCCCGGGAGGACAATGCTTTCCTGACGGTGGCAGCGCCGAAGCTGAACATCGTCTACGAAGATGCGCATATCCTTTTGGTGGATAAGCGGCCGGGTCTGGCGGTTCATCCCCACGACGGCGCCGAATACGGCAGAACGCTGATCGACCATATCCAGGCCTACCTTTACCAAAAGCGGGAATGGCGGCCCCGGGAGGAAAATTCCTTCACACCGGCGCTGTGCAACCGCATCGACCGCAATACCGGCGGCATTGTCATTGCTGCCAAGACCGCAGAGGCGCTGCGTGTCATGAATCAGAAAATCAAGGATCGGGAACTGGATAAGCGGTACCTTGCGATCGTCGAGGGCGTTCCCAAGCCCCGGGAGGGAAGCCTGAAAGGCTATCTGTTCAAGGACGAAAAGAAGAACCGAGTCTTTGTTACGGATAAGATGCAGCCCGGCGCCAAGACCTGCCAAACCAATTATAAGGTGCTGACTTCTGCCCAGGGTCTGTCCCTGGTGGAATGCGAGCTGATCACCGGCCGGACGCACCAGATCCGTGCCCAGTTTGCCCATGCCGGTCACCCCTTGCTGGGCGACGGTAAATACGGCAAGCTGAATAAAAACTTCGACCGCAACTACCAGGCCCTGTATTCCTACAAGCTGACCTTCACCTTCACCACGGAAGCCGGCGGCTTGGACTATCTCAACGGCAAATCCTTCCAGGTGGAAAAAGTCGACTTCGTCAGCGAGTATTTCCCTGATTATCAAGGCAGATAAATTGTCGTTTATCGCAGGAAAGGAATCGTTCTATGATCGCCTTTGTTACCAGCTCTCCCTTCAGGGAGGATGTGGACCGTCCTACCTTCAGTAATCAAAATGGTTTTATGGACCGCATTCGTGAAGCCTTGCCGGAATTTCCCCGATGCCTGTACATCTGCTCCAGCCCGGACCGCCATGACTTGAACTGCCGCTTCGGTGCCGATATTTTCATGGCCTTTGCCAATATGGGCATCCATTTTTCGGCCTACGATGTGCTGGATGATCGGAATGCCGACAGGGCAGGGGAGTTGGTCAAAAATGCCGATTTCATCGTCTTCGCCGGTGGCCATGTGCCTACCCAAAACGCCTTCTTTCAGCGTATTGGCCTGCGGGAACTTTTGAAAGATCATTCCGGTGTGGCCATGGGAATCAGCGCCGGCTCCATGAACAGCGCCGATGTGGTCTATTCCCAGCCCGAGGAGGAAGGGGAGTCCAGTCCGGAATTTCCCCGGTTCCTGCCTGGCCTGGGGCTGACCACGGTGCAGATCCTTCCCCATTATCAGAAGGTCAAAGAATGGTGGCTAGACGGAAAGCGGCTCTTTGAAGATATCACTTATGCAGACTCTATGGGCCATACCTTCTACGCTCTGCCGGATTTCAGCTATGTTATTTCTGACGGCTGTCGGGAAAACCTGTTTGGTGAAGCCTACCGGGTCCGGGACGGCGTTCTGACCCAGGTGACCGGCAACGGCGATGTTCTAACCATAAAATGAAGAAACTCCCAAATGCAGCCGCATTTGGGAGCTTTTCTTATAAAATTTCGGTGATGGTGCCGCCGCCGATGACGGTGTCGCCATCGTATAGCACCACGGCCTGTCCGGTGGTGATGGCCCGCTGGGGCTCGTCAAAGACAACCCGGCAGATGCCGTTTTCTTCGGGATACACGGTGGCGGGCTGCTCGATCATCCGGGACCGTGCCTTTGCCAGGCAGCGAATGGGGGCGGTCAGCCGGTCAAAGGGAAAGAAATTCCAATCATTGGCCAACAGGGTAGTGCTGAACAGAGCTTCGTTGCTACCGACCGACACGGTGTTGCGCTGCATATCTTTGCCCGTCACATACACCGGCTGTCCCATGGCCAATCCCAAACCCTTGCGCTGGCCCCGAGTATAGGCCACAGCGCCTTTGTGCTTGCCCACGATTTTGCCATCGGCATCCAAAAAATCACCGCAGGGGTATTCTTTTCCGGTGTACTCCTTCAAAAATTCAAAATAGTCGCCGTTGGGTATGAAGCAAATATCCTGGCTGTCTCGCTTGCGGGCGTTGATGAAATTCTGCTGCTCGGCGATGTTTCTGGCTTCCTCCTTGGTCAGGCCGCCAAGGGGAAACCGGGTGCGTGCCAGCTGATGCTGAGTCAGAGCATAGAGGAAATAGCTCTGGTCCTTGCCGGTGTCAGCTGCCTTTTTCAGCAGATACCGCCCGTTTTCTTTTTCGATCCGGGCATAATGGCCGGTGACCACATAGTCGCAACCGATGTCCAGCGCCGCTTCCAGCAGCGCCCCAAACTTCAGATGCCGATTGCATACGACGCAGGGATTGGGGGTCAGACCCGCTTCATAACAGCGAACAAAGTCGTCCATTACTTCCCTGCGGAAGGTATCCGTAAAATCCAAAATATGAAAGGGCATGCCCATTCTTTCGGCCACCAGGGCCGCATCCGCTGCATCAGAACGGTTACTTTCCAGCAGATGCATGGTGACACCCACACAGGAAATGCCGGCGCTTTGTGTCAGCCAGGCAGCGACACTGCTGTCCACGCCGCCGCTCATAGCGATCATCGCTTTCTTCTCCATGATGACCCCTCCTACGCAAAATCTTAGCAACATAGTAGCACAAATGAGCAAAAAAAGCAATATTTTTCGCATTTTGCCGTATGCAAAACTGCAGTTTTCTTACTTATTTTTCCAAAAATATAGGTGAAATTATACAGAAATGTAAGATAACGCAAGAATCCGACAAAAAATAGTTGCAAACCTGGGGGCTTGCTGCTATAATATAATAACCAAAATTTGCGAAGGAGTGTGACATGTATGAAAAAGCGGTTTTTAGGCGCTGTTTTGGCAGTGGCGCTGGTTGTCAGCTGTTTCACATTGTTTGCGTTCAATGTCCATGCGACAACGAATATGAAGGCAAGCGATGCATGTATCAATACAATTAAGGAACTGGAAGGTTTCTTTGCAATACCTTACTGGGATTACAGCCAGTGGACGGTTGGTTTTGGCACTACCTGTCCTGCAGACCGACTGGAAGAGTATAAGGTGACCGGCATTCCCGTGGAGGATGCGGAAGAACTGCTGCGTGAGCAGCTGGCCAAGTTTGAAAAAGCGGTCAATGAGTATGCCAAAAAACATAATCTGAAGCTGACGCAAAATCAGTTTGATGCGCTGGTTTCTTTTACATACAACCTCGGTAGCAGCACGCTGACCAAGAGCAGCAGCACCCTGAGCAAGGCCATTCTTTCCGGCGCATCTGATAATGAACTGATCTACGCCTTTAGTATTTACTGTATGGCCGGTGGCGAGTATATGCCCGGTCTGATGCGTCGCAGACTGGTAGAAGCCAATATGTTTATCCACGGTGTCTATGACGATTATGCACCCGACACCTATTGCTATGTCCGCTATGACGCCAATGGCGGTGTTCGGGACACCAGCGCCCAGGGCTATGATGCCAACATGCCCGTGGCGCCCATGTCCAGACCCACCAAGAGCGGCTATCAGTTCGTTGGCTGGTATACGGCACCCGAGGGTGGCATGAAGATTACCAGTCTGGATGAAACCACCAACGGCATGACGCTGTATGCCCATTGGCAGAAGAGCGAAACGGAGGCGGAAAATCCTGTGGACCCTATCGGGGGTATCAATGTGATTGTTGTGAGCGCGGCGGTGCATGTTCGCTGCGGTCCGAGCACTGGTTATGGCATAGTTTCCAGTGTTCATGCTGGCGACAAGCTGACGATTCTTGGTACGACCCTGTCCAATGGTGTGTTGTGGGGCCAGTTTGATGAAGGCTGGATTGACCTGATCCACACCAACTACAATGAAATTGTCGCACCGGATACCGACGAAGACGAGCAGAAGCCTGTCTGGAATGTGCCTGTCATGGCAACGGTGATGAAAGACGGTATCCTGGTTTACAACGGCCCTCATACGACCTATCCCCAGCTGAAGACACTGAAGTTGGACACCCAGATCCTGGTGCTGGAAATCATGGAATTTGCCGGCAAGGAATGGGCCCGCTACGAGGGCGGTTGGGTTCAGATGGGCATGAACCTGCTGATTCACGATGAAAATAAGCTGGTACATAATTTCAATGTGACCACCCAAAATACCGTGAATGTCCGCAGCGGCCCCGGTGTCTCCTACAGCAAGGAGACCACCCTTTCCAAGGGTACCTCTCATAAGGTCTATTCCATTGTCATGGTCGATGGCGCAGCCTGGGGCCGTGTGGCAAAGGGCTGGATCGAACTGAGCAATACCAACTATGATGCCTCCAAGCTGGAGCAGTATCGCAACCATTCCTTCGGCAGCTGGTATGTCTCCAAAGCCGGCACCTGTGTGAATCCCGGCCAGGAGCGTCGCGACTGCGCCTACTGCGATCACTATGAAACCCGGGATGCTGCCAAGGGCGATCACGTCTACGGTAGCTGGTATGTGGTCAAGGAAGCAGACTGTACCAACAGCGGCCTGGAGCAGCGGGATTGCCAGTATTGCAACAGCAAGGAAACCAAGAATATCCCTGCCCATGGCCACGACTTTGGCGCCTGGTATGAAACCAAGGCACCCACCGCTACCACTGCAGGTGAAGAGCGCAGAGACTGTAAGGCCTGTGACTATTATGAAACTCGGGAAGTGGAGGCCACGACCCACAGCTTCGGCCAGTGGTACGTAACGGAAGAGGCAACCTGCACGGAACCCGGTCAGGAGCGTCGTGATTGCCAGGAGTGCGATTACTACGAAACCCGGGAAGTGGAGCCCACCGGCCACACCATGGGTGTCTGGTACGAATCCGTTGCTCCCACCGTTTCTGACTATGGCCAGGAGCGCAGGGATTGCCAGCACTGTGACTATTACGAAACCAGACCGCTGGACAAGCTGCCTGCACCTACCACCAAGCGTACCTATGCAACCGTGACCTGTACGACCCTGCGGATCCGCAGCGGCCCCGGCACGGGCTATACCGCTGTGGGCAAGCTCAGCTACGGCGCGGTGGTGGAGGTCTTTGAGATCGTAACCGTCGGCGACTCTGATTGGGGCCGGATCGAGCAGGGCTGGATCTGCCTGACAGGTAATACCACTTTGGAGGAAGTGGATGAACCTATCACCCATACCCATAGCTTTGGCCAGTGGTACACCGAGAAGGCGGCCACCTGTACGAAGGATGGTATCCTGCGTCGGGATTGCGACTGTGGCGACTATGAGACCAAGACCGTTGCCGCAACCGGTCACAGCTTCGGCGATTGGTATGTATCCAAGGCAGCAACCGCCGAGAAAGCTGGCCAGGAGCGCCGGGATTGCGCCAACTGCGATCACAATGAAACCCGTGAGATCCCCAAGCTGAATGTTGTGGTGAAGATCTATGCCACCGTTACCTGCTCCAGGCTGTATATCCGTGAAGGTGCGGGTACCGGCTATGCTCGCCTGGGCTCCTATGTCAAGGGCGATGTGGTGGAAATCCTGGAACAGGCTACGGTAGACGGAAAAATCTGGGGCCGTACCAATAAGGGCTGGATCTGCCTGACAGGCAATACCACTTTGAAAGAAGTGGAGGAGGTCATCACCCATACCCATAGATTCGGCGCCTGGTATGTTTCTAAGGAAGCAACCACCACCGAGTATGGCCAGGAGCGCCGGGATTGCGCCTGCGGCCACTATGAGACCCGCCAGACCCCCAAAAAGGAAGCTGTCACCAAAGTGTACGCCACCATTACCTGCTCGAGCCTGAGCATCCGTGCCGGTGCCGGCACCGGCTATACCCGCCTGGGTTACTATTACAAAGGCGAAACCGTGGAAATCCTGGAACAGGTTACGGTAGACGGAAGAATTTGGGGACGTACCAATAAGGGCTGGATCTGCCTGACCGGCAACGCCACCTTGAAAACCGTTACAGAAAAATAAAACAGGAGCCGTCACCCGACGGCTCCTGTTTTTTGCGTTTATCATATAGAATGCTTTTCCGTATGCGTGGGTGGCAGCGTGGAGTGAAGAGCGCTGGGATGCCTTCCGTCTGCGCTTTCCGTAGGGTAACGATCAGGAGAATATGGTATCGTGATTGCCTGTCAACTTGTCGATGAAAGTGTTTTCTGCACTTTTGTCAAAGTTGGACCCCAGCGGAGACATCACAGTTTGAAGAACCTGATGCAGCGTATGTTAATATACGCAAGGAGCATGGCTGCACAGAGATTGCGAGCAGTATACATTATGCGTCTAAACATTGCGAGATTTCTTCTTTCGTTAATAAACATGGGTCTTTTGCGGTAACTGCAGCGGGTATACCGCGAGGACCGCTTGCCGGTGTAAAAAAGTCCCGAAAGCCGAGATGGCTTTCGGGACATAAGAAGTAAAGTAAGCGATCAGCGCTTGGAGAACTGGGGAGCGCG
>JAZUBW010000056.1:0-8964 GCA_045638785.1 Faecousia sp.
CTATTTTGAGACGGATGTGGAATGCGGGAAGGAAGGTTGGATGCGGTAAATGGTATAGACTTTTTGAAACCCATATCCTGGAGAAAGCCTGAAAAACATCCCGTTTCGTAAGTTTTCCGCCCGAGTTCCACATCCGACCTCACTGGCGCTCGGCCACCTTCTCCCCGGGAGAAGGTAGGGCGGCTTCGCCGCTGTCGCCCCAAAGGGGCGACCATTTCCGATTTCCAACAAAGCGATAAACGAAAATTTGAAATTCACAGAAATTTTACGCCGAGGGCAAGAAAGATACATTGCCCTTGGCGTAAAACTATGATATGATAGCAAAAACACAAAAACGGAGGTAAAAAATGGAAGACAACCGCAATAACGCCTCAAATAACGACAAAAAGAACAATCCGGACGGCAAGAAACCTCGTGGCCGGTTTCTGGTCATGCTGCTCATCAGCATGGCCCTGGTGCTGGTGTTCACCCTGATCTACAACGCCATCGCCGACAGCAAGTACACCGAAACCACCTACACCGAATTTCTGACCCAAATGTATGCCAACAATCTGGCGGAGGTGGAGCTGCATTCTGACCGGATCATCTACATGACCAAGGAGGAAGCCGCCAAGCCCGCCAATCAGCAGAAGGCCTGCTTCACCGGTCTGCCGGTGGGCGACCACATGGGTCTGCTGCAGCAGCTGCACGAGATGGGCGTCAAGGGCAGCGAAAAGATCGTGGAGGACAATTCCTTCATGATGATGATCCTTTCCTACGGCCTGATGATCGGCGGCCTGTTTTTGGTGATGAACCTGATCACCCGGCGAATGGGCGACGGCGGCATGGGCGCCATGGGCAAGTCCAGCGCCAAGGTCTACATGGAAAAGCAGACCGGCGTCACCTTCGCCGATGTGGCCGGCCAGGACGAGGCCAAGGAAAGCCTGCAGGAGATCATCGATTTCCTCCACAACCCCGGCAAGTACACCGAGATCGGCGCCAAGCTGCCCAAGGGTGCCCTGCTGGTGGGCCCTCCCGGTACCGGCAAGACCCTGATCGCCAAGGCCGTGGCCGGCGAGGCCGGCGTGCCCTTCTTCTCCATTTCCGGCTCGGATTTTGAGGAGATGTTCGTGGGCGTTGGCGCCAGCCGTGTCCGCAATCTGTTCCAGCAGGCAGCCAAAGTGGCACCCTGCATCATTTTCATCGACGAGATCGACGCCGTGGGCCACAAGCGCAACGAGCGACTGGGCTACAACGATCAGACCCTGAACTCCCTGCTGGGCGAAATCGATGGCTTCGACTCCAATAAGGGCATCGTGATCCTGGCCGCCACCAACCGGCCGGAGATCCTGGACAAGGCCCTGCTGCGTCCCGGCCGTTTTGACCGGCGCATTACCGTGGATCGACCCAATCTCCAGGGCCGTCTGGAAACCCTGAAGGTCCACACCCGGAAGATCAAGCTCAGTGAAGATGTGGATCTGCAGAAGATCGCCCTGGCCACCGCCGGTGCGGTGGGTGCGGATCTGGCCAACATCGTCAACGAGGCAGCGCTGCGGGCCGTCCGCAAGAGCCGCAAGTTCGTGACCCAGGAGGATCTGCTGGTCTCCTTTGAGACCGTCATCGCCGGCACCGAGAAGAAAAATACCGTGCTGACGGACACCGAGAAGCGGATGACCGCCTATCACGAGGTGGGCCACGCACTGATCGCCGCCCTGGAAAAGGACGCCATGCCCGTCAGCAAGATCACCATCGTGCCCCATACCGACGGTGCCCTTGGCTATACCATGTATCTGCCCGATGAGGAAAAATTCTGCGACACCCGAGAAGAGCTGATGGCAAAGCTTCACTCCCTGTTGGGCGGCATGGCCGCAGAGCAGGTGGTGTTCGCCACCACCACCACCGGTGTCAGCAACGATCTGCAGCGTGCCACCGCCCTGGCCCGCAGCATGGTAGCTCAGTTTGGCATGAGCCGCGAGCTGGGCGTGATGGCCCCTGCCGTGATCACCAGCCGGTACCTGGACGGCGGTGCCCAGATGGATTGCTCCCAGGAGACCGCCGCCAAGGTGGATGCCGCCGTCAAGAAGCTGCTGGACGATGCTTACGCCGATGCCAAGCGGGTACTGACGGAAAACCAGGCCCTGCTGGACGAGATCGCTGCCTACCTGCTGCTGAAGGAAACCATCACCGGCGAGGAACTGATGAAGTTCGTGGATGCCGCCAAGAATCCCCAGCCCGCCGAAACCGCAGAATCCACAGAAAACGCAGAATCCACCGAAGAATAACCCCGTTCCCAACGCCCCGGCGAACCCGCCGGGGCGTTTTTTGCGCAAAATTTCAAATTTTCGTTTATCGATAGCTTCTCCCCGGGGAGAAGATGAGGGGGTGTTTTTCCCTGTCACACTTCCCCTCATCCGGCCCTTCGGGCCACCTTCCCCCCAGGGGGAAGGTTTTAATAAATCCCAATTTAGGGTCGAATTGTGGAAGGTGTTATGTATGATGGGTAGTACATGGTAATAATTGTTAATTTTGACAAAAGAAACCGCTGGTTTTTAGCACTTTTCCCACTTTCTTATTAGGCTAAAATATGATATGTTATGCATGGGAGAAAATCATTTGTTTGTCCCCTGTGTTTTCTGCGCGAAAGGACTGATTTGTATGAACGAAGCGCTGAAAAATTTCATTCACTATTATCATAACGGCACCTCTACCCATGCCTTTGAGCATTTGGGCTGCCATCCCCAGCAGCGAAACGGCGTGGATGGCTTCGTTTTCCGAGTCTGGGCCCCCAATGCCCGCACCGTAGCCGTGGTGGGCGACTTCAATTTTTGGAACAGCGAAGATCTGCCCATGAGAAAGATCTCCGGCGGTCTGTGGGAAGCCTGGTCTGGCCATGCCCAAGTGGGACAGGCCTATAAATTTCTGGTCACCGACCGAAACGGCAATGCGGTCCACAAGGTAGATCCTTGCGCCTATCGCACCCAGCTGATCCCCGACACCTCCAGCGTCATCTGGCTGCAGAACAACTACACCTGGCACGATAACGCCTGGTTTGCCCGCAACGGCAAGAAGGACCCGCTGAAGAGCCCCATCAATATTTACGAGTTCCATATGGGCTCCTGGAAACGCAAGGACGACGGCAGCCGTTACACCTATGCCGAGATCGCCCCAATGCTTGCCGAATATGTAAAAGAAATGGGCTTTACCCATGTGGAGGTCATGCCCCTGGCGGCCCATCCCTTTGACCCCAGCTGGGGCTATCAGGTCACCAATTACTATGCCCCCACCGCCCGTTATGGCAATCCTGACGAGCTGAAGGTCTTTGTGGACACCCTCCATCAAGCCGGAATCGGCGTGCTGCTGGACTGGGTACCCGCCCATTTCCCCAAGGATCTGTACGGCCTGTACGAATTCGACGGCACCTGCTGCTACGAGCTGTCGGACCCCGCCATGAACGAGCATCCCGACTGGACCACCCGGATCTTTGACTTTGGAAAACCCGAGGTCAAGAGTTTCCTGATTTCCTGCGCCGTTTACTGGCTCAAGGAGTTCCATTTTGACGGCCTGCGGGTGGACGCGGTCAGCTCCATGCTGTATCTGGACTACAACCGCCCCAACTACAAGCCCAACAAATTCGGAGGCCGCGAGAATCTGGAGGCCATTGAATTCCTGCGCCAGCTGAACACCTCCTGCTTTGCGGTACGTCCGGGCATCCTCATGGCAGCAGAAGAGAGCCACGCCTTCCCCATGGTCACCGGCCCCGCCTATGACGGCGGCCTGGGCTTCCTGTTCAAATGGAACATGGGCTGGATGAACGACACCCTCAAGTATTTGAAGGAGGATCCCATCTACCGCAAATACCATCACGACCGGATGACCTTCCCCATGGCCTACGCCTTCTCGGAGAATTTCATCCTGCCCCTTTCCCACGACGAGGTGGTCCACGGCAAGTGCAGCCTGGTCAACAAAATGCCCGGCGACTACTTCTGGAAATTCGCCAACCTGCGGCTGCTGCGGGGCTATCAAATGACCACCCCCGGCAAGAAGCTCAGCTTCATGGGCAACGAATTTGGCCAGTTCATCGAGTGGAATTTCAAACAGGGCCTGGACTGGCTACTGCTGGATTACGAGATGCACCGCAAAATGCTGGACTACACCCGGGATCTGAACAAATTCTACCTGGACAATCCCTGTCTTTGGGCAGAGGACAGCAGTTGGAACGGCTACCAGTGGGTGCAGCCGGATGATCCGGACAACGGCATCTTCGCCTGGCGGCGGATTGACCCCAAGACCAAGAAGGAACTGCTCGTTGTGCTGAATGTCACCCCCGTCACCCGGCAGAATTTCCGCCTGGGCGTTCCAAAGCACGGCACTTATACGCCGGTATTCTGCTCCGATGACTTGAAATACGGCGGCACCGGCAGTATGCCCGGCGATGTCAAGGCTGAAAAGATCCCCTTCCGGGAGTACAAATATTCCGCCTGTTTCCACATCGCCCCCATGTCGCTGACCATCTTCAAGCGCACCGTACCCAGAAAGACTGCGGAATAAAAATCGTAGGAAACGCTGTCCTTTGTGTGACCACCGCGAAGCGGTGTACCTTCCCCCCAAGGGAAGCGAATGCACCCTGCAGGTGCATAAAGACATAAGCAAATGTATTCTAACATTTTATATAAGGAGCAATCAGTATGTATTTTCAGAAAAAACGTGTAATCGCCATGCTTCTGGCTGGCGGCCAGGGCAGCCGCCTTCATGTCCTGACCCGCAAGACTGCAAAGCCCGCCGTTCCCTTCGGCGGCAAGTACCGCATCATCGACTTCCCCCTGAGTAACTGCGTCAACTCCGGCATCGATACCGTGGGCATTCTGACCCAGTAGCAGCCCCTGGACCTGAACGAGTACATCGGCAACGGCGCTCCCTGGGGCCTGAACAAGTCCCATTCCTGCGCCCAGGTCCTGCCTCCCTATGAGCGCAACGACAAGAAGTCCGGCTGCTACGAAGGCACTGCCAACGCCATTTACAAGAACATCGAGTTCGTGGGGCGTTTTGATCCCGACTATGTGGTGGTCCTGTCCGGTGACCACATTTATAAGATGGACTACAACGCCATGGTGGAGTACCACATCGCCAACAACGCCGCCTGCACCATCGCTGTCCGCGAAGTGCCTCTGGCAGAGGCTTCCCGCTTCGGCATCCTGAACACCAACCCCGACAACTCCATCTACGAGTTCGAGGAGAAGCCCGCCAAGCCCAAGTCCACCAACGCCTCCATGGGTATCTACTGCTTCGATTGGAAGGTGCTGCGTGAAGCCCTGATCAACGACGAGGCTGATCCCAACTCCTCCAAGGACTTCGGCAAGAACATCATCCCCGGCCTGCTGAACGCCGGCTTCAAGATGATGGCCTACCGCTTCGACGGCTACTGGAAGGACGTGGGCACCATCGACTCCCTGTGGGAGGCCAACATGGAACTGCTGGGCAAGAACCCCGAATTCCAGATCCGTGGCGACAAGGATCGCATCTACGCCCGCAACAGTGCCCTGCCTTCCTCCTACATTGACGAGGATTCCAAAATCCAGGGCTCCTTCGTGGCTGAAGGCTGTGAAATCTACGGCACCATCAAGCACTCCATCATCTCCGTTGGCTGCACCGTGGGCAAGGGCGCCCTGGTGGAGGACAGCGTGGTGATGCCCGGTGTCGTCATCGAGGACGGTGCCATCGTCCGTCACGCCATCCTGGGCGAAAGCTCCAAGGTCTGCAAGAACGCTGTCGTCGGCGGTGCATTCGCAGAAGGCGAACAGAAGAAAATCTCCGTCACCAGCAAGGGTGCAGTGGTCGAAACTGTGCTGCTGCCCGGTGACATGGTGTAAGGGAGGAAACGAAAATGAATGTAATGGGTATTATTTTTGCCAATGATGTGGCCATCGATGCGCTGACCGAGCAGCGTACCATGGCTTCCCTGCCCTTCGGCGGCCGTTACCGCCAGGTGGACTTCCACCTCAGCAACCTGGCTGCTGCCGGCATCCATCATGTGGGCATCGTTTCCCGCAGCAACTATCAGTCCCTGGTCAACCACGTGGGCTCCGGCGAAGAATGGGGCCTGGAGCTGGGCGAAGGCGGCCTGGAGTTCTTGACTCCCTATGCCCTGGGCAACGACGACCGCTACCGCGGCAAGCTGGAGAACCTGCATGCCGTTCTGAACTTCCTGAAGTTTGCCGAGGAAGAGTATGTGGTTCTGACCGACTCCTCCATCCTGACCAACCTGGATGTGGCCGACATCGTGGAAAAGCACATCGCCAGTGGCAAGGACATCACCGTGGTGGCCAAGCCCGGCGTTGCCAACGGCAAGAAGGTGCTGGATCTGGCACTGAAGACGGAAGAGGGTAACATTGCTGACATCGTGGTCAGCTACCCCGCTCAGGAAGGCTACCTTGCTTCCATGGACCTGTTCGTGGTGGGCCGTCAGTGGCTGATCGAGAAGGTCCGTGAGCTGGTGGCTCACGACCTGTACCACATGGACCGCGACCTGGTGCTGGGTCAGTGGAACAAGGGCACCCTGTCTATCAATGTTTACGAGTACAACGGCGTGGCTCTGTACAACGAGTCCACCGAGGAGTACTTCGGCAACTCCATGGCTCTGCTGTGCAAGTGCGTCCGTGAGGGTCTGTTCCACGCCCACCATCCCATCTACACCAAGGTCCGTGACCGCGTTCCCACCTACTACGGCGAGGACTGCGAAGTAGAAAACAGCTTGCTGGCTGACGGCTGCATCATCGACGGCGAGGTGGAGGACTCCGTGCTGTTCCGCAATGTCACCGTGGAAAAGGGTGCCGAAGTGGAGCACTGCGTCATTATGAACGACACCGTCATCGGCGAAGGCGCCCAGCTGAAGTATGTCATTCTGGACAAGAATGTCACCGTCCGTCCCAATGCCAAGCTCATCGGCACCGCCAACAATCCCATCATCGTCAAGCGGGGTGACACCGTATGAAGATCGCGGTTTTAGCCTCCGAGGGCGCACCCTATGCCAAGTCCGGCGGCTTGGGCGACGTAATGGAAGCCCTGCCTGCCGCTCTGAAGCGGATCGAAGGCAATGATGTGGTGCTGATCCTGCCCTACTACAATAAGATCAAGGAAAACCCCGCTTACGAAACCGAACTGGTGGCCGAGCTGACCGTGACCCTGGGCTGGCGGCAGCAGTATTGCGGCGTGCAGAAGCTGCTGAACCGGGCCGACGGCGTGCAGGTCTACTTCATCGACAACAACTACTATTTCGGCGGCCGTACCGGTGCCATCTACGGCGACGGTGACGATTCCGAGCGCTTCGCCTTCTTCTCCAAGGCCTGCCTGGAGGCCCTGAACGCTGTCAGCTTCGTGCCGGATGTGATCCAGTGCAACGACTGGCAGACCGCTCTGGTGCCCACCATGCTCAACGCCTGGTTCCGTCCCGCTTTCCCCAACACCAAAGTCATGTTCACCATCCATAACGTAGAATACCAGGGCTGGGCCGGCGGCGAATTCTTCTATGATGTGCTGGCACTTCCCTGGGAGTTCCGGGGCGTGCTGGATATGAACGGCAGTGTCAACATGATGAAGGGCGCCATCGTTTCCGCAGATTTGGTCACCACCGTGTCCGAAACCTACGCCCGGGAGCTGATGTATCCCTACTATGCCCACGGCCTGGACGGCATTCTGACCGACAACGCCTGGAAGCTCACCGGTATCACCAACGGCATCGACACCGGTGTGTTCAACCCCGAAACCGACAAGGCGCTGCCTGCGCACTACAATGCCGACACCTTCCGTGTGGGTAAGGCTGCCGTGAAGGCCGCCCTGCAGGAAGAAGTGGGTCTGCCGGTGAAGGCCGACACCCCCTTGATGGTCATGGTCACCCGCCTGGCCGGTCACAAGGGTCTGGATCTGCTGTGTTACTGCGCCCGCCAGCTGCTGTGGGAGGAAGATTGCCAGCTGCTGATCCTGGGCACCGGTGAAAAGCAGTTTGAAGGCTTCTTCACCCAGCTGGCCCAGGAGTATCCCGACCGTGTGGCTGCCAAGATCACCTTCAATCTGGGCCTGGCATCCCGGATCTACGCCGGCGGCGACATCTATCTGATGCCCTCTAAGTCCGAGCCCTGCGGTCTGAGCCAGATGAACGCCATGCGTTACGGCACCGTTCCGGTGGTCCATGCCACCGGCGGCCTGAAGGACACCGTCCCCGGCTGCGACGAAAATGGCGAAGGCGGCCTGGGCTTCACCTTCCAGAGCTACAATGCCGACGATTTCCTGGCAGCCGTCAAGCGCGCCATCCACCTGTACCGGGACGATCCGGAAGGTTTCCAGGCGCTGCAGTACACGGACATGAGCCAGGACTTCAGCTGGAATGTGCCCGCAGGCCGTTATATGGACCTGTTCTACCGCATGCTGACCTGGTAAAAGATTTTCAAAAACCAAAACCGGGCGTACCTTCACGGTACGCCCGGCTTATTTACAGTGTTCCTTTGCGTTTCCGCACCAGTCGTAGGGGGGGGTCTTGACCCTCCCTCAACGCACTGTTGGCTGAGCAGAAAATGTTATTGAAAATGTGTTGATTTTTGCAAAAACCAACAACTCGGTTCTCGAAAGGTTTAGGGAGGGTCAAGACCCTCCCCTACAATGTGAATACTAGGATTTCAATAAAAAACCGGGCACACCCGAAGGTGTGCCCGGAATTTTATTGGGTTGCTATGTAATTCGGAAGACCGAAAATTACATATCGAAGGGGGAGCGATGCGACCGCCGCCTGCGGCGGAAGAAGGGAGCAGAGCGAGTGGCAGCGGTCGATAAAATCGAGGAGAAGCGAAAGCCCGAAGATTTTATCGGGCACCGCAACAGGAACAAAGCGACGCGGCAATCTCCCGGCAAAAGCCGATTGTTTTGACCTGGGTTTCCGAAAGAAATATTACCTACCAGGAGATTCCCACGGCCCTACGGGCCTCGGAATGACATACC
>JAZUBW010000057.1:0-7969 GCA_045638785.1 Faecousia sp.
GCTGCTGGCTTCCATGCCCGACCTGGGTACCAATGAGAAGCTGGATGCCATCCCCGGCACTCCTCCCAACATGATCTATCCTCCCGTGGGCGATGCCTTCGCGGCCCGTAACAAGTACGCCATGAAGATCGACTTCGAGAAGCAGCCCCCCATGTTCAAGGTCAGCGATACTCACTATGCCGCTACCTGGCTGCTGCATCCCGATGCTCCCAAGGTGGATCCTCCCAAGGTCATCCTGGACCGTATCGCAAGAATGAACGCAAAGAGAGGTGCCGATCATGCAGAATAAGCTTGCACAGAATGAGCAGGAAGTCCTGCTGAGAGTTGAAAACCTGTGTCAGTATTTTGGCAGCACCAAGGCTGTTGACAACGTCAGCTTCGATATCAAGAAGGGCGAAGTTTTCGGTCTGGTCGGCGAGTCCGGTTGTGGCAAGACCACCACTGGCCGTTCCATCATTAAGCTCTACAACATTACCGGTGGTAATGTGTTCTTCAAGGGTATCCGTATTGCTGCTGGTAAGAAGACCTATGTCGACGCCATCAACAAGGCCAAGGAAGACTACAAGGCTGCTGTCGCTGAGCATCCCGAGCAGGCTGCTGAGCTGAAGGCCCAGATGAACGCTACCATCGCCGAGCAGCGCAAGCTGATGAAGGCTGCTGCCTTTGATCAGAAGAACTGTGACAAGGAGTATTCCAAGAAGCTGCAGGTCGAGGTCAAGGAAAAGTACGAGGCTCTGATTGCTAAGGCTGATGCTGCTGAGAAGGCTAAGCTGACCAAGGAATACAAGAACGAGATGCGCAAGGCCAAGAACACCAAGCTGGTCACTCAGATCCAGATGATCTTCCAGGATCCCATCGCTTCTCTGGACCCCCGTATGACCGTTAAGGAGATTATCTCCGAGGGTCTGGTTATCCAGGGCGAGCGCGATCAGAAGGTTCTGGACGAGAAGGTCTTCCAGATGCTGGAGACCGTCGGCCTGGTTCGTGAGCACGCCACTCGTTACCCCCACGAGTTCTCCGGCGGCCAGCGTCAGCGTATCGGTGTTGCCCGTTCTGTCCTTATGCAGCCCGAGCTGATCATCGCCGTCGAGCCTGTTTCCGCACTGGACGTTTCCGTTCAGGCTCAGGTTATCAACCTGCTGAACGAGCTGCGTGAGCAGATGGGTCTGACCATCCTGTTCGTTGCCCATGACCTGTCCGTCGTTAAGTACTTCTCCGATCGTATCGGCGTTATGTACTTCGGTAAGATGGTCGAGCTGGCCGACTCCGATGAGCTGTTCCTGAACCCCATGCATCCCTACACCAGATCCCTGCTTTCTGCCATCCCGCTGCCTGACCCCATCTACGAAAAGACCAGACAGCGTATCGTCTACAACCCCCTGGCAGAGCATGACTACTCTGTTGACAAGCCCTCTTTCCGTGAGATCAAGCCTGGCCACTTCGTCATGTGCAACGATGCGGAATTCGAGAAGTATCAGCAGGAAATGAAGTAACATGACTGAACAGCGCAAAAGCTTCCGCACCTATCTGATCGCCGGTTTTTTTGCTGCGGTCATCGTCATCGTCATTGGTTGGGACCCCGAAAAGCTGCTCTTTCATCAGCTGTGTGATGGAGCCTTCGTTGCCGCAGTGATTCTGCTGGGCATCGGCGGTCTGAAGTTCGCCCGTAACGGCGGCACATTCGACGTCATGGCCTGGGGCATTAGCTCCGTTGTGCGGATGACTGTACCGTGGCTGTTTAAGGAGTCTAAGGATGCCGACCTCATCGCTTATAAAGAGCGAAAGAGTGAAAGTCGGCAGTCTGCCAAGCCGGAATTGCTCTCCGGAGTGATTTACCTGGCTCTGTCGCTGATCTTCTTCGTCATTTACTTGTTACAATCCTAACAGAAAACCCACCGTGCATTGCACGGTGGGTTTTTATGTTGTTAACCGCCAAGATTATTCAGAAATTTCTTAAGCATTTCCTCGCCGTAGGCGAAATACTGCCCCCCCAGGAGTTTGTCGAATGCCACGGCGATGGCCTCGTCCCAGCTTTCCTTTTCGTGACCGACCAGGATCGGATAGTAGTGCACGCCGTTCTTGACGGCGGCATCCTTGTCGCCGGGGGCATCGCCGATCATCAGCACCTTGTCGGGGTCATAGCCGAATCGCAGCATCTCGGCGATGCAGTGTGACTTGGAGCCGATGTCCTGGGCCAATACGATATCCGTGTGCTCCAGTAGGCCATACTTGCCCCATTCTTCCTCTACAGCATCCCGGTTTGCGCTGGATACCATGGCCACATCCGCAAAGCAGTGGGCTGCGGCAAGGCCCTCCTTTGCGCCATCATAGGGCACCTTCAGGCTTTCGTCCAGGTCCACAATGGCGGCGTTGACCGCCTTGGACCATGCCAGTGCTTTCCGGAAAATCTCTTTGGCCTCGGCATCCGCTGCTTCTGCGGCAGCCTTTGCAACGCTGTCGTTGCTCAGCGCCGGGGCGGTGTCGGCCCAGTGCTGCAGTGCAGCAATGCCGGGAATAGCCTTGTACTGGGCGTTAATCTCGCCAAGGGCCATGGCCAGGCCCTTGAAGCGGTTGATGCCCCGGGTCATGGAGAAGAGGTTAATGACATTCCAGCGCTGCAGAATGGCATCCTTCCATTCCTCCAAGCCCCACTCGGTGACCATGCAGGGACCGAAACAGTGGAAGTGCTTACAGTTCATGGTGTCCATGACGCAACCGTCGGAGTCCACGCACACCAGGAAATCATGCTTTCTCTCGAATGTATCGAAAATCGACATGGTGTGCTCCTTACATCCGGGTATCCCACATGCCGCAGAAGCTGTCGATGGGATCACAGCCCTTGAAAGCCTCGGGTCCGCTCAGCAGGGCTTCTACCAGGGCGTCCATGGTGTCGTCGTTGGAGTCATAAGCGTTAATGTAGGTCCGCAGCATGGGGCAATCGGCCAGCATGGTGGGCTTGTTGACGGAGATGCCCACAACAGGCAACTCGTGGACATACCACGGAATCTCACCGCCGCCCTTGGACATGCCGAAGGAGGGGTGGCCGTTACCCACATCAAACAGGGAAATGACCAGATCGTTTTCTGCGGTGAAGTCAGCGATGGCATTCTTGCCGGCAAAGTACAGATTCAGACTGGGCTTTTCACCACGAGCCATCATCTGCTGCATCTTCTCGATGGGGCTGACATAGATGTGGGCATCAAAGCCCTTCTCAATCAGCCGGTCACGGAGCTTCTCAGCGGGAGTGGCCTTGGGAGCACTGCCACCCATGGCTACAGCAGCCAGGGCCATCAGCGGATTGGGCACGCCCTTGATGTGGACGATCATGATCCGCTTGGTCTTTTCGGGGGAGATGGGCAGCACGCCCTCGTCCTTGTACTTGACCAGTGTCAAGCAGTCCTTGGAAATCGCAGGGGCGATGGTCTTGAATTCAGGGTTCTGCAGGGCAGCGGCACACTCCTCGTCGGTGACGGTCAGTGCCCAGTCAGCCTTGTGCATGCCCTTGGCAGCCTTTAGGCCCAGGATGCGCTTCAATGCCTCGGTCATGCGCTCCTCGGAGATCACGCCGGTCTGATAGGCCTCCAGCATCCAGGCGTAGTCCTCGGCAGGATCATTAAAGAACAGGAACATGTCGCAGCCGGCGTTGATGGCAGCGGGCAGCATGTCCTTGCGCTTCATGCGGTTGGTCATGCCCACCATGTGGGAAGCGTCGGTGACCACCATGCCGTTGAAGCCCAGCTCGTCACGCAGCAGATCCGTCATGATCTCCTTGCACAGCGTTGCGGGCATAATGGTGTCGGGGGTGATGTCGGCATCCTTTTCCAGCATGTAACCCGGCATCAGAATGTGGCCGCCCATGATGGCGTCCAGGCCGCCGTCGATAAGGGTCTTGTACACATGGCCGTAGCACGCCATCCAGTCGTCGTGACCAAAGTGGTTGACGTTGTTGGAAATGTGAGCGTCACGGTAGTCCTGGCCGTTGCCGGGGAAGTGCTTGGCGCAGCAGAACACGCCGTCGGTTTCGTGCAGGCCGTCCATGAAGGCCTTGCCCATGCTGGCCACCAGCTTGGGATCGTGGCCGTAGGCACGGGACAGAACTTCCTCACACTCGTGGTTGTAGGTGATGTCCACCACAGGCGCAAAGGCCATGTTGCAGCCGGTGGCCTTGATCTGCACGCCGGCGACCCGACCCATGGCCTGGGCATACTCAGTCTTGCCGGTGGCGCCGATCTTGATCTGGGAGGACACGAAGGTGCCGTCGGGGCACACGCCGTTGCCGCCCTGTTCCGGGTTGCAAGCGATGAACACGGGGACCTTAGCATACTTCTGCAGAATGCGGTTCTGATTCAGCACCATCTGACCGGGCATGCCGTTGTAGCGGCAGCCGCCCAGGTGATACTTTTCCATCAGCTCCTGCAGATATTCCTCGCTGTTGCCGGCGGTCAGCTGCCAAAACAACTGCCCCACCTTTTCTTCGGCAGTCATGTTGGCGATGGTATTTTCTACCCATGCGATGTCTGCATCGGACAGGTTGTAGGGGATCGCTTTCAAATTGACCATGTGAAATCTCTCCTTGTTAAAGAATCTACCGACAGTATAGCACATTTGTGACACTGTTTGCAAGTCCTAAAGAGAAACCCGGGCAACCTTAGCGGTTGACCCGGGCATAAAGTTTGCGCAGCAGCTTGCGCAGGGGCTGGAACAGCACGATGGCGATGATGAAATTGCCCACGCAGTGGGTCACATCGAAGGGAATACCCATGGCCCATTTGCTGACGGCAAAGGCCAGACCACCCATAAAGACATCCACGATGCCGCACAGAGCACCGAACATCAGGCCGAATACGGCACTGAGTAGGGCCCACAGCAGGGGATTTTCAACCTTGCGCATGGCGAGGGCGGCAATGGCCAGCACTGTCCAAATGTAGAGATAGTAGATGTTCCACAGGCTGATGCCGTAGTATAGGATCTCCATCACCACAAAAATGTAAATGGGATACAGGGCTTTCCAACCAAAGGTCACGGCAAAGAGCATCACCAGCAGGCTCACGGGCTCGATGTTCGGAAGCGGGCTCATGACAACCTGCAGCGCAAAGGTCAGCGCTGCCAGCATGCCGAAGAGGACCATCTCCAGGATGGTCAAATGGGGTTTAGAGCTTTTCATATACCAGCTTGTACACACCGCCGTCAGTCAGAGCAATACCGGCAGCGCTGACAGTGGCGTACTCCTCGCCCACATAGAGGGCCCAATATGCGCCATCCTTGGACCAATCCAGGGTAATGCCGTCCACGGATTCGATGGTAAAGCCAAATTCCTCAGAGGTGTAGCCGGTGACCAGTTCCTTCTCCAGCAGCAGCTGGGACAGGAATTCGGCATCGGTCTTGTATTCGTGGCTCTTGCTGGTACCGTCGGCGTAGACGATCTGAATGGTGACCTGCTTGGAGCCCTCTTGGGCCTGGGGACGGACGGCCATGTAGATGCCAATAAAGACGGTGATGACAGCAACCAGTGCGACGATGGCCAAAATGATTTTGGTGTTTTTCTTCATAGTTTACCTCCTAAAACAAAGAAGCTGCGGCACCCAAGTCGGGTGCCGCAGCCGTTTTTCTGCGACAAACGCACTTCCCATAACGCGCAGGAAGCGGAGAAAGGACGATTGCGTAGGTCTTCTGACTCGTGCTTTGCGAATTTCGCGATCATTCTGCCTTCCCAGAGTAGCTCCAGTGACTGACTTTCATCTTAGAATGACCAATGGCACATACAGCGGCGGTACCGTCCGGGATTCACACCCGGTTATCTTGTTCAGCAAGGGCAGCCGAACACAGCCCCTGCCACGCAACGCTTTTTTCAATTGTCCCACCTATCATAGCACCACAAGTTTTAAAAGTCAAGTACCATAAATTGGGATTTATCCTTCCGACCAGCTGTCATTGCGAGGAGCCGAAGGCGACGTGGCAATCCCCCGGATAGAAGGAAAACCTATCGAAAAGGATCTGAAAATCCAGGAGATTGCCACACCAGTGTGCGCACTGGTTCGCAATGACACTTCTATCGGGGGAACGATAAACGAAAATTTAAAACTCCGTATTCCAAAACATCGGAATTTATGGTATAATGGCAAAAACAGATCAGGAGGAACCATTATGGACCTGCAAACTTTGAAGCAAAAAATGGATGAGGCCCATTATATTTACGACGAGACTATGGCCACTGTACTGGCGGTGGCCCTGCAGCTGGGCCGGCCTCTGCTGGTGGAAGGCGCTGCCGGCGTGGGCAAGACCGAGATCGCCAAGGTCATGGCCGCTGCCCTGGACCGGGACCTAGTGCGCCTGCAGTGCTACGAAGGCCTGGACGAGAGCAAGGCCCTCTACGAGTGGAACTATCAAAAGCAGCTGCTGAGCATCCAGGTAAACATGAACGAGGGCGACAAGGACGCTTTGACCCGCAGCCTTTTCAGTGACGAGTACCTGCTGGAGCGGCCTCTGCTGGCCTCCATTCGCTCCGAACGGCCTGTTGTGTTGCTGATCGACGAGATCGACAAGGCCGACGAGGAATTTGAGGCCTTCCTGCTGGAAATCCTGTCGGATATGCAGGTCTCCATCCCGGAGATCGGCACCATCCGGGCAAAATCGGTCCCCTTCGTGGTGCTGACCTCCAACCGTGCCCGGCCCCTGTCCGAGGCATTGCGCCGTCGGTGCGCATATCTGCATATCGAATACCCCACCATGGAGAAGGAACTGGCCATTTTGCGAGCCAAGCTGCCCCATGTGGATGACCGGCTTTGCGCCCAGGTGGCCCTGGCTACCGCCAAGCTCCGGGCCAGCGATGCCATCCTCAAAAAGCCCTCCATCGCCGAGGCCCTGGATTGGGCCGCTGCCCTGGATGCCTTGGGCATCAAGGAGCTGACCCCCGATGCCGTTCGTAGCACCGCCGGCTTCGTGCTGAAAAACAACGATGACATCGACCATTTCCTGCAGCAGCCCCAGGGTCATGACCACAGCCACAACTGTAGCTGCGGCGGCAATTGCGGAGGCCATCACCATGGCTGAGCCCGGGGTCTATCTGGAGAAAATCTCCGCTTTTTCCCGGATGCTGCGGCTGGAGGGCCTGCCCATCGGCCCCCAGGAAACCGCCGACGCCTGCCGTCTGCTGACGGAAACCGGCTTTGAGGACCGCAACACGGTGAAGATCGCTCTGCGGACGGTGTTTGCCAAATCCCGGGAGGAGCAGTTGGCCTTTGACCGGGTCTTCGATGGCTTCTTCGTATCCGAGGAGGTCATGCGCCGGCAGGCCAAGGAGCAGATGGAGCAGGAGGCGGAAATGGCCCGGATCCGCCAGGAAGCGGAGCAGAATTTCCGTATGAAGGATCAGCCCATGGAGCTTTCTGAGGAGCAATGGCAGACCTATGCGGCCATGCCGGAGTCCGAGCGGAAAAAGCTGGAAAAATTCATGGACAAGTACAAGGGCAATGCCGAGCGTAACCCCAAGCTCTATGGCGATTTCATCCATTCCGTCTTTGCTAAGTCTATTTTGGAGCAGCAGATGCTGATGGAGGATGCGGCCCTGGGCGTGGAGGCGGCAGACCCGGAGATCGGTATGCTCTACCGGGACCTGAGCCAGTTCAAGGACACCGATATCCCCAAGGCCATTGATATTATCCGATCCATCGCCCGGCAGATCAACGGCGAGCTGGAGGCCCGGCGCCGGGCCGGCGGCAGAAGTGGCAAGCTGGATTTCCGCCGCACCATCCGCAAGGGTTTGGAAACCGGCGGCAGTTTTTAGCGCCTGCGATACCGCCGCAAGCCCCACCGCAGAAAGCGGATGCTGCTACTGTGCGATGTGTCCGGCTCCATGATGCAGTTTTCCGAATTTGCCCTGCGGTTTATCCAGTCGCTGAACCGGGTGTCGGAAAATGCCCGGGTGTTCCTGTTCTCCGAGGAGCTGTTTGAGGCCGATGCTTTCGCTCTG
>JAZUBW010000058.1:0-13142 GCA_045638785.1 Faecousia sp.
GGTGCAAACATAAACAACAACCTATCTTCTTAAATGTGAAATATGTGGAAAAAGGGCCGCGGAGCAGCCCTTTTTATTAGCCTCTTCTGCGGCCTCTGGAACGGTCGGCGTACTGACGGGAGGATGCGATCTTGGCATCGGACTCCTGCATAAAGGCCTTCAGCTTCTCTTCAAACAGCTGATCGGCGGTTTTGGGCGCCGGAGGCGGAGTGGGTGCGGCGGCCTTGGGGGCCGGGCGGCTCTCGTTTGCGGGCCGGGCGTCCCGCCGGGGCTGATTTTCCCGGGGAGCCTTGGGCTGCAGCCGCTTGATGGACAGGTTGATCTTGCCGTTTTCCAGGCCGATGACCACAACCTTCACATCCTGACCTTCCGTCAGATGCTGGCGGATGTCGCTGACATAAGCGTTGGCGACCTCAGAAATATGTACCATGCCGGTCTGATTCTCAGGCAGGGCCACAAATGCGCCAAAATTGGTGATAGACTTGACTTTTCCTTCTAAAATGGCTCCGACGGTTAACTCCATAGTTTGCGATGTTCCTTCCAAAATTCAATCTTTATCGGTGTCGAACAAAGTGGTGTCCGGCAGCACCAGACCCAGCTTTTCCATAGCGATGCGGATCACGCTCTCCAGGGAGCCCATGTCGTCGATGTTCTCGACGATGGTCTGATTATTTTCTTCCAGGGCGGCGGCCTGCTGCCGCATGGCCTCGTACTGGTTGCGGTTGTGCTCGTTGACGGCGTGCAGGGTCACCAGCGCCACGGTACACAGCAGCACTGTTACCAGGATCAAGGTCTTCATCAGGGGACTGGTTTTGCGGAAAACCACTCGATATTTTCGCTTTGCCATGAGCCCTACCTCCAAAATGATGGTTACGCCTTGTATTTGGGCGTATATTCCCCTCCATTGTAACCCATTTTCCTAGGAATGCAAATACTTTTTTGTAAATTTTCCGGAAAAAAGCAAATATTTTTCGAATCGGCAGGGCCAAAATCTGCCAAAAATGCCGCCATACCGGCCGCAGCAGCCGGCCGGCGGTGGTTTCCCACAAACCGGCGCCCAGCAGAAGGCCTGCGGTGTAGCCCAACCGCAGGTCGCCCCGGCAGATGCCGAAGCACAGATAGATCCAGGCCCAGAAGAGGACTGCCACAAAAATGCTGTCGGCAACATGGGTCAGGCCGGGTCGCAGCGGCCGCAAAAAGCCGTAGAGCAGCCCCAAGCCACCGCCCAGGGCCAGGGCCAGCAGGAAACGCTGGACCGCCAGGGTGGGCGGGGTCATCCCAGCAGCCGGCGCCAGGTGCCGCTCTTCTTGGGTTCTTCGTAGATGAGGGCACAAATTTGCCCGTCGACCGCAACCTGTCCGCCGTCCAGCGACAGATTTTTCAGCTGCAGCTGGCTGCCGTGGACGGTCAGCTGGCCCAGGTGGGTCTTCAGCACCACCGCGTTTTCATCGAAGCTGACCACCTCCGTCACGCCGGTCATGGTCAGTATTTTGCGGTTGTCCATGCTCAGCTTGTGGGGCATCGTTTTTTCCTCCGCCATGTCCATCCCTCCCGTCGGAAAAGCCTATGCCCCAAAGGGAAACACTATGCCATAAAAATTGCGGTTTATCGGTGAGGTTCTATCGTAGGGGCGAGCATTGCTCGTCCGGGCATTTTGTAACGCAAAATGCCGTGCCGTAGGCACCATATCGTTATTTTTCTTCGAAAATCCGAAAAATGTTCCATTTTTCGGCGGACGTGGTGCTCCGCGCAGCGAATCTAAAATAAAAATGATTGCCGGTGGCAATCATACCTTGATTTATTCGATGACCGCCCCTACAGATCTCATCGATAAACTGAAATTGGCAAATCTATGGAACGGGGCCGGGGGATACCCGGCCCATGCGAAATATTCCGTTTACTGGCGGAACACGGCCATACCGGGGGCGGTGGGCATCAGACGGCTGACCCGGTAGAGGGCCAGGGCCACATCCGCCCGGGTGAGGGCCCCGTCAGCAGTGAGGGTAACCCCATTTTCAGCCATGACCGCCAGGGCCCAATCCGTCAGCGCCATATTGCCGGCCATGACGGAGGTGGGAAGATCCAGGGCGTTTTGAATCATCAGCGCTGCTTCTGCTCCGGTAATGGCACCGCCGGCATCAAACCGGTCGCCACCGGGCCATCCGGCGGTGAGGCCGGCCCGCTGGGCAGCGGCCAGATAGGGCTTCAGCCAGGTGGGAACCGGGTCGGAAAAGCCGGCGTTGCTGCCTTCCTCCGTCCGCAGCCCCAGGGTCTGCACCAGCATGGTGACAAATTCGGCCCGGCTGACCGTCTTGTCCGGCTGGAAGCAGGTCTGGCCTGCCACCTGCTCGCCGGTAAACAGGCCAGTATTTTTCAGCCATTCGGCGGCAAAGCGGCAGTCGCTGCCCAGTGTGTCGGCGTAAAAGGTCTTGACGGCGGGCTTGAGCACCTGCACGGTCACCGTGGCCTGCCGGGATACATTGCCGGCCTCGTCTGTAACGGTGTAGGTGAAGGAGTCGGTGCCGATCTTGTTCTTCTTGGGGGTGTAGGTGAAGGTGCCGTCGCTGCGGACCTCCACCTCACCCCGCTTGGGTGCGCGGGTCACGGTGTAGGACAGGGCACTGCCCTCCGGATCGTGGGCCTTCAGCTTGCCCTGGTTGGACAGATTCCGATAGGTCTCCAGAGCAGAGTCTTCGGCCACCGGCGCCTGGTCCGTTTTTCCCCGGATGGAGATGGTCAAAACCGTTTCCTTTTCCACCCGGTTTTCATAAATGGGCAGGTAGGTAACGGTGGCCTCCCGGTCGGTTTCCGTCCGCAGGGGCTGGAAAGTCAGTTCCCGCAGCTGGCCGGCGGTGAGGATGTCGCCGTTTTGCACCACCCGGCTGCCCAGCAGCACCGTACCGGTTGCCTGGTCCGGCAGACCGATGATGCACACGCCCGTCAGCTCGGAGCCGAATTCTTCTCCGGAGAAGCAGTAGACGCTGTCGCATTCCACCTCAGCCGCCAGGGCAGAAAGGGCCGGCAGCAGGCAGCAAAGTGCGATCAGCGCAAGGATTCGTTTTGTCAGCATAAAAACCTCCTGAAATTGGATTTCGCAGCTAGTGTTTGCCAAACCCGGGAAAATATGCATCCTTTTTGCCCCGAAAAATGGGCAAAAAAAGGTGTTCTGCTTGGCGGAAAACGGACATATATTTTCTGTAGAAGGACCCGAAAATCCGGCCCTCGTCAAGAGGAAAAAACACAAAAAAATGCCCAAATTTTCAGCCCTCTTTTCTACGATTTTTGGCTTCCGTCCGAGGGCAATTTTCTTGCATTTGGCCCCTTGCCATGGTAAAATATTGGTAAGAAATTCTGACCGGGAGGTGGCACAATGAAATATGTTCGATTCCTTGCAGTTGCCCTGTTGTGCTGCCTTTTGATCGCTGTTCCCGTCATGGCTTTGCCTGGCGTGGCGGACATTTCCGGCGATGCCGTTGTGGCTTCCGACGGTAGCTGCAGCGTCCGGATGACGGTGCGGGTGGCGCTGGAAACGGCTCAATCGGAGCTGACCTTTCCACTGCCGGCCGATGCCAAAGATGTCAAGCTCAACGGCCAGGACGTAGCCCTGCGATCCGATGAGGACAAGCTGCAGGTGCAGCTGCCCAGCCTGCCGGCCGGCGCCCATACCCTGTATTTGCAGTATTCCCTGCCCTGCCAGGTGGAAAAAACCAAGGAAGGCGCAATGCTGACCCTGCCGCTCCTCAGCGGTTTTGCCCTGCCCATCGAGGGCCTGGAATTTTCCGTCACCCTGCCCGGTGAATCTACCGGCCAGCCGGTGTTCAGCAGCGGCTATCACCAGGAAAATATCCGGGTGGATGCGGTTGCTTCCGGCAATAGCCTGCAGGCCAAGCTGCTGGAGGAACTGAAGGATCATGAAACGCTGACCCTGCAGCTGCCGGTGAACGAAGAACTGTTCAACCTGGTGGTGGCCCGGCAGCGGACGATGAACCGCTGGGATGTGGCGATGCTGGTGCTGCTGGCCCTGGCGATGCTCTATTTCTGCCTGGGTCTGCTGCCCAAGATCACCCGCCACAGCCGCAGCTATACCGCTCCCGCAGGCGTTTCCGCCGGCGAAGTGGGCAGCTGCCTCACCGGTTGCGGCACGGACCTGGTAATGATGGTCCTCTCCTGGGCCCAGCGAGGCTATATCCTGGTGGAGCAGACCCGCAACGGCCGTGTTCTGCTGCACAAGCGGATGGAGATGGGCAATGAGCGCAATTACCATGAAGGCCGCATTTTTCAGCTGCTCTTCGGCCGCCGCCATACGGTGGATACCACCGGTGTCCATTTTGCCCGGTTGGCCCGGAAGGTCGCCGGCAGATCTCCGCTGCTGAAGCAGCTGTACCGCCCCACTTCCGGTAACCTGCATGTGTTCCGTGGCCTGTGCTGCGCAGCCGGCTTCTGCTGCGGTGTTCAGATGATCCCCTTCGGCTTCTGGGCCGTGGTCATGGGCCTGGCCGCTGCGGTGCTGAGCTACTGCATCCAGTCCGGCGGAAAGTGCATCCCGCTGCGCAACAAGCTGCCCCTGGCGCTGGCCCTGGGTTGTGGCGCCGTGTGGATCCTGGCCGGCCAGCTGACCCATAGCCTGGGCCGCGTGATCCCCATGGTGGTGTTCCAGTATATTGCCGGTATTTTCGTGGCCTACGGCGGCAAACGCAGCGAGCTGGGTCAGCGGATGCTGGCACAGATGCTGGGCCTGCGGCGGCATATGACCGGCACCGCTGCCTTCGATATGCAGCTGCTGCAGCAGAAAAATCCGGATTATTTCCACGAGCTGGCACCCTATGCCCTGGCCATGGGCGTGGATCGGCAGTTTGCCCGCCGGTTCGACAGCAAGACGGCGCTGCCCGATGGCGGCTGGCTGAAAAATGCTCCGTCTATGAATGCCCAGCAGTGGGCCCTGCGCCTGCGCCAGGTGGCCGATGCCATGCAGACGGCCTGCCGCAGACAAGCGCTGAACTTCTACAGATAAGACCAAAACGCCCCACATCCCGTGGGGCGTTTTTGTGCTATAAATTGCAAATTATCGTTTATCGCTCCGTTTTCGTATACCACTATAGGGGCGGGTTTGTAACCCGCCCCTACGGTGTGAACGGAACGATAAACACCAATTTACGGCGCTGGCTATTTCCGGCAAAACCCGTCGAAGAATTTTTGGCAAGGGCGTGGTGCTTT
Source organism: Faecousia sp. (assembly GCA_045638785.1). Classification (GTDB taxonomy): domain Bacteria; phylum Bacillota; class Clostridia; order Oscillospirales; family Oscillospiraceae; genus Faecousia. The sequence goes on from JAZUBW010000058.1 coordinate 5,215, forward strand.
CGTGGTTTTTCCCAGGCAATGGTTGTTACAATCGCCTTGAACAAACCACAAAGGAGGAACGGACAATGCAATGTCAGAAACTCAAAACTTATATGGAAACCGGACGGGTGGTGTTTTTGCCCCTGCGGGCAGTGCGGCCCAATCCGGCTCAGCCCCGAAAGATCTTCCGGGAGGAGGCTCTGCAGGATCTGGCCGACAGCATTCGTCAGCACGGCATCCTGCAGCCCCTGTCGGTTCGTCGCAGCGGCACCGGCTACGAGCTGATCGCCGGTGAGCGACGGCTGCGGGCGGCCCAGATCGCCGGCTTGGGAGAAATCCCCTGCATCGTCATGACCATGGATGACAAGGAGTCGGGACTGGCGGCCATGGTGGAAAATCTGCAGCGGCAGGACCTGGATTTCATCGAGGAAGCCCGGGGCATCCAGGCACTGATGGACAAGTGGGCCATTTCCCAGGAGCAGACGGCGAAGATGCTGGGCAAGAGCCAAAGCGCCGTGGCCAATAAATTGCGGCTGCTGAAGCATTCTGACCCGGTTTTGGACGGCCTGCGGGAGGCTGCTCTCACGGAACGCCACGCCCGAGCGCTGCTGAAGCTGCCGACGGAGGCCCAAAAGATGGAGGCCATCGCCGTGATCCGGAAAATGGATTTGAATGTGGCCCGCACCGAGCAGTACATCCAAAGCCTGCTGGAGCAGGGCCCCAAGCAGGAACGGCAGCCCAATGTCACCGCCTTCATCCGCAATTTGACCCAATCCCTGGCCAAGATCCAGCAGGGCGGCGTCCGGGCCATCTCCGAGCGAAAGGAAACAGAAAACGAGATCATTCTGACCCTGACGTTTCCAAAATAAAGCAAAAAGGACGCCAAAGGCGTCCTTTTTTACATCTTAACCCCGGAAAAGTTCGGCCCAGGTGTAGCGGCGGTTGCCCTTGCGGTCAAAGCGCAGGAACACCAGCACATTGATGAGCAGCCGGCTCAGCAGCAGGGCGACGGCCTGCCACAGGATCCAAACCGCCATCTTTGCCATGGCATCGACCATGGACAGTTCTGCCAGCTGACCGCCGGCGATGGCCATCCAAATGGCCAGGCCAAGGCCCAGCAGAGCCCAAATGCCACCGGCCAGCCGCTGGGTGTAGCGCCAGGCCTCCACACTGCCCATGCCGTAATGGCAGCGGTAACCGGAGCGGTAGTTGGCCTCCTGGGGGGCATTGAGGAAGTAGTACAGTCCCATGGCCAGGATCACGAAGGGGCCAATCAGCATGACGATCCGGGCGATGGTGGGGATATGGGCCATCAGAGACTCCAGATCTGGCAGGATCTTCTCCAGCATGGTCTGAATATCCAGGCCACCCAAAAGTTCTTTCAGTTTCTCAGTTGTCATAGACCCACCTTACTTTTCTTCCAGGAACCGGCTGACCTCCCGGACAAAGCCGCTGACATCCTGGAACCGACGGTAGACCGAGGCAAACCGGATGTAGGCCACCTCGTCCATGGGCTTGATGCGTTCCATGACCATTTCACCCAGCTTATCGGTGCTGATCTCCCGCACCAGGGAGTTCTGAATGGCCTGCTCGATCTCGGTGGTGAGCCGCTCCAGGTCTTCAATGGCCACTTTCCGCTTGTCGAAGGCACGGATCATGGAATTGAGGATCTTGTTGCGGTCGAAATTCTGATGGGTACCATCCCGCTTGACTACGATGATGGGCAGACTTTCCACCATTTCATAGGTGGTGAACCGGCGCTGACATTTCAAACATTCCCGGCGACGGCGGATGCTCTGGCCGTCCTCACTGCGGCGGGAGTCGACGACTTTGCTCTCCTGATCGCCGCAAAACGGACATTTCATAGACAAAATCCCCCTTTTTGTAGATTTTTATAATTATAACAGAACTTTTCGGTCCTGTCCAGCCTTTTTTCTTGCCTTTTGCGCGCTTTTCGGTTAGAATAGAAGAAAGAAATTTCAGTTGTCGCTTTGCTGAAAAGCGGAAATAGTCGCCCCAAGGGGACGACACATTCAGCTCACCGACAAACTGCAATTTACATTCCGCGGAGGTTTTTATGTTCAAGGACAAAGGTGTATTAAAGGCCATTTGGGCCGGTATGTTTTTGGTATGCTGCGTTTTGGGCTTTTGGCAGAACGCAGTGGGGCCGGGCAAGGTGGTTCTGGTGATCCTTTCGGTGCTGTTTTTCGTGCCGGCCTACGCCGATGTGTATTTTTCCTGGAAAAACAGGGATGTGAAGGAACTGCGGATCATTCGCACCCTGTGTCTTATGAGCCTGGGCGCCACACTGGTGGTGCTGGTGGCCAACCTGCTCAGCGTCCTGGGTCGCAGTGAGGCTCTGGGCACCGCCCTGCACTATGTGCTGGCAGTGGTGTCCACCCCCATGCTCTGCGGTCAGTATTGGGTCTATAGTTTGCTGCTTTGGGCTGTGTTGCTGTGGTGCAGCATCGCTGCTCTGCATCATGAAAAAACCAGATAAAGGAGAATTTGTCATGGATTTTTGCATTGAAAACGCTTATTTGAAGGTAACAGTCACGGATTGGGGCGCCCAGGTCAAGAGCGTCATCCGCAAGTGCGACGGCACTGAGCACATCTGGCAGGCTGATTCTGCCGTTTGGGGCTACCATGCACCCATTCTGTTCCCCTATTGCGGCCGGCTGAAGGACGGCAAGCTGGAGACCAAGGGCAAGGTCTATGACAGCACGGCCCAGCATGGCTTTGCCCGCACCGCCACCCACCGCCTGGTGGAGAGAAATAGCGAAAAGATCGTGCTGGAACTGACGGAGAGCCCCGACACCCTGGCGGTGTTCCCCTGGCGTTTCCGTCTGCTGTCCGTCTTTACCCTGGATGGCGATACCCTGAACCATACCCTGCAGGTGGAAAATCCCGGCGATGAGCCCCTGTCTTTTGGCATCGGCTATCATCCCGCCTTTGCCATCCCCTTTGATGACAAGCATACTTATGCCGATTACGAGCTGCGTTTCTCCGAAATGGAGTCGCCCCTGTGCCTGGGGACTGCCCCCAAGGGTCTGGTCAACGGCGAAATCTACAGCCTGGGCACCAATCTGACCACCATTCCCGTCACCGCCGGCATGTTTGATAACGACAGCCATTGCATGGTCAATGTCAAGTCCAAACAGCTGGGCCTTTATGAAAAGGACACGGGCCGTGGTGTGGTCTGCGATATTGGGGACTTCCCCTACTGCCTCCTGTGGAGCAAGCCCGGTGTGCCGCCCTTTATTTGCATCGAGCCCTGGCACAGCCTGCCCAGCTACGAGTTCGGCTCCTGCGTTTGGGAGGAAAAGGCCGCTGCCGCCCGGATCAACCCCGGCGAAACCTGGAGCACCACCCTCAAAACGGCATTTGTCAGATAAATGGTTGTTTAGCGGCGTAGCCGCAATCGCTTCCCCCCGGGGGAAGGTACGCGCCTTCGGCGCTATAAACAACCATTTACCGCAGGAAAGAAAAAAGAAAGGGAGCAGCGGATGCTGCTCCCTTTGCGTATGCACTTAGCCCAAGGGCAGGATGGGCTTCTCGAACTCGCCGTTGACGATCTGGCCAACAGCGCTGTAGATAGCAGACAGGCCGCAGAAGATGCCCTCAAAGCCGGCGATCATGGTGATGGTGTGGTTGCCCAGGAAATCGCCCAGGGCCAGCAGGATGAACAGGATGGTCAGGCTGCCGAAAACCACCTGGGTGGCACGGTTGTGCTTCAGGGTGCCGACGAACATGAAGCCGGTGAAGATGCCCCACAGCAGCAGGTAGTAGCCCATGGCCACCTTGCTGGCGGATTCGATGCCGGTGTCAGCCCAGGGATTGACCCAGATCAGAACCAGGCTCCACCAGAACAGGCCGTAAGCGGTGAAGGCGGTACCGGCAAAGGTGTTGCCCTGCTTCAGTTCACGCACACCGGCGATGATCTGAGCCAGGCCACCCAGGGCCACGCCCATGGCGACGATAACGATGGAAAGGGGCAGCAGACCTGCGTTATGCAGATTCAGCAGCACGGTGGTCATGCCAAAGCCCAGCAGACCCAGAGGGCCGGGGTTGGCGACTTTTGCGTTGGGGGTGTTGGACATAATCGTTTCCTCCAATGTTTTTATTTGACCCTTCCACTATACAGGAAAAAGACGCGAAAAGCAACTGTTTTTCCCAAAGCAAAGTGGACAAACGTGGAAAATGTGCTATACTGTAGAAAAATGGAGGGATATTTATGGAAAAATTGACGTTTCGGCAGGCAACGGAAGCCGATTGCGGCCTGGTTTTGAGCTTTATCCGCCAGCTGGCGGAGTATGAAAAGATGCTGCCGGATGTGGTGGCCACGGAGCAGTTGCTGCACCAGGCGCTGTTTCAGGACCGCCGGGCAGAGGTGATCTTTGCCCTGGAAGATGGGGTGGAGGTGGGCTTTGCCCTGTATTTCCACAATTTTTCCACCTTCGTGGGCCGGTCCGGTCTGTATCTGGAGGATCTGTTCGTAAAGCCTGCCTATCGGGGCAAGGGTTACGGAAAGGCGCTGCTGAAGCACCTGGCGAAGATCGCCCTGGAGCGGGGCTGCGGCCGGTTTGAGTGGGTGTGCCTGGACTGGAATCAGCCCAGCATCGATTTTTACCGCAGCCTGGGCGCCGTGCCCCAGGACGAATGGACCATTTACCGGGTTGCAGGCGACGCACTGCAAAAACTGGCAACCGAATAAAACGATCCGCAGAGGGACGCTTCCTCTGCGGATCTTTGTTTTCTGTTTGTCCGGGAACGCCATCAGCCGTACTGGGCCTGCGTCAGGGGCTTGTCCCAATGGATGGTGGCGTTGTAGGTGCCGGCGATCTCGTCGGCCACCGCCCGCAGCTGCTCCATGCACTCTGTGTCCCGCTTTTTGGAGCGTCTGCCCTGGGTGCGGAGCAGTTCCTTGGTGGTGCAGGCATCGTAGCTTACGGCGAAATCTTCCGGATCCCGGTGGGGAAAGAAGGAGACGCCGACTTCGTAACGGACGACTCCGCTGTCGCTTTCTGCGTTCAGCCATACAGAGACACCGCGGCGTTCCACACCGGAAAAGGTGCATTCGGCGGAAAAATACTGCTTGTAAATATCTACATTTTTCATAGAAAACCTCCGGATCTTAGGGATCTGATTGGTGTAAAGGGAAGGCGCAAAATGCGGTTCCCTTCGGTTATTTCATTTCTTCCATGGGCTTGCCGCAGCAGCGGGGGATCACCTGGCCTGCCTCCACATGGAGGATCTTGTGGCAGATGGGGCAGTAGACATCACATTCCTTCTCGGCCCGTACCACAAAACCGCCCAGACCGCTTTTCAGTTCCTGTTCCATAAATCATACCTCAGAGTGTTATTTTTGTAGGGGCGACCATTGGTCGTCCGTTTGTAGATTATATTCCACCATAAATGAAGTGCCACCAATAGGGCCAGATCACTTCCGATGCGCTTCCGGTGGTGGACCAGATGCAGCGCCAGGCGGTTTCCTCCCAAATGCCGTCCACTTTTTCGAAGGACAGAACATGGGCCATCGTTTTACCGCCTTCAATGTAATATACTTCTGCCCTTTGGCCATCGCATTTCAAAACCTTGAAGCTTTCCATTTCGCCCAGCATAGAATTTTCTTTGTAAGCAAATTCAAAATCTGTGCGGTATCTGTTCGTTAAGATCTCACACTTGATCAGACTGACGCTCTGGGCGAGTACAAAAACCGCCAGACAAATAAGCAGTATCCAAACGGTAAGCTTGCGCTGTTTCATGTTCATCCCTCCATTACTTATGAGCTGACAATATTATACCATGAAAAACAGCTGGACGCAAGGAACACCTGTCACAGACTGTCAAAAAAACGGGCGGGTGCTTGCACCCGCCCTACATTGGTTGTTTTATTAAAAGTAGCGCTTCAGCAGACCCTGCAGGGCTTTGCCATGATCAATGTCCCCGCAGATCCAGATTCAACAGCGTTGCAATCCAACCGCTTGCCCCGGCATCTTTCGCAGATTCCCAACAGGTAATGGAATAATGATTACTGTGATTGGGATCTCCGTACAACTCAAAGCTATAGGTGTTCGTATTGATAAAGTCAATCATTGGTGTTTTTTGTTGTCTTACCTGCACATTTTCAAAGGTTTTGCCATAGAAATCTTGTAATTCTTCCGCACTCAGATTGCTAATAATCAAAATCGAACCCATATACTGCATTCCATTTCCGTTTCCTACCAGCTTCCCGGCAATGGAAATGGAATCTAATAACACAGTATCTTCGGGTAGGGGAGCTTCTTTTAATGTCCGTTCGATATCCTTGGCAATGGCATTGTTCGCTATTACAATACCGCTATAGAGTATTGCCGGAAGCAAAAACAAAATACATAAGCCGATGATTAAAGCCTTTTTCATATCTGCGCCTCCTTAAAATTGGATCATAGCTATCATAGCACAAAAATAAGGCGGGTGCAAGCACCCGCCCTACATTGGTTGTTTTATTAGAAGTAACGCTTCAGCAGGCCTTCCAGACCGCGGCCGTGGCGGGCCTCGTCACGAGCCATCTCGTGGACGGTGTCGTGGATGGCATCCAGGCCGTTCTGCTTTGCAACCTTAGCCAGGTCGAACTTGCCGGAGGTTGCGCCGTACTCGCAGTCAACACGCCATGCCAGGTTCTTCTTGGTGGAAGCGGTCATGTTGGGCTCCAGGTCCTCGCCCAGCAGCTCAGCGAACTTAGCAGCGTGCTCAGCCTCTTCGAAAGCTGCCTTCTCCCAGTACAGGCCGATCTCGGGATAGCCCTCACGGTGTGCGATGCGGGCCATGCACAGGTACATGCCGACCTCAGCGCACTCGCCCTGGAAGTTGGCCATCAGCTGGTCGAAGATGAACTTCTTATCTTCCTCGGAGATGTCGGGGTTGTTCTTGACGGTCTTGCCGTAGACGCCGTACTCGTGCTCAGCGGCCAGCTTGCCGGCCTCCATCACCTTGAACTTGGAGCCGTCAACCTTGCACAGGGGGCACTTGAAGCCTTCGGGCATGGCCTCTGCTTCGTGAACATAACCGCAAACGGGGCAAACAAACTTCTTCATAACATTTTCCTCCATATAATCGTAATTTTATTTTTTATTTTAATTTTATAGGATTGGGTTTACAGGAAATCAGGTCTCTTCTTCGAACTGGTCGGGGCCGACGCCGCACAGGGGGCACTCGTAATCTTCCGGCAGCTCATCGCCTTCGTAGACATAACCGCAGACCACACAGACGTACTTTTTCATAGTTGTTCCTCCACATACATATTGATGATCAGGCTGTTTTTTCGCTTTGGCAGCAGGCTTGGCATTTTCCGCTGAAGCTCAGGCTGCAGTCGGAGACCAGACTGCCGATGGTAGACTCCACTGTGCTGCGCAGCTGCTCCGGTACGCTGATCTGGGGAAGATCGATAACGGCGTTGCAGCTTGTGCAGATGAAGTGGACATGAGGCAGAGTGTTGGCATCGAAACGCTCGATTCCGTCGACGGTGCCAAGGCTCTGGATCAGCCCCTGGTTTTTAAACAGGGTCAAATTCCGGTAGACCGTGGCCAGGGAAATGTCCGGATGCTCCGCCTGGAGCATTTCGTGGAGCATCTCCGCCGAGGGGTGCAGGTGTGTTTCCTGCAGGTAGGTGAGGATGGCGTTTCTTTTGCGGAATTGCTTGGTTTTTTGTTCCATGGTCACCTCCTATTTGCGAATGGTTATCGTTTACACCCATATACTAGCACAAGGTTCTTGGTTTGTCAATAGGTAAATGAGAATTATTTTCATTTATTTTTTCAATGCCGGATATGAGCGGGTAAATGGTTGTTTATGTTTGCACCCGTAGGGAACGCTGTCCTCAGCGTTCCGTCAGAAAATTCGACCTCGATGGGCGAATTTTCTGCATTTTTCTGCGATGCTGCGGTGCAAAATTGTGCCGCTTCGCGGTC
>JAZUBW010000059.1:0-11526 GCA_045638785.1 Faecousia sp.
CGCGGATGCCGCCGGCGATGCCGAAGATGACATCACGCAGGGTCATGCCCATGGGGATCTCCACCAGACCGGAGCGGTTGACCTTACCGGTGACGGCGAAGACCTTGGTGCCCTTGGAGTTCTCGGTGCCCATGGCGGAGAAAGCGGCGCCGCCGTTGTTGATGATCCAGGCGATGTTGGCGAAGGTCTCAACGTTGTTGATGTTGGAGGGCTTGTACCAGTAACCGGCCTGTGCGGGGAAGGGAGGCTTCAGACGGGGCATACCACGGCTGCCTTCCAGGGACTCGATCAGAGCAGTTTCCTCACCGCAGACGAATGCGCCGGCGCCGGCCTTGATGCGCATGTGGCAGGAGAAGCCGGTGCCCATGATGTTATTACCCAGGAAACCCTTTTCCTCAGCCTGCTTGATGGCGTTGGTCAGACGGACGATGGCCAGAGGATACTCGGCACGGACATACACAACAGCTTCCTTGGCGCCGATGGCGTAAGCGCCGATCAGCATACCTTCGATCAGGTTGTGGGGGTCGGACTCGATGACGGCACGGTCCATGAATGCACCGGGGTCGCCTTCGTCAGCGTTACAGATCAGATACTTCTCCTCACCGGGGCTCTGACGGGCAGCATTCCACTTGAACCAAGTGGGGAAGCCTGCACCACCACGGCCACCCAGGCCGGAGATCTTGATCTCTTCAATGACCTGCTCGGGGGTCATGGTCTTCAGGACCTTCTCCAGGGCCTGATAGCCGTCATCGGCGGTGTAAGCGTCGATCTCATCGGGGTTGATGACACCGCAGTGACGCAGAGCGATACGGGTCTGCTTGGACAGGAACTGGGCATCGTCCTCGGAGATGACGATTTCGTTCAGCAGCTCGTAATTCTTTTCAGCAACAGCCTTGACAATGGTCTCGGCATGGTCGGGCTGAACACGGACACAGCGGTACAGCTTGCCGGCCTCATCGTACACATCGACGATGGGCTCCAGGTAGCAGATACCGACACAGCCGGTGATGCCCAGGCTGGCCTCGGGGGCCAGGTTCATCTTAGCTTCCAGAGCGGAATAAACGGCACCGGCGCCGGCGGCAAGACCGCAGGAACCCTGGCCAACAACAATTCTGGCGTTCATATTACATGCCCTCCTTTGCGCGGATGTCACGCAGGATCTGCTTGACCTTATCGGGGGTCAGGCTGCCGTAAGTATCCTCGTTGATCATCATGACAGGTGCCAGGGAGCAGCAGCCCAGGCAGGAGACCAGGCTGAGGCTGAACAGGCCGTCCTCGGTGGTCTGGTTGTCACCGATGCCCAGCTCTTCGGAAACGGCCTCGATGATGCGCTCCGCACCGTTGACGTAGCAGGCAGTACCCTTGCAGATCATGATCAGGTACTTACCGACGGCGGTAAAGCGGAACTGGGAATAGAATGTGGCAACGCCCAGAATCTTGGCGGGGGTCAGGCCGGTCTTCTCAGCGATGTAGTAGATGGCATCGGTGGGAATGTAGCCGTAGATTTCCTGGGTCTTCTGCAGAATGGTGATCAGGCTGCCCTTGACGCTGGCATACTTAGCCAGAACATCGTTCAGCAGGCTCAGATCCACACTTTTGTGGTTGCAGCACATGGAAATTCACTCCTTAATAAAAATTTTGTGTCGACGCAAATCGACCAGTTTACCATCTTTCATTATAACAAGCAAACAACGAAAAAGCAACCTAAAAAATAAGAAAATGTTGGCTTTTTTAGGAGTTAGTCTATGCTAACCCGCACTTTTTGACAAAAAAGTTTCATGTGAAACAACCTGTGTACTACTGAAAAATGCTAAATTGGGATTTATCGTACTGTTGCACTGGCGCGGGAGCGCCCTACCTTCTCCCGGGGAGAAGGTGGCCCGAAGGGCCGGATGTGGAATGCGGGAGATAACCTGCGATGTGGTATATGTATCAGACTTTCTAATACATTTCGATTTATTAAGTCTAAAACATATTCAAAACGACAACATTTCTGCCCGCATTCCACATCAGTCAGGCCTAGCGGCCTGCCAGCTTCTCCCCGGGAGAAGCTAGGCGGCCTACGGCCGCTGTCGCCCCACAGGGGTGACAAATTTCAATTCTAAACAGAGCGACAAACGTAAATTTGAAACTTCCACTATATGAAAAAGGCTGCCGAACGGCAGCCTTTTTCATGGGAATTTTCAATTACTTCTGCTTCATCAGGTCGCGGATCTCAGCCAGCAGCTCCTCGGCAGTGGGAGCGGCGGGAGTTGCGGCAGCCTCGGCAGCGGCAGCGGCGGCAGCAGCTTCGGCAGCCTCGCGCTCCTTGCGCTGGGCGGCCTCGGTCAGAGCGTTCATGCCCTTGACGATGAAGAAGACCACCAGAGCCATGATCAGGAAGTTGATAACGGCGGCGATGAAGTTGCCGTAGGTCAGATAGTTGTGGATCTCCTGAACGACCTCAGCGCCGGTCTCGTCCACGATGGTCTCGAACTTGGGCTCCACCCAGGGCATCCGGGGCAGCTTCAGCTTGGCGTCGGAGAAATCGGTGCCGCCCAGGAAAATGTTGACCACGGGCATGATCAGGTCGTTGGTGACGGACTTGGTGATGTTGCCGAAAGCACCGCCGATGATGGTACCAACGGCCAGCGCCATAGCGTTGCCCTTATTGATGAATTCCTTGAATTCAGCCCACAGGGTCTTCTTGTTGGGATTCTTGCTCATATTAGTTATCCTTTCTTTTTATTAATTCCGAATTAGGAGCTTATTCAATCCTAATTCATTATTTTTTCTCGAGGACTTCGATACCGCCCAGGTACTTTCTCAGCACTTCCGGCACCACCACGGAGCCGTCAGCGCGCTGATTCTGCTGGATGATGGCGGGGAAAATACGGGAGGTTGCCAGGCCGGAGCCATTGAGGGTGTGCATGAACTCAATCTTACCGTCGGCGCGGCGATAGCGCATATTGCCACGGCGAGCCTGGAAATCACGGGCGTTGGAAACGGAGGAAACTTCCTTATAACCGTTCATGGAGGGGATCAGGATCTCGATGTCATAGGTGCGGGCCATGGAAGCGGAGCAGTCGCCGGCAGCCAGCTTCACGGTGCGGAAGTGCAGGCCCAGACCGGCCACCAGGGCTTCGGCCTTCTTCACCAGCTCCTCAAAAGCGGCGTCGCTGCCCTCGGCGGTGGTGAACTGGAACATTTCCACCTTATTGAACTGATGGCCACGGACCATGCCACGCTCGTCAGCACGGGCAGAGCCGGCCTCACGGCGGAAGCAGGGGGTATAGGCGAAGAACTTCTTGGGCAGGTCAGCCTCGGTCAGGATCTCATCACGGTAAACGGAAGCCAGAGCGGACTCTGCGGTGGGCAGCATGTAGAAAACGCCGTTTTCCGTGGGATGATTGGAAATTTTGAAGTCTTCGTCGGCAAATTTGGGGAACTGACCGGGGGGTTCGCCGCACTTGTACTCCAGCATGTGGGGAGGCAGGATGAAGTCGTAGCCGTCGGCGGTGTGGGTGTCGATAAAGTAGTTCAGCAGGGCCCACTCCAGGCGTGCGCCCATGCCGGTGTACATCCAGTTGCCGGAGCCGGCCAGCTTGACGCCACGCTCGTAGTCAATGAGACCCAGGCCGGTGCACAGATCCACATGGTGCTTGGGTTCAAAGTCAAAGCTGTGCTTTTCGCCGATGTAGCGCAGAGGCTCGTTGTTTTCCTTGCCGCCGGGCAGCAGGTCTGCGTCGGGCAGGTTGGGCAGGCTCAGCATGCAGGAGCGGAACTCTACGTTCAGGGTCTTCAGCATCTCGGCATCGCCCTCGATTTCCTTGTCCAGAGCAATGGACTTCTGCTTGTTCTCCTCGATCTGTGCGTCGATGGCAGCGGTGTCCTCGCCCTTCTTCTCAGCGCCCTTCTTCATACCGAAGAGCTTGCCGTTTTCCTTGGCGATCTTATTCTTTTCGGCGGTTTTGGTCTCGGTGGAGGTCTTCAGACCGCGGATCTGCACATCCAGTTCCAGGATGCGGTCCACAATGGCGTCGCACTCCACTTCCTTTGCCCGCAGGCCAGCCTTGACTGCATCAGGATTTTCTTTGATCTTACGAATATCTAACATGATGTTTACTCCTTATCAATATAAGAAAGGTTATTGAAATGATTAGTTATCCCAGGGTTCCTTACGGTCCTTGGGTTCTTCCACCACATTGGAGGGCTCCTCGGGGATCACCAGGGCGGCAATGATATAGGCCAGCAGGCCGCCGCCGGCAAACAGCACCAGCAGCACCACAACCAGACGGACGACCGATACGTCCAGGCCCAGGTACTGAGCCAGGCCGCCGCAAACGCCGCAGATCTTCTTGTCGGTACGGGAACGATACAGTTTCTTTTCCATGGTAAATCTCCTTATTTCTCTAATTTCATCAGGGCGTCTAGCAGGTTCTGCAGGTCCTCTTCTCCATAGAATTCCAGTTCGAACTTGCCCTTGCGCTTGCCGTTGACGATCTTGTCGCCGCGGCCCAGGTGCTTGCTGAGGCTCTTTTCGCACTCGCCGATGTAGTCAACGGCCAGCGTTACCTTGGGCTGGGGCGGCACCTGGCGGCTCATGTTTTTGCACAGTAGTTCTGCCTGCCGCACGGAAAGCCCCAGGGCATGGATCCGTTGGGCAGCCTGCTGTTGCTTCCGCTCGTCCTTCAAAATCAGTACAGCACGGGCATGACCGGCGGTGATTTCTCCGTCACGGACCATCTGCACCACCCGCTCATCCAGGGTCAGCAAACGCAGCGCATTTGCCACGGCAGGACGGGATTTACCCACCCGACCGGCGGCTTCCTCCTGGGTCATGCCGTATTCGGTCATGAGAGATTGGTAACCCAGTGCTTCTTCAATGGGATTTAAGTCCTGCCGCTGCAGGTTTTCGATGAGAGCCAGTTCCATGGCCTTGCGGTCATCGGCCTCCACGATGACGACGGGGATCTCGCTGAGACCGGCCATGCGGGATGCCCGCCAGCGGCGCTCGCCGGCGATGATCTGGTAGTAGCCGGAGGTCATTTCCCGCACGGTCAGGGGCTGGATCACGCCGTGAATGGCGATGGACTCGGAAAGGGCCTGCAGCTCTTCCTCGTCAAAATCCTGGCGGGGCTGATCGGGATTGGGTTCTACCTTATGGATGGGCAGCAGCTTGTAGGGGCTTTTCTCCTGGATGGGCTCGTCAAAGTCCCCCAGCAGCGCACCCAGGCCCTTGCCCAAGCCTTTGTTGGATGCCAATTTTATCACCTCTTAAGAAAGTTTTGCTTTGAATTCCTCTGCCACAGCCCGGTAAGCCACAGAGCCCTTGCTGGAGCGGTCGTAGGCGGTGACGGGCATGCCATGGCTGGGAGCCTCGGCAAGGCGGATATTTCTTGGGATGGCGGTGACGAAGACCTTGCCGGGGAAATGGCGGCGGACTTCCTGGGCCACCTGGGTGGAGAAATTGGTGCGGCCGTCAAACATGGTCAGCAGCACGCCGAAAATCTCCAGTTCGGGGTTGACGCGACGCTTCACCATTCGCAGGGTACTCATCAGATCAGACAGGCCCTCCAGCGCATAGTACTCGCATTGTACCGGCACCAGGATGCTGTCGGCAGCGGCAAGGCCGTTCAGCGTCAGCATTTCCAGGCTGGGCGGGCAGTCGATGAAGATCACATCGTAATCGTTCTTGATGGGCTCCAGGCACTTTTCCAGCTGATGCTCACGGTATTCGGTGGAGATCAGCTCGATGGCGGCGCCAGCCAGATCCGGGGTTGCCGGCAGCACATCGCCGTACTTGGTTTCGACGATGGCATCCCGCACCGGAACATTGTTGATGATCACATCATAGATGTTGTGCTTGGCCTTCCGCTTGTCGATGCCAAAGCCGGAGGTGGCGTTGGCCTGGGGGTCAAAGTCGCACAGAAGCACCTTCAGACCCGCATCTTTCAAAGCGGCGGTCAAATTGACGGCAGTGGTGGTTTTGCCCACACCGCCTTTTTGGTTCACGACGGCAATGGTTTTTCCCATATTCCGCCTCCTTTATCTGTAGTTGGCAATTCGGCCTGTTTGTTTCACGTGAAACAAGCGAGCCTGCAAACCATGTCGAAAAATGTTTCACGTGAAACATTACGTTGCAGGTTCAGATGTGCCGTAATTCTGGCCGGGCAGCGGGCCATTGTTTTTTGCATTGGTGTGCACCAGTGCATAGATGCTGACCGTCAGGCAGATGACCAGCACCAAAACCGTCACCAGCAGTGCGGAAATGATCTTCCGCAAAAGGGTGATCTGCTCTTCGGGTTTGCGCACCTTTTTCTTGCTGCGCTTGGCGATCTGGGTTTTTTCCCGTCGGGGAAGAAGAAGCGGAGCGTCCGGATCCACCGGATGGGCGGCCATATCCGCCAGGCAATCTCCGCAAAATACCTGCCCGGAAGGAACGATAACGCCACATTTCATGCATTTCATGAAAATACCTCCCAGAATTTGATCGAGCCTATTGTACAACATATTTTTGCGTTCGTAAAGAGGAAAAAACGAAATTTTCGGCAAGTTTCCATTAGGTTTACATAAAGCAGATAGAATTTAAAAATCCTACTTGACAGTTGCGTAACCATATGATATAATCGCATTACAAGAAAGGAGATGATTTTATGGAGTGGACCATTCCCGGTACCGTTCTGACCGCCCCGCGCAGCGAGGCGGACAATATTGAAAAGGATTTCAAAGCAATGTTTATGGCCGGCGGCATCATGCTGGGCCAGGTGGCTGCCCTTTCGGGCCTGGAGCCCTACGATGTGCAGAACTGGGTCAAACGCCGGCTGTTGCCGCCTCCGGTGAACAAGCGCTACAATCTGACCCAGCTTTGCCGCATTCTCAACATCAATATGCTGAAAAAGGCCCTGCCCATGGAGCAGATCTGCGGCCTGCTTGGCCATATCAACGGCGAACTGGACGATACCTCCGATGATCTGATCGACGACAGCCGGCTGTATTTCCTCTTTGTGAAATTGGCGGCCCGTGCCCGGCACATCGGCGGCTCTGAAAATTGGGACGATGCCCTGCTGCAGGTCACTGAGGATTACCACGAACCTCAGCCCGGCGCAAGAGAGCGGCTCATTACCGTGCTGCGAATCATGCTTACCGCCTGGGTGGCCAGCAAACTCCTGGATGCTTCCCAGGAAATGATCCGGGCCCTTTGAACGGAGGGAAAATCATGAACTGGATTTCCAACATCAAAGAATCGCCCCATTATGAGAAGCTGCGGGCTTCGGTACAATATCAATATGACCGGCGGCAGTTTTTCATCGTCGGCGGCATCATTTTGCTGTGCTTGCTGATGTTAACACCCTTGCTGGTTTTGGAAGCCCAAAGTCCCTATGAAGACGCATCCAATACCTTGTTTGTGGTTTTTTGGTGCGTCGTCATGGCGTGTGTGGCCCTGTTTTTCCTGTACCGCTGGCTGGAAATTTTCATGTATATGGACAGCTACCACTTCTTCCGGGCAAAACTGGAGCGGCCCTATCTGCGGCACCGGGGCGGTGCGGGCTTTACGGTAGAATTCACCGACCGGCAAGGCAAAAAGCAGGAAATGCAGACCTCTCCCATGTTTTCCTCCCAGTGGGAACCCATCCTGGAGGAATACAATAATAAGGAAGTCCTCCTGGCCTATAACGAAAAAACCGACCGTTTAATCGTCATCCGTAAGGTTTGAGTCATGAAATGCCGTGCCAGTGCATGGAACTACAATTTATCTAGCAAATAACTTTCAAAAAGGAGAAATATCTATGGAAAACAACACTTATCGTTGGGTAAAGGACAATCCGCCGAAAAAGGGCGGCTTCAAGATCACCGGCAAGAAGGTTCTGCTGGGTGCGCTGATCCTGGTGCTGCTCATCGGCGTATTCACCAGCTTCTATACCGTCGATGACAAGCAGCAGGCGGTGGTCACCACCTTCGGCGCCGTCACCGATATCACCGAGCCGGGCCTGCATTTTAAGCTGCCCTTCGGCATTCAGAAGGTCCGCCGGGTGGATGTGAATGTGTACCAGAAAATCGAGCTGGGCTACATCACCGATGCCACCGGCACCGCCGTCACCAAAACAAGCGAGTCCACCATGATCACCGGCGACTACAATATCGTCAATGTGGATTTCTTCGTGGAATACAAAATTTCCGACCCCGTGAAATTCCTCTATTCCTCCTCCAATCCGGAGCTGATCCTGCGCAATCTGATCCAGAGCCAGGTCCGTAATGTGGTTGGCTCCTCCTCTGTGGATGCGGTGCTGACCGACGGCAAGGAAAACATTCAGATGCAGGTCAAGGATCTGGTGACGGAAATCCTGGCGGAATATGACATCGGCCTGACCCTGGTGGATGTCCGCATCCAGGACTCCGAACCCCCCACCCAGGCGGTCATCGAGGCATTTAAGGCCGTTGAAACCGCCAAGCAGCAGGCAGAGGCCGTAGTCAATGAGGCCAAGGCCTACCAAAACGCCCAGCTGCCCAACGCCGAGGCCCAGGTGGACCGGCTGCTGCAGGACGCTGAGTACCAGTACACCAAGCGTGTCAACGAGGCAGAGGAAAAGGTGGCCCTCTTCAACGCTACCTTTGCCCAGTACAACCTGAACCCGGAAATCACCCTCTCCCGTATGTATTACGAGGCCATCATGGAGGTTTTGCCCGGCGTGAAGGTCTATATCAACACCTCCGGCGACGATGATGTGCAGATGCTGCTGCCGCTGGAAAACCTGATGGGAGGTAACTAATATGAAAAAAGCAGTTTTGATCGCCCTGTTGGTGCTGGCCCTGGTGCTGGCTGCTGACTCCTTCTATACTGTCCAGGAAAACCAGGCCGCCTGCGTCTTCCGCTTCTCTGAGATCGTTTCTACCTGCGATACCCCCGGCCTGCACTTCAAGATCCCCTTCATCGACAAGGTGGAGTATTTCAGCCAGGCCACCCAGCTCTACGACATTCCCCCTTCCGAGGTGCTGACCTCCGACAAGCAGAATATGACTGTCGACTGCTACATTCTGTGGAGTATTTCCGATCCCCAGCAGTTCTACCGTGCCCTGGGCACCACCGTCAAGGCGGAAGAACGCCTCAATGCCATTACCTATAATGCCCTGAAGACCGCCATGGGTACCCTGGCCCAGGCCGACATCATCAATATGAACGATGGCGCAGAGCGTAACGAGATCTACGAGGGCATCGCCGATACCGTCAATGCCCAGGCTGTGACCTACGGCATTTACGTGGAGGATGTGAAGATCAAGCAGTTTGACCTGCCGGACTCCAACCTGAACGCTGTTTACAACCGCATGATCTCCGAGCGTAACCAAATGGCGGAAAAGTACACCGCCGAGGGCAACAAGGAGGCCTCCCTCATCCGCAACGAGGTGGATAAGCAGGTCAACATCCTCATTTCCGATGCCAAGGTGGAGGCCGCCCGGAAGATCGCCGAGGGTGAAGCCGAGTATATGCGCATCCTGGCCGAGGCCTATAACAGCCAGGAAAAGCAGGATTTCTATGAGTTCATGCTGGCGCTGGAGGCCCTGAAGGCCAGCCTCACCGGTGACGAAAAGACCATCGTCCTGGACGAAAATTCCGAACTGGGCAAGATCCTTATGGGTATCACCGGCTAAATTGGGATTTAACGCTCCGACAAACTGTCATTGCGAGGAGCCGAAGGCGACGTGGCAATCCCCTGGATAGAAGGGAAAAACCATGGAAAAACACCCGGAAAACTTAGGGGATTCCCACGCCAGTGTGCGCTACTCTTCGGAATGACACTTCTTTTTAGGTGCACAAAACAACAATTTATCTGGCAAGGTATATCAATAAAATAAAACAATATATGGAGGTAATGTTATGAATTGGTTATACGCTTTGATCCCCGTTGCTGCCCTTGCATTTCTGCTGATTGCCGGTTATGTAAAGGCACCCCCGGATACGGCCTACATCATCTCCGGCTTCCTCAAGCCCCGTATCCTCATCGGTAAGGCCGGTATCCGCATCCCCTTCCTGGAGCGCATGGATAAGCTTTCCTTGAAAATGTTCTCCGTGGACGTAAAGACCACCGATTTTGTCCCCAACGCAGAGTACATCAATGTGAAGGTGGATGCCACCGTCAAGATCCGCATCGGCCAAAGCCCCGAAATGATGACCCTGGCATCCCGCTTCTTCCTCAATGAGTCCGAGGGTATGATCATCTCCCGTGTCCAGGATACCCTGGAGGGCAATATGCGTGAGATTGTGGGCCAGATGCGCCTGGAGGAAATGGTCACCGACCGCAAGGCCTTCGGTGAGCGTGTCCAGGAAAATGCCATCCCCGACCTGGAAAAGATGGGTTTGGAAATGATCTCCTTCAATGTCCAGTCCTTCTCCGATCAGAACAATGTCATCGACGATCTGGGTATCGATAACATTTCCCAAATCAAGAAGGGTGCAGCCATCGCCAAGGCCCAGGCTGACCGTGACATCGCCATTTCCCAGGCCCAGGCCGCCAAGGAAGCCAACGATGCCAAGGTCCAGGCCGACATGGAAATTGCGGAAAAGCAGAACTCCCTGGCCATCCGTCAGGCGGAACTGAAGCAGCAGTCCGATGCCAAGAAGGCCGAGGCCGACGCCGCCTACTCCATCCAGGAGCAGGAGCAGCGTAAGACCATCGAGGTCACCTCCGCCAACGCCAACATCGCCAAGGCGGAGCGGGAAGCAGAGCTGAAGGCCCGTGAGGTCGAGGTCAAGAAGCAGACCCTGGACGCTGAGATCCGTGCCAAGGCCGATGCCGAGCGCTACCGTCAGGAGCAGGAAGCCCAGGCCCAGCTGTTCAAGCGCCAGAAGGAGGCGGAAGCCAAGCGCTTCGAGCAGGAGCAGGCCGCTGCCGCAGAAATGAAGATGGCAGAAGCCCAGCGTTTTGCCAAGGAGCAGGAGGCCGAGGGTATTGCCGCCGTGGGCCGTGCGGAGGCCGAGGCCATCCGTGCCAAGGCCCTGGCCGAAGCCGAGGGTATCGATAAGAAGGCCGAGGCTATGAAGAAGTACGGCGAGGCCGCTGTGGTGGAAATGATCATGGCTGCCCTGCCCGAGATCGCCAAGAATGTGGCCGAGCCCCTTAGCAAGGTGGATAAGATCACCATGTACGGCGAAGGCAACTCCGCCAAGCTGGTGGGTGACATCGTCAACTCCACCACTCAGATCACCGAGGGTATCTCTTCCGGCATGGGTATCGACATCAAGAGCCTGCTGCTGGGCGCCCTGGGCGGTAAGGTCATGGCCGATAACGATAAGTAAATTTCCAGTCCAATACAAAATTCCTGCCGCTTTTGGCGGCAGCCATTCCTGTTTCATAAAGAAAGTGCAAAATAAAAATTGTTGTGTAGCGGCGAAGCCGCAATCGCTTCCCCCGGGGGGAAGCTGTCATAAAAATCCAAAATGGATTTTTATGACTGAAGAGGAATGCGGGCAGAAATCCTGCGGTTTTTGCGCTGTAACAGGGCTGTTCCTGTTTCAAGTCGGATCGTAGCCATGTCGTTCTGTGGGCCAAG
>JAZUBW010000060.1:0-4373 GCA_045638785.1 Faecousia sp.
CATGGCTACCACCCGACTTAACTTCATCGATCTGTGCAATCATAATTTCTACGACGGTCTGATCTTCCACCGGGTCATTTCCGGCTTTATGATCCAGGGCGGTTGTCCCGATGGCACCGGCATGGGTGGTCCCGGCTACTGCATCAAGGGCGAGTTCTTCTTTAACGGCGTTGAAAACAACCTGAAGCACAAGCGCGGTGTTCTGTCCATGGCCCGCAGCCAGTCTCCCAACTCTGCCGGCAGCCAGTTCTTTATCATGCATCAGGATGCCAAGCACCTGCACGGCCAGTATGCCGCCTTCGGCAAGGTCACTTCCGGCATGGAGGTGGTCGATGCCATCGCAAAGACCAAGACCGGCCGCAACGACCGCCCGGTGGAAGATCAGAAGATCGCTTCCATCACCGTGGAAATCAACGGCGCAGCCCTGGCAGAGCTGAAGAAGCTGCCTGATCCCTACGGCCGTTTCTAAAAAAACGATGCAGGGGTGCATCGCACCCCTGCCACCTATTCACTGTTCACCCTTACTTTTCACCTCAATATGGGGCCGTACTGGTTTCGACGTGGGTAGTGAGGCTGGATAAGCGGGCCGTGGCGCCTGGCCACGATAAAACGGGTAACTTTTTAAATTTAACTGACAACAACTTTGTTGCACAGGCTGCCTAATTAGGCGCCTCATCCGCCCCGGAAGGTCCACGAGCCGGGCTCGGGTGTGATTTGAGTGGAGCACGTGCGTGCGGAAAGCTTTGACCGTACCATGCATCATGAAGCTACTGAGGCTGTAAGAGTGTTTGTTCCCGTGCAGCCGAGGGAATGTAAATAACAAACTGCGCCCGGAGAAAGTCCCTCCAAGTTGCCTTCGGACACGGGTTCAAATCCCGTCGGCTCCACCAAAAATAAAACCCGTCCTTTGGGACGGGTTTTATTTTTGGTGACGGGATTTGAAAATCAAAATGCAACAGTCCGGTGGACTGTTGCGCGCGACGGCTTGACGGAGCCCAACTTAAATTAAATCGATTCCCCTCGGCTCCACCAATAAGAAAGACCACCCTGCGGGGTGGTTTTTCTTATTGGTAGAAATCAAGAAGTGGGGAATCGAACAGATCAAATGCGGCGCGCACTCAGCGCCGCTGGCGAGGGCTTGACCGAGGCACACATTGATTAAATCATTTCCCGTCGGCTCCTTTTTTATCGATTCCCCGCCGGCCTCCCCTATTGCAAACCACCTTCTCATTTGCTATACTATCTGCACCGGAGGTGACCGCATCGTGCAAAAGTTTCGCACTCCCCTTCTCTGTTTCTTTCTATCTGTTGAATTTATTTTATATATTTTGATCCTCACGACCGGTGGCAGCACCCTGGTATGGAGCAGCTACAGTGCCATTGTGCTGTGCTTTCTCTTCGCCCTGTCCAGCGCAAACAAGGAAAACCGGCTGCTGATTCTCGGTCTGTTCTTCACGGTGCTGGCAGATTTCTGCCTTGTGATGTGCAAACCCATCCAGCAGCTGTGGGGCATGGTCTTTTTTCTGCTGACCCAGGTCTTCTATGCCTGGCAGCTTCACCGGGACCAAGCAAACAAGCTGACCCTGATAATCCGGCTGATTCTTTCCCTAATTGCTGGTATTCTTTGCGTCGCCGTGCTGCGGTCGCAGACCGACGCCCTGGCGCTGATCTCCCTGTTCTATTACGTTCAGCTCATTATGAACATTGCCGATGCCACTTTGCGCCGAAAGCAACATCCGCTGCTGCCTGTGGCGCTTGTTCTGTTCCTGCTCTGTGATACGGTGGTTGGTCTGCAGGTCATGAGTACAGATTATCTGCCCATCCGGGAAGGGTCTGTGCTGCACAGCATCCTGTTTTCCGGCTTCAATCTGTCGTGGCTCTTCTACCTGCCAAGCCAGGTGCTAATCGCCCTAAGCAGCAGAAATAAATAAAGAAAGGCCATGACCGAAGCTGGTCATGGCCTTGTTCTTAGTCAGCGATCAGCACCTTTTCGATGCTGGCAATATACAGGTCATGGAAATCACGATTGGGATAGCAATCCTCCACCACATTCTTGTCAATGAAATATTCCTCTTTGATGGGGGCCTGGTAGAGCTTGCGGCAGAACAGCACCAGCTTGGCCTCGGCAAAATAAGTGGTATTGTCCTCAAACACCGGGGTCATGCCCACATGGGCCACCTTGTCGCCGTCACGGCCGCTGTGGCTGCCGAGATAGCCGAGATCCTTATGGTACTTTTCGTCGAAGAAGCAAAGGGTGAAGATCTCCTCCCGATCAACAAACTGCTTGGTGTAGCGCTGGGGACGCACATAGATCACTGCTGTGGCGCTGCCGCCATGGTGACCCCAAATAGATCCCAAATGACCCCAACTGGCGGTCATGGTGTTATAGCCCCTGGCCTCGTTGCCGGCAGTCACCAGCATCCACTCCTTGCCAATCAAGTCAAAGGGGTTGATCTTCAGTTCGGAAACAGATACCTCTCTCATTGGTTTTCCTCCTTATGTTTGGCCAGTTCCTCTTCCTCCAGTACCCGGTAAGCCACCTTGCCCACCAGGGTTTTTGGCATATCGTCCTTGAAGGTAATGTCGTAGGGCATGGCATATTTTGCGATATGCTGGCAGCAGTAGTCCAGCAGGATTTTCTTGGTTTCTTCCGTGGGCTTGGCCTCAGGCACCAGCTTGACAAAGGCCTTCACCTTCTGCATTCTGTAGGGATCAGGAACGCCGATAACGCAGCTCATCTGCACCATAGGGTGGGCATCGATGATATTCTCCAGTTGAGCAGGATAGATATTATAGCCGGAGGACACGATCATGCGCTTGGCCCGGCCCTTAAAATATACGAAACCTTCCTCATCCATGATGCCCAAATCGCCAGTGTGGACCCAGGTGCGGCCATCGCCGTGACGGCGAAGGGTCTGGGCGGTCTCCTTGGGATGGTGCATATATTCCTTCATCACCGTGGGGCCGGACAGCAGGATCTCACCTTCCGTGCCGTAGGGAAGTTCGTTTTCCGTATTGGGTTCCACGATCTTGATATAGGTATCCGGGAACGGGATGCCGATGGAGCCTTCCTTGTGCATATGGGGCGGTGTCAGACAGCAGGCGGTGACAGTTTCCGTGGTGCCGTAGCCCTCCCGGACACGGACAGCAGCGTTGTGCTCATTCAGGAACTGATCCAGCTTCTTTTTCAGCTCCACGGACAGGCTGTCGCCGCCGGAAAAGACGCCCTTCAGATGGTCGAGGTTTGCACCGTCCATGGTGTCCAGCCGCAGCAGGGCCTCGTAGAGGGTCGGTACGCCGGCGATGAAATTGACCTTGTGCTTCACAAGATCCTTGGCGTAGCTTTTGGGAGTGAACTGGGGCACCAGGATACAGCGTCCACCGCTAGAAAGCATGCTGTGGATGCTGACGCCCAAGCCGAAACCGTGGAAAATGGGCATGGCAGCAAGCATCTTGTCGCCAGGACGGAACATAGGATTGGCGGCGATGACCTGCTGGCCCAGGGCGTTAAAGTTGCGGTTGGTCAGCACAATGCCCTTGGTGGTGCCTGTGGTGCCACCGGAATAGAGGATCACGGCAGGGTCATCGGCTTTGCGTTCAGCCTTGTGGAATACCGGGTTCTTGCCCATAGCCCAAAAATCCTTCCACAGGATCACATCGGCGTCCTTGGGTACAGGCGGAATCTTGCGGCCCTTGGTCAGCTGGTAGCCGATCTTCATCACGGTCGACAAGGCATCTGCGACGGAGGCAATGATCAAGTTCTCTGCTTTAGTTCCCTGCCGGGCCTTGTCCATCTTCCCATAGAACTGATCCAGGGTCAGCACGGCAACGGACTCGCTCTCCTGCAGATAGAAGGTAATTTCCTTTTCGGCGGACAGGGGGTGGATCATATTAGCAATGCCGCCCACCAGGTTCACAGCGTAGAACATGATGATAGCCTGGGGGCAGTTGGGCATGGCGATGGTCACTTTGTCATCAGCTTTGATGCCCACGGCAGAAAGACAGGCAGCGCAATGGTGCACATCCTCCACCAGCTTCTTGTACGTGGTGGGCTTACCCATAAAATCCAAGGCAACATAATTGGGGTAGCTATCGCTAATTCGTTCCACAGCCTCAAATAGTGTGCCTTCGAAATAATCTAAATGCATGGGCACATCGCCCATAAAATCTTTCCAGGGGGTCTTGACGGTCATAAGATCCACAGGCTCCTCATTTCCGATATTTCAGGATTAATTTTCGCAACAGTTGACAGAATTATACAACAGAATGCTCCTGGACGTCAAGATAAAAGAAAAACGGCGACATTCTTTCGAACGTCACCGTTTTGGTCCGAGTGTCGAGATTCGAACTCGAGGCCTCTTGAACCCCATTCA
>JAZUBW010000061.1:0-2132 GCA_045638785.1 Faecousia sp.
CGCATCGAGGTCTACGGGGAACAAAAGGCACCGAAACGTCCTCAGACCCTGATGGACATTGCCACCATCGGCACCAAGCTGCTGAAGAAGCGCGGGTTGCTCCCCGAACTGGACGAAAGCGAAGAGATCAATGCCTGCTCCATCCATGTTCCCACCGAAGTCAACGGCGAGGAGCAGGATTGGCTGCTGATGTTCAAGAACGAGACCCACAACCATCCCACCGAGATCGAACCCTTCGGCGGCGCTGCCACCTGTATCGGCGGCTGTATCCGTGACCCCCTGTCCGGCCGTGCCTATGTGCACCAGGCCATGCGTGTCACCGGTGCCGGTGACCCCCGTACCCCCCTGAACGAGACCCTGGCCGGCAAGCTGCCTCAGCGTAAGATCTGCCAGACCGCTGCTGCCGGTTATTCTTCCTATGGTAACCAGATCGGCCTGGCCACCGGCCATGTTGCCGAGCTGTATCACCCCGGCTATGTGGCCAAGCGCCTGGAATGCGGCGCTGTTGTGGCTGCTGCCCCCGCAAGCAATGTCCGCCGTGAGCGTCCCGCACCCGGCGATGTGGTGATCCTGCTGGGCGGCCGTACCGGCCGTGACGGTATCGGCGGTGCTACCGGTTCTTCCAAGAGCCACAATGCCAAGTCCCTGGCTACCATGGCCTCCGAAGTCCAGAAGGGCAACGCCCCCGAGGAGCGCAAGATCCAGCGCCTGTTCCGTGACGGCAATGTGACCCGCCTCATCAAGCGCTGCAACGACTTTGGCGCCGGCGGCGTTTCCGTTGCCATCGGTGAGCTGGCCGAGGGCCTGCGCATCGACCTGGATGCTGTCCGCAAGAAGTACGAGGGCCTGGATGGCACCGAGCTGGCCATTTCCGAGTCCCAGGAGCGTATGGCCGTGGTGGTGGAGGCCAAGGATGCCGATGCCTTCATCGCTGCCGCTGAGAAGGAAAACCTGGAAGCCTACCGTGTGGCCGTGGTTACCGAGGAGCCCCGCATGGTCATGACCTGGAAGGGCAAGGAGATCGCAAACCTGTCCCGTGCCTTCCTGGATACCAACGGCGCTGTCAAGCACACCAGCGTTTCCGTTTCCGAAAAGGATCTGTCCCCCCTGTCCAAACCCCTGTATGCCAATATGACCGAGATGGCCCAGGATCTGAAGACCGCCAGCCGCAGAGGCCTGGTTGAGCGCTTCGACTCCACCATCGGCTCCGGCAGCCTGCTGATGCCCTACGGTGGTGACACCCAGTCTACCCCCGCCCAGGCCAGGGCTGCGCTGCTGCCCGTGCTGCCCGGCAAGGAGGCCACTACCGGCTCCGTGTTCAGCTGGGGGTGCGATCCCGACCATATGAGCCTGGATCCCTACACCGGCGCTCATGCCGCTATTTACAATTCCGTTGCCAAGCTGGTAGCCGCCGGTGCGGACTATCGCAAGGCTTACCTGACCCTGCAGGAGTTCTTCGAGAAGCTGCGCAATGAGCCGGGTCGCTGGGGCAAGCCCTTCGCTGCCCTGCTGGGCGCCCTGGATGCACAGCTGGAGCTGGGTGCTGCCGCCATCGGCGGTAAGGACTCCATGTCCGGCACTTTCCAGGATCTGGATGTGCCCCCCACCCTCATTTCCTTTGCCATCGCCCCCATCGAAAGCGGTGAGGTGCTGAGTCCCGAATTCAAGGCAGCCGGCCATCCCGTCTACCTGTTCGGACCCACCGACGAGTCCGCTGAAAGCCTGAAGGCTGCTTGGGAAGCATTCTATGCCCTGCATAAGGCCGGTAAGGTCAAGGCTGCCTGGGCTGTGGAAAACGGCATCGGCGAGGCCATCATGAAGATGTCCTTCGGTAACGAGATCGGCTTTGCTGCCGATGTGGACTTTGAGCAGTGGCACGACAGCCTGTTTGGCTTCATCGTTGCCGAGCTGACCGAGGAAACCGATGTTGCCGGCTCCATGCTGCTGGGCTACACCACCGAGGAGAAGGTCATCGATCTGGGTCCTCATTCCCCCACCATCGAGGAACTGCTGGCCATCAACGAGGGCACTCTGTCCGGTTTTTACACCACCGATGCTCCCGTGGAGGGTGAGACCCCTGTCTTTAACTATGACAAGGGCATCGTGGCCGCTCCCGCCATCAAGGTTGCCAA
>JAZUBW010000062.1:0-6212 GCA_045638785.1 Faecousia sp.
GAACCTCTGGAGCGTGGCTATGGCATGACCCTGGGCAACTCCCTGCGCCGGATTCTTCTGAGCAGCCTGCCCGGTTACGCCGCAACTTCCGTCAAGATCGCCGGCGTTCAGCACGAGTTCTCCACCATCCCCGGTGTTACCGAGGATGTGACTGAAATCGTCCTGAATGTCAAGCGCATGATCATGAAGCTGCACACCCAGGAAGTCAAGACTGTTTATATCAACGCTGTTGGCCCCTGTGAGGTCACTGCCGGTGATATTCAGGCTGATGCTGAGGTTGAAATTCTGAACCCCGAGCTGCATATCTGCACTCTGGGCGAGGATGCCACTTTTAATATGGAGATCACCCTGTCCCAGGGCCGCGGCTATGATTCCGCAGACCGGAACAAGACCCCTCAGACGGTCATTGGCGTGATCCCCGTTGACTCCATCTATTCTCCTGTTAAGAAGGTGAATTACACGGTGGAGCCCTGCCGAGTCGGCGATAAGACCGACTTCGACAAGCTGACCCTGGAGGTCTGGACCGATTCCACCATCACTGCCAAGGATGCTGTGTCTCTGGGCGCCAAGATCCTGTCCGATCATCTGACTGTGTTCACCAACCTGTCCGATGCTGTCGGCACCTCCTCCACTGTTGTGGATAAGGTGATCGATCGTCCCGATGCCAAGCTGGCCATGACCATTGATGAGCTGGATCTGTCCGTCCGTAGCTTCAACTGCCTCAAGCGTGCCAACATCAACACCGTTGCTGACCTGATCAGCAAGACCGGTGAGGACATGATGAAGGTCCGCAACATGGGCAAGAAGTCCCTGGATGAGGTCCAGAAGAAGCTGGAAATGATGGGTCTGTCCCTGGCCAGCGAAGATTCTGGCAGCAACAACTAAGTTAACCTTTCAAGAAGGAGGAAAACGATATGTTCGGCACTCGTAAGCTGGGTAAGACCAGCACTCAGAGAAAGGCCATGCTGCGTCAGCTGGTGACCGATCTGCTGGAAAACGGCAAGATCGAGACCACCTTCTACCGCGCTAAGGAAGTTCAGCCCGTGGTCGAGAAGATGATCACCCTGGGCAAGAAGGGCGGCCTGACCAACTACCGCCGTGCTCTGGCCTACATCACCAAGGAAGATGTGGCTAACAAGCTGTTCAAGGAGATCGCTCCCAACTACGCTGAGCGCAACGGTGGCTACACCCGCGTGACCCGTACCGGCGCTCGCCGTGGCGACGCTGCTGAGATGGCAGTCATCGAGCTGGTGTAATCTCAACACTTATAACAAACCCCCGCACCGTTCCGGTGCGGAGTTTTTGCATGTAATGCATGTAAATGGCAAGAAAAAACCGGAGCAGAATTTCTGCTCCGGTTCTTCTTATGCCCAAATACCCAAGTGCTCCAGCAAGATCTTCAGGCCCAGCAGGATCAGAATGATGCCGCCGGCCATCTGCGCTCTTTTCTCAAACTTGGCGCCGAATACATTGCCGATCTTCACGCCCAGGCCGGACATCAGACAGGTCACGGCACCGATGAAAGCGATGGCGATCCAAATGTTGACGTTGCCTGCCATGGCCAGGGAAATGCCCACTGCCAAGGCATCGATGCTGGTGGCCACGGCCATGACGAACATGGTCTTGAACGTAAAATCGCCGCCCTTGCAATCGTCGCATTCTTCTTCCTTGCCGAAGGCTTCCTTCAGCATGTTGATACCGATGAGTGCCAGGAGGCCAAAGGCCACCCAGTGGTCAAAAGCGGAGATGGCATCGTAGAACAGCGCACCCAGGAAAAAGCCGATCAGCGGCATCAGCGCCTGGAAGCCGCCGAACCAAAGACCGCAGGTGGCCATTTCCTTCAATCGAGCTCGTTTTACCGACAGACCCTTGCAAATAGACACGGCAAAGGCATCCATACTGACACCAATGGCCAAAACAAATAATTCAGCAATTCCCATAGGGGATTATCCTCCGTAAAACTAAATACCTTGAAATTCTATCAAATTGTAGGGAAAAGTCAATAAACAAATGGGGAAAATAGTTCGTTATTTTCCGGTTTTCAGCTTGTAGATTTCTTCCGTTGCCAGGGCAAGCTTTGTAACGATCAGGGGATTGGTGGTAGGATAGCAGTAGTAGGAGTCGTCCTCGGTGGAAATGTCGAAGCAGTGTTCCTTCCGCAGACGGTGGAAATCATATTCCACATGAAGGCTGTTGGTGGCCTTGGGCGGCCGGGCGATGCGGTAGTCCTTGCCCCGGTAATGGCCCTCCAGCACCCAGCCGTTTTCGGCATCGTGCCGGGCCTTGGCCCTGCCCAGGGGAATGAACCGCCAGCATCGGGGCAGGCCGTAGACATCTACCTCGTCCTCATACCGATAGTCGCCTCGCAGGATCTCGTCCCGCACCTGTTGGCGCTGCCATTCGAACCAGTGGGGGATGTGGTCAAATTCGGTTTCGCCATCGATGGCCCGCAGCTTGCCGTTTTCTTCCATGAACCAGCGCTTGCCGCAGTGCTTGCAGTAAATTTCCGCACCTTCAGTGGCCATTTCAAACTCCGTCTTGCAATGGGGGCACTGATACAGCACCTTGTGCAGACCCTCGGCCCGGAAGGGCTCCGTCAGCTTGTGGCCGCTTTCCTGTAAGTAACGGTAATCGTCGTACTGCATCGCCTGGCGGATGACGGCGTTGATTTCCTCTGCCGTCATTTCCTCCACCTGCTGGGCCGTCAGCACCTGGCGGAAGACAGTGTGCATGGGCACCTTCCGCTTGTTGGCGTAGTTCCAGGTAGGGGAGTAGAGGTGGTTGCCGTGATGGGTCACCACCACCAGGGGCACTTTATTCATCTTCACCAGGCGGCCCAGGGAATCGGGCAGGAAGCTGGTTGTGCCGATGGGGGTGTAGCGGGCCTCGGGATACAGGCACAGAATGTCACCGTTTTGGATGACGCGACGGATGGATTTGACCAGGTGGATATCATTGGTAAATTTCCGGGTGCAGATGGCGCCGATCCATTCCACCAGGAAGGGCATCATGAGATACCCGTCGATGTTGACCACATTGTTGACCCGGTGGGGGTAGGTGACCATGGTGGCCAGCTCGAAATCGATGAACTCCATGTGATTGCTGAAAATGATGTACGGAGGCTCCAGGCCTTCCATGTCGATGGTTTCCAGGGTGTATTTCTTGCCTCGGAGCATGATCTTGGATAAGAACCAAATGAGCCATGTCCAGAATTTATGTTGCCGCAGGGGATACTTGGCGGTCTTGTACCGCTTTTTATTTCTGTAATTGACTTCCATATCGTTACCTCATAAAAATAAACATAACTTATTTATTTTAAACGAAAAAAGGGAAAAAAGCAAGAAAAACAAATAAAAAGTAAAAAAAGCACGCCGAAGCGTGCTTTTTGGTGGACTCGAAGGGGATCGAACCCTCGACCTTACGGATGCGAACCGTACGCTCTCCCAACTGAGCTACGAGCCCGAATCGCAATAGAATGGACGGGCACATTATATGCCCTGTGCCGTTCTTTGTCAACCCTTTCGCCTGGGACGAAAGGTCGAAATTTCTCTTTTCTTTTTCCTGCTTTTGTGCTATGATACAGAAAGTTTTGAGAAAAGGAGCAAGCTATGCCGACAATTGCAGAACTTCTCTCCCAGGAATTGGGACAGAAGCAGGAATACATTGAAAATGTCATTTCCCTCATTGACGAGGGCAATACCATCCCCTTCATTGCCCGTTACCGCAAGGAAATGCACGGTGCCATGGACGATACCGTTCTGCGTACCCTGGAGACCCGCCTGCAGTACCTGCGCAACCTCCAGGCCCGTCGGGACGAGGTAAAGAACGCCATCGAGAACCAGGGCAAGCTGACCGAAGAACTGGCAGCTGCCATCGATGCTGCTGCAACTTTGGCTGAGGTGGAGGATCTGTACCGGCCCTACAAGCAGAAACGCCGCACCCGTGGCATCATTGCCCGTGAGAAGGGCCTGGAGCCTCTGGCAGCCGCTATCTTCGCCCAGGACGGCAGTGACCCCACTGCACTGGCTGCGGCCTATGTCGACCCGGAGAAGGGCGTGGAGACTGTGGAAGATGCCCTCCAGGGCGCCAACGATATCATCGCCGAGGACCTGTCCGACGATGCCGGCATCCGCAAATCCTTGCGAGAGCTGATCTTCCGTCGGGGAAGTCTCCAGTGCAAGGCCACCGATCCCGAGGCCGATACGGTCTATAAGCTCTACTACGATTTCAATCAGCCGATCTCCCGACTGATGGATCACCAAATCCTGGCCATTAACCGTGGCGAAAAGGAAGAGATCCTGAAGGCCACTGTGACCCTGCCCGGAAACGAGGGCCCGGCATTGGTGTGCCGTGCAGCGCTGAAGCCCACCCTCTTTGTGTCCCAGTTTGTCAAGGCCGCCGCCGAGGATGCCTACGAGCGGCTCATCTTCCCCAGCGTCCAGCGTGAGGTCCGGGCAGACCTGTCTGACCGGGCCTACGGCGGCGCCATCCACAATTTCGCTCTGAATCTGAAGCCGCTGCTGATGCAGCCGCCTGTGAAGGGCTTTGTCACCATGGGCCTGGACCCCGGCTACCGCAACGGCTGCAAGGTGGCGGTGGTGGATGCCACCGGCAAGGTGCTGGCTACCTCCGTGGTGTACCCTACCTTCAGCGAAAAGAAAAAGCAGGAGGCCATTGCCGTCCTGTCCGGTCTTATGCGCCGCCATCAGGTGCGGCATATCGCCATCGGCAACGGCACCGCATCCCGTGAAACCGAGGCCATGAC
This sequence comes from Faecousia sp., assembly GCA_045638785.1. GTDB lineage: Bacteria > Bacillota > Clostridia > Oscillospirales > Oscillospiraceae > Faecousia. Next base: position 4,766 of record JAZUBW010000062.1, read on the forward strand.
CGTAGAGCTGCTGCGTTCCTTCCCGGAGGCCAGCTACATGATCGTCAATGAGGCCGGTGCTTCCGTCTATTCTGCCTCTCCCTTGGCTGCTGAGGAATTCCCGGAATTTGATGTGAATCTGCGTTCTGCCGTGTCCATCGCCCGGCGGCTGCAGGATCCCCTGGCAGAGCTGGTGAAGATCGATCCCAAGGCCATCGGCGTGGGCCAGTATCAGCACGATTGCCCGCAGAAGGAGTTGGATGCAGCCCTGGGCGGCGTGGTGGAGGACTGCGTCAATGCTGTTGGTGTGGATATCAATACCGCTTCCCGGAGCCTGCTGCAGCAGGTGTCGCGTCTGACGGCCACCACCGCCAAGAACATCGTGGCCTACCGGGAAGAGAACGGTGCCTTTACCTCCCGGGCCCAGATCAAGAAGGTGCCCAAGCTTGGCCCCAAGGCCTTCCAGCAGTGCGCCGGCTTCCTGCGCATTCCCGAGAGTAAGGAAATCTTGGATAACACCGGTGTCCACCCCGAATCCTATGAGGCTGCCAGGGCGCTGATGGCGCTCCTGGGACTGAAAAAAGGTGATGACATGAGTGGCCTCCAGGAGAAACTGGCCGCTTACGGCACCGCCAAGGCCGCTGCAGAGTGTGCTGTAGGCGAACCTACCATCATCGACATCGCCAAGGAACTCAGCAAGCCCGGCCGAGACCCCCGTGACGAACTGCCTGCCCCCATCCTGCGCAAGGACGTGCTGGAAATGAAGGACCTGGTGCCCGGCATGGAGCTGACCGGCACGGTGCGTAATGTCATCGATTTCGGCGTGTTCGTGGACATCGGTGTCCACCAGGACGGCCTGGCCCATATCAGCGAAGTCTGCAACCGTCGCCTGAAGCACCCCAGCGAAGTGCTGAAAGTGGGCGATGTGGTGAAAGTCGTGGTCCTTGCCGTGGACGAAAAGCGCCACCGCATCAGCCTGTCTATGAAGCAGGTCAAGAAATAATCGCGTCCGCAAGATGATCCATCAGAAAAAGAGCCGACAGGGAAGACCTGCCGGCTCTTTTCCATTTTTTCACCGATGGAACGTATGACGCACTTGCCTCAGTTCTTGGTATATATTGACAAAAATTCGCTGACCCCATTTTGCATTCGGGCAAACAGTTTTTCAAATGAATCTCAGCCATGCAAACCCTCCTCCCATTTACTATGACGAATGAAAAAACGATTTTTCACGCTTCGGCGTCCAATATTGCGAAATTTTATAGCTAAATGGAATTGCTGGCCGGATTTGTTTGCATTTTTGCACGGGAATGTGCAAAAATTATTGCGTAGCCTGGCCTCTTATTCGGCCAGCAACAGTCCACCGGACTGTTGCATTTGATCCTTCAAATCTGTCTGGGCAAATAAAAAATCCGAAACCAAATGGTTTCCGATTTTTTATAGAGCTGCTAGCCAGATTTGAACTGGC
>JAZUBW010000063.1:0-4880 GCA_045638785.1 Faecousia sp.
GACCCCGCCCTACGAATGGTGTGTGATAAACTACAATTTGTATTTTTAATTCATGGTACCTTCGGCTCTGCGGAACAGGTCGCCGATGCGCTCGCGCAGGGCTCTGGCCTCGGGGGTATCGACGGTGCCGAAGTGGTCGATCCACTCTGCCGATGCCGCCTGGGCATCCTTCAGTGTCTGCAGATCCATACTCAAGTCCGCCACCCGAAACACCGGCAGGCCGGACTGGCGGCTGCCAAAGAAATCGCCGGGGCCACGCATCTTCAAATCTTCCTCCGCAATGCGGAAGCCGTCATTGGTCTTGCAGAAGGCCTTGATGCGTTGCAGGGTTTCCGGATTTCGGCTCTGGGAGGTCAGGATGCAATAGCTCTTGCTGCTGCCCCGGCCTACACGGCCGCGGAGCTGGTGAAGCTGGGACAGGCCAAAACGGTCGGCGTCCTCAATGACCATCAGCGTTGCATTGGGCACATCCACACCCACCTCGATGACGGTGGTAGCCACCAGAATGTCTGCCTCTCCACGAGCGAAAGCGGCCATGACCCCTTCCTTTTCCGCGCCTTTCATCTGGCCGTGCAGCAGCGCCACCCGCAGATCCGGGAACACGGTTTTTTGCAGGGTTTCTGCCCAGGTTTCTGCAGCCTTCAATCCCAATTCTTCATTCTCTTCCACCGCAGGACACACCACGAAGCACTGGTGACCTTCCGCCACCTGCTTGCGGATAAAGGCATTGATCCGGGGCCGGTAAGATTCATTGACCAGGAAGGTATCCACCGCTTCCCGGCCGGCAGGCTTTTCGTCCAGAATGGATACTTCCAGGTCGCCGTACATAATGAGCGCCAGGGTTCTGGGAATGGGCGTGGCCGACATCACCAGCAGGTGGGGATCCTGGCCCTTGGCGGAAAGCTTCGAACGCTGGGCCACGCCAAAGCGATGTTGCTCGTCAGCGATCACCAGGCCTAAGTCGCAGAACTGGGTGCTGTCGGTGATGAGGGCGTGGGTACCGATGACCAGGTCGATGCTGCCGTCTACCAGCGCTGCCCGGACAGCCTTTTTGTCTTTCTCTTTCATGGAGCCGGTCAGCAGGCCCGTGCGGATGCCCAAAGGCTGCAACAGCCGGGTCAGAGAGGTATAGTGCTGCTCCGCCAGGATTTCCGTGGGCGCCATCATGGCAGCCTGCTTTTGATTGCCGGCAGCGCAATAGGCCGCTGCGGCAGCCACCATGGTCTTGCCGCTGCCCACATCGCCCTGGACCAGCCGGTTCATGGGTACGCCGCGCTGCAGATCCTCCAGGATTTCTCCGATGGCCCGGTTTTGGGCACCGGTGAGCCGGAAAGGCAAAGCGCTATAGAAGGGCCGCAGATCCAGGTTTGCATAAGGCTGGGTCTTTTTGTCGGAACGGGCCGCCCGCATCAGGGACAGGCCGGCGGAAAATACGAAAAACTCCTCAAAAATCAGCCGCTTTTTCGCCATTTCCGCATCATGCATGGACTGGGGCTGATGGATGGCAAAATAGGCCCGCTCCGCCGGCAGGATGCTATATTGCCGGCGCACTTCCTCCGGCAGGATCTCCTCCGGCGGATCGCAGATGGCCAGGGCCTGCTGCACTGCCTTGAGCATGGCCGCATTGGTCAGCCCTGCTGTCAGCGGATAAATGGGCAGGATCCGCCGGGTGGTCACCGGCTGGGAATCCAGGGACTCAAAAACGGGATTGGTCATATTGTAGCCGATGAAATCACCGGAAACGGCGCCGTAGAAAATGTATTCCCGGCCGTACTGGAGCTGCTCGGCGGCATATTTGTTGTTAAAGAAGGTCACATTCAGCCGGGCGGTGTGGTCCGCCACCTGCACCTTGGTCAGATCCAGGCCCTTGCGGATGTGGTTGGTGCGGGGGTGGTTCATGACCATGGCCCTGAAGCAGGCCGGCTGGTCCACCTCCAGCTTGTCGATGGTCACAAGCTTGGTGCGGTCCTCGTAGCCACGTGGAAAATGGCAGATGAGATCCCGCAATGTCACAATATTCAAATTGGCAAACTGCTTGGCCTTGGTAGGGCCGATGCCTTTTAGTATGGTAATGGGATCCGATAATTTCGCCATGCCCGCACCTCCTTTGGTTGCATTATAGCATATCTGTGCAGAAATTTCAAATTTCTGTTTATCTCTCCGGCAAACCGCAAGACCTGTGTTGTGCACAGTCATCATATCACCATCCCCGGTGAAAGACCCAGCGGGGTAAAAATGAAAAAACTCCCTACCAAATAAATGGGAGGGAGATATTTTCAGAGAAATCAGGCCAGGGTGTTCAGCTTCAGAGTCATGGAGCTCTTCTTGCGAGCAACATTGTTCTTGTGCAGCAGACCCTTCAGACCAGCCTGGTCCACTTCCTTAACAGCCAGCTTGTAAGCCTCGGTAGCAGCAGCCTTATCGCCGGCAGCAACAGCAGCCTCAAACTTCTTGATGGCGGTCTTCATAGCGGACTTGTCGGCCTTGTTCTTCTCGTAAGCAACCTTGGAACGGATGACATCCTTCTTAGAGGACTTGATATTGGGCACGATTCACACCTCCTGTCTTGCCTATATTCATACGGTAACACATTATAGCGCAGTTTTTCCATAAAATCAATCCCTATTTTTAAAAAAATTTGATTTTTTTGCGAAGGCCGGCAGAATACAGCAAAAAGCGCTGTCAAGCCCCAAAAAACAAGGCAAAATTTTCCCTCCGTCAAAATGGCAAGTCCACAAAAAATTGAAGGTTGCATTTTTTACATTTTTCGCATTATGTCAACCGTCTCTGCATAAACAGCCGCATGAAGCCTGTGGAAAAGGGCTGTGGAAAAGTCTGTGGATACTGTGGAAAAGTGTGGGTTTTCCACAGGTAAATCAGGGTTTTCCAAACCTGGCAACCGGGTTTGCGGTGCATAATTTCCTGTATAATTCACTCCATAATTCCAAAATAACCGTATTACGTAACCAACGAAAAACAGGAAACCGGCCCGCATCTTTTGCCAAAAAAGTTTCAAAATCAACGCAGCGGTCGCCTGGGTCCCCTGCCCCGCTTCCAACGGGATCAAAAATTTTTGTGAAAACTGCCAAAGTTTTTCCGGTATCATTCCGGCCCGCCGGGAAATAATGGGAATACCTTATTTTTGGGAGGAACACCATGCAGGGAAAGGTAGAGATCTGCGGTGTCAATACCGCGCGGCTGAAAACATTGACTTCTGCGCAAATGGATGCGCTGCTGTTGCGATCCAGGGCCGGCGACAAAATGGCCCGGCAGGAACTGATCGAGGGAAACCTTAGGCTGGTGCTGAGTGTGATCCAGCGCTTTGACAAACGGGGAGAAAGCCCCGACGATCTATTCCAGGTGGGCTGCATCGGCCTGATGAAGGCCATCGAGAATTTCGACCCAAACAAGCAGGTGCGGTTTTCCACCTACGGCGTGCCCATGATCGCCGGCGAGGTGCGGCGGTATCTGCGGGACAATTCCGCCATCCGGGTCAGCCGTTCCATTCGGGATGTGGCCTACCGGGTGCTGCAATGCAAGGAGCAGCTGACGCTCCAATTGGGCCGGGAGCCCAATTTGGAGGAGATTTCCCAGGCGCTGCAGGTCTCCCAAGAGGAGGTCAGCCAGGCCCTGGATGCGGTGTGCGCACCGGTGAGTCTGTACGATCCGGTGTATTCCGACGGTGGAGATCCGCTGACGGTGATGGATCAGGTTTACGACACCAGGAACACGGAGGCCAACTGGATGGAGCACATCGCCCTGCGCAACGCCTTTCAGCGTTTGGGCCAGCGGGAAAAGCAGATTCTGGCCCTGCGGTTTTATGATGGAAAAACCCAAATGGAGGTGGCCGGCACTCTGGGCATCTCCCAGGCCCAGGTCTCCCGCCTGGAAAAAGGTGCCATTAGCGCCATGCGAAAATCCATCAGCGTTTCATAAGGCAAATTGTTGTTTATAACAACACACCCTTTCGTAGGGCGGGGTCATGACCCCGCCGATCAGCCATCGTTTTTTGTGCTGTAAAGTATTCGAAAATGGTGTAGTGTCTAAAATAATCAACCGCTCAGGTATCGAAACCGAGCGGAGGGGTCATGACCCCGCCCTACGATGATTACTGTGTAAACAACATTTTACCGTTCTACCTCCCTTATGCGGCGCATAGGCTGAACCAAATATGGTTTGGGGAGGCATTGAGATGACGGTGAAATTTTCTCAGCTGCGGTGCAAGGAAGTGATCTGCGTGGCCGATGGGCGGCGATTGGGCTTTGTGTCGGATATCGAATTGGAAGTACCGGAGGGTTGCATCCGGGCCATCATCGTGCCGGGGCCCTGCCGGATCCTGGGACTTTGGGGCCGACGGGATGATTACTGCATCCCCTGGAACTGCATCCGCCGGATCGGCCCGGACATTATTTTGGTGGACGTAAGACCCGATGACTGTCTGGTACCCAGACACAAAATGTGGACTTTTTGATTCACAACCACGGCATTGGGCATTAAAAACAGAAATAATTCCTAATTTCTCATTTTCAATTGGTAATTTGTGAAAAAATGTGATTATTTTTTAATTTTTCGGAAAATAATACTTGCAAAATGGGCGCATATCTGCTATAGTGTATCGGCGTGGGTTTGCGCCCATGACTATTTTAACACCACACACCCGGTGATCGGCCGCCCATGTGCTTATTTAAGTGGGCCCTGCCGAGATGATCGGGGTGGAGGACAAAACAAAAGGAGAAAATAAAAATGGCTGTCGTATCTATGAAGCAACTGCTGGAGGCCGGTGTTCACTTCGGTCACCAGACCCGCCGCTGGAACCCCAAAATGGCTCCCTACATCTACACCGAGCGTAACGGTATCTACATCATCGACCTGCAGAAGAC
>JAZUBW010000064.1:0-5401 GCA_045638785.1 Faecousia sp.
CGCCCTACGAATGGGTGTGCAATAAATCCAAATTTATTTTTTAAGCACAAAATACCCCCTTTGCCCATTGGCAAAGGCGGTATTTCTTATTTCTTCATGGAAGCCTTGACGATGGCCAGGACCTCGTCGGAGGTGTTGACGGGGCTGGAGATCAGCTTCTTGGGGCACACCGCAGCGCAGAGGCCGCAGGAGGTGCACAGAGAATAGTCGATGACCGCCAGGTTGTTTTCGATGGTGATGGCGTCATGGGGGCAGATCTTCTTACAGATACCACAGCCGATGCAGCCCTGGCTGCAGCCACGGACGGTAACGGCACCCTTGGCGTGGGAGGCGCAGGCGATGGTGGTATGCTTGTCGTAATCCACCGCCACAATCAGGTTGCGGGGACACTGGGCCGCGCAGGCCATACAGCCCTTGCACAGCTCCGGATCTACCTTTGCCACGCCGTTGACCACGGAAATGGCATCGTACTTACATGCCTTGACGCAGTTGCCGAAGCCCAAACAGCCGAATTTGCAGGCCAGGGGGCCATTGCCGCCAACCTTGGAGGCAGCCAGACAATCTTCAAAGCCTTCATACTCCGCCTTCATGCGGGCACCCTTTTCCTTACCGGAGGCGTCCACCGTACGATAACCGGAGCAACGAACCAGGGCCACCTTGCGGGTCATGGCATCCACCTTTTGGCCCATGATCTGACCCATAGCCAGAGCACATTCCGTACCGCCGGAGGCACACTGGCCGATGGGGGCCTCGCCCTTCAGCACTGCCTCAGCATAGCCGCCGCAGCCAGCATAGCCGCAGCCGCCGCAGTTGGCACCGGGCAGGCACTCGTTGAGCTGCCCCAGTCGGGGATCCGTGGGCACATAAAAAACCTTGGAGGCCGCTGCCAGCACCAGACCGAACACCAGGCCCAGGCCGCCGAGAATGGCAATCGCAATTAAAATATCCATACAGCCACCCTCCTTAGAAAATCTTGAGGCCGGAGAAGCCCATAAATGCCAGGGCCATCAAACCGGCAGCGATCAGCGTAATGGGCACACCCTTGAAGGCCCGGGGGCAATCGGTCTTGTCCACACGCTCTCGAATGGAAGCAAACAGCACGATGGCCACGGTAAAACCGATGCCGCCGGCCGCGCCGTTGATGACGCTCTGCAGGAAATCGTAGCCCTCCTGCACATTCACCAGGGCCACGCCCAGCACGGCGCAGTTGGTGGTGATCAGCGGCAGGTACACACCCAGCGCCTTATACAGCGCCGGTACGGACTTTTTCAGGAACATTTCCACCACCTGAACGATGGCAGCAATGACCAGAATGAAGGCCACGGTCTGCATATATCCCAGATCCAGGGGCTGCAGGATCAGGCTGTCCACCGCCCAGCAGGCGGCAGAAGCCAGGGCCATAACGAAGGTAACGGCCATGCCCATACCCAGGGCGGTATCGATCTTCTTGGAAACACCCATGAAGGGGCAAATGCCGTAGAACTTGACCAGAATGAAGTTTTCCGTCAGCACGCCGGCCAGCAGAATGCCCAGCAACGCATTGATATAACTGCTATCCATTATTTACCTGCCTCCTTCTGCTTTTTTTCCATTCTGCGGGTAAACCACTGGAAGCCCGCCACCACAAAGCCCAGGGTCAGGAAGCCGCCCACGGGCATGATCATCTGCAAAGCGGCGTAGTCGGCAGGGAAAATCTGGATGCCGGCGCCGTTTTCGCCCAGGATGCCGCCACCGAAGGTGCCGGAGCCCAGCAGCTCACGGATGACACACATAATGACCAGCGCCACGGTGTAGCCGATGCCCTGGCAGATGCCGTCCACAGCAGAGGCCAGCACCGTATTTTTGGAAGCGAAGGCTTCCGCACGGCCCAGAATGACGCAGTTGACCACGATCAGCGGGATAAACACGCCCAGGCTCTCTGCCAGAGCGGGAATAAACGCCTGCAGCAGCAGATCCACCATGGTGACAAAGCCGGCGATGATGACGATGTAGGCCGCAATACGAATCTGATTGGGGATGACCTTCCGCAGGGCGGAGATCAGTACATTGGAGCAAATGAGGATGACGGTGACCGCCAGGCCCATGCCCAGGCCGTTAAAGAGGCTGGTGGTGATGGCCAGGGTGGAGCACATGCCCAAAAGCTGGGCCAGCACAGGATTCTTGGTCAGCAGGCCTTCCCGAAGTTGTCTTTTAAAATCCATGGTACGACCTCCTTAACCCATATTTTTGATGCATTCCAGGGCCGCGTTGACGCCGTCAACGATGGCCTGGGAAGAAATGGTTGCGCCGGAGAGCGCATCGACCTGATTGTCGCCGTCACCGATGGTGATGCCGGAAATCAGACCGGTAAACTGCTCCCGGAAGGAAACGCCCTTGTCATTGTCGGCAGCGGCCACGGCACCCAGGCCGGGGGTTTCCGCATGGGAGATGATGGAGATGCCCAGCACCTTGCCGTCATCGCTAATGCCCACCATCATGGTGATCTCACCACCGAAGCCGCTGGGAGTCACCTCCACAGCATAGTATATACCGGTTCGCGGGAAACTGGAAATCACCAGGGCTTGCATATCGATCGCCTGGTAGACCTTGCGAACCATACCGGTCTCGTCAGTGAAGCTAATTTCCTCAAGGTTTTCCGTATAGGGGATCACGGCTGCGATTGCCTGTCTGGTCTTCTCTGCCTTTGCCTCAGCAATGATGGGAGCGGTGATGAAATTGACGGCGGCTAGGATGCCTGCCATCACAGCGCAGATCAGCAGCAATGTCACGGTCAGCCGCAGGATGTACAGGAAATTGCTTTCGGTTTTCATGCCTTGGCCACCTCCTTATGCTTCTTGGGTGCGCCGAACTTCTTGGGACGGCCGATGCGGTCCAGCAGGACCACGCAGCAGTTCATGGTGAGGATGGCGTAGGAAACGCCCTCGGGATAGCCGCCGAAATAGCGGATGATGACGGTAATGACACCGCAGCCGATGCCGTAAACGATCTGGCCCAGGCGGGTCAGGGGAGAAGTGACATAGTCGGTGGCCATGAAGATGGCACCCAGCATCAGACCGCCGCGCATCACATTGTAGGCCATCCAGCTTATGCGGTCCTGGCCCTGGGGGAACAGGAAGGTCAGCACCGCCACGGTGCCAACAAAGCTCAGGGGGATCCGCAGGGTAATGACCTTACGCACCAGCAGGTAGACGAGACCCACCAGCAGCAGCACAACAGAGGTCTCACCGATGCAGCCGCCCACATTGCCGATGAACATATCCATGAGGCTGTAGCCCTGGGGCAGCAGGCCCTGGTGCAGATAGGACATGGGGGTTGCGCTGGTCATGCCGTCCAGGGCCTCCAGGCTGGTATCGCCGAAGATGGGAGCGGCATTATTGAAACCAACCTTGATCCAGGTGGACATCAGTACTGCCCAGCTCATCATAAAGGCACGGCCGGCCAGGGCGGGATTGACGATGTTGCGGCCGATGCCGCCGAACAAGGCCTTGACCACGATCATGGCAAAGAATGCGCCGATGATGACGGTCCAGTAAGGAATGGTGACGGGGCAGACGAAGGCCAGCAGCACGCCGGTGACCACTGCCGACAGGTCAAAGATCTTGCAGTGGGTCTTGGCGATGCGGCTGTAGGCCCATTCAAAGAACACACAGGCGCCGGCGGAGACCAAGGTCACCAGCAAGGCCCGGAAGCCGAAGAAATACACGCTGCCCAGCAGCGCCGGGATCAGGGCGATCAGCACATCCCGCATGATGGAGCGGGTACTGCTGGGGGCATGGACATGGGGAGAGCTGGAAATGGTCAGCTCGTAAAAATATTTCATCTGTGCCATTTTCTCTCCTCCTTACTTTTTCATGTCGGCGTTGCGGATGCGCTGCTTGGCTGCCCGGAAGGCCAGCACCAGGGGCACTGCCGCAGGGCAGGTATAGGCGCAGCAGCCGCACTCGATGCAGTCGAGCATATGCACCGACTTCATCTCTTCCGTGTCGCTGGTATAGGTGGACTTGTACATCAGCACCGGCATCAGATGCATGGGGCAGACCTCGATGCAGCGGCCGCAGCGGATGCAGCGGGACTGCTCCACCACATATTTATTGTTGCGGCCCAAGATGGTCACCGCATTGGTGCCCTTGATAACGGGAACCGCCAGGTCATACTGGGCAGCGCCCATCATGGGGCCGCCGGAGATGACCTTGTAGGGATTTTCGCTGATACCGACGGCATCCACCAGTTGGTTGAAGGGGGTGCCGATGGGGACGATCAGATTCTTCGGCTCCATGCAGATGTCACCGGAAACAGTAACGATACGGCGGATCAGAGGCATGCCGTCGTAGACTGCGTCATGAATGGCCTTGCAGGTAGCGCCATTGAATACTGCGCAGCCCACCGCTGCCGGCAGACCGCCGGAGGGAACTTCCCGGCCGGTAACGGCGTAGATCAGCTGCTTTTCAGCACCCTGGGGGTACTTGGCCGGCAGGATATCCAGGCTGATGCCCTCCTTGGGATCCAGCTCCAGCCGCAGGGCCTGAGCGGCCTGGGGTTTGTTGCCCTCCATGGCGATGTGGGCCTTCTGCAGGCCCAGAATGCGCATGATGAGCTTCAGACCGGAGATCAGCTCCTTGGCATAGAGACGGCAGAGCCAGTCGTCGGCCACAATGTAGGGCTCGCACTCGGATACATTTACAATAACGGTATCCACCTTACCAAGGCCGGAATTGAGCTTGACATGGGTGGGGAAGGTCGCACCGCCCATACCCACGATACCGGCCTCACGGATGATGCCGATCAGTTCTTCCGCTGTCAGCTTTTCCACCTGTTCCGGGGTCCGGGGCTGAATATCCGGGCACAGGGTGCCCAGATGGTCATTTTCGATGACCACACTCATGACCATGGTGCCGCTGGTATGGGGCCGCAGCTCCACGGCCTTGACAACGCCGGACACAGAAGAATGTACCGGCACGCACAGACCCGTATTGTCACCGATCTTCTGACCCACGGTGACGGTGTCACCCTTATTGACCAGACTCTTACAGGGTGCGCCGATATGCTGCGCCATAGGGATCACCAGCACATCCGGCTCCGGAAAGGCACGGACAGACTGGTCGCAGGCGTAAGACTTGTTTTCCTTGGGGTGAATGCCACCAAAGAAGGAAAATGCCATAGTAACCACCTCTTCAAATTCACGCAATAGAGACACTGCGCCATGTTATGCAGACATTTTAGCACACTCGCAGCAGATTGTCCATGGTTTCCGGGCTTTCCGACAAAAAAATAATATTATATCGATATAAAAGTGTGCAAAATGACCAAGAGCCTCCATCCGCCTCATCTCCACCCCACCTTTCCCGCTCCTGCGGTAAATTGATGTTTAGCGGCGCTCTGTAGGGAACGCTGTCCTCAGCGT
>JAZUBW010000065.1:0-6135 GCA_045638785.1 Faecousia sp.
CGGCCACGCCGATGCCACTACATTGGAATACGAACGCAAAACCAATCCTTACCTGAGATAAATTATTGTTTAGCAAATCTCTGTAGGGAACGCTGTCCTCAGCGTTCCGACCGCGAAGCGGCACAATTTTGCACCGCAGCATCGCAGAAAGATGCAGAAAATTCGCCCATCGAGGTCGAATTTTCTGACGGAACGCTGAGGACGGCCTTCCCTACAGGTGCAATCATAAACAACAATTTATCTTCCCATGAGGTTTTTTATGAAACTGACATTACAAGGTCACGAAGACCTTTATGCCGTAGAGCAGCTGCAATTGTCGCTGTTCCCGGACAATATGGCGGGCGAAGCGGTTTCTGCCCTGCACAGAGGCAAGACCTGGCTCACCGCCAGGACTGCGATCACCGTGGAGGGAAAGACCGTCACGGCTACCCGGCGCATCAAAGCCGCTGACGAAACCGTCCGTAGCCGTCGCCGGGCACTGCAGCAGAGCTACTATCTGGCTGCCCGGCAGGTGCTGCCCAATGTCCCCGCCTGGGGTGCGCTGGCCGGTGTGCGACCCACCAAGATCACCACAAAACATCTCCTGGAAGGCGGTACGGCTGCCTCGGCCGACCAGCTGCTGAAGGAGGTTTATTTTGTCACGTCCCAGCGCCGGAAGCTGGCCATCGATTGCTCCCTGGCCACCGCCCGGGCCGCTGCTCTGCTGCAGCCCCAGGATGTTTCCCTGTATGTGGGCATCCCCTTCTGCCCCACCCGTTGCGCCTACTGCAGCTTTGTCAGCCGCACAGTGGGCAAGCGGACGGAGCTGATCGAGCCCTACCTGGAGGCTCTCCTGCAGGAGATCCGGCTCACCGGCCAACTGATGGCAAGTTCCGGAAAAACCGTGCGTACCATTTACATAGGCGGCGGTACTCCCACCACCTTGTCCCGGCCCCAGATGGATCGGCTGTTGGAGGCCATTTCCAGCGCCTTTGATCTGAGCCGCCTCATCGAATTTACCGTGGAGGGCGGCCGTCCCGACACCCTGAACGCCGAAAAGCTGCAGGCCATCGCCAAGGGCGGTGCCGACCGCATGAGCATCAATCCCCAGACCATGCAGGATGCGGTGCTGAAGGCTAGCGCCCGACCCCATAAGGCCGCAGATGTGCTGCGGGCCTACGGAGAAGCCGTGGATGCCGGCTTTGCGGCCATCAACATGGACCTGATCGCCGGTCTTCCCATGGACACGGTAGACGGCTTCAAGGCCTCCCTGGATGCGGTGGCAGCATTGAATCCCGCCAACATCACCGTCCACACCCTGGCGCTGAAGAAGGATGCAGATCTGTTCCAGCACCGTGAAAATCTGCCCACTGCGGAAGATGTGACGGAAATGGTGGCCTACGCCTCGGAAAAGCTGAGCGGTCTGGGCTACAAGCCCTACTACCTGTATCGGCAGAAATATATGTCCGGCTCCTTTGAAAATGTGGGCTGGAGCCGGGATGGACTGGATTGCCTGTACAATATTTACATGATGGAGGAAGTGCATACCATCGTTTCCGTCGGCGGCGGCAGCATCAGCAAAGTCAATCTGCCCGACGGCAAACTGATCCGCTTCCCCAACCCCAAATTTCCGGAGCAGTATATCGAGATGATCGATTCTGTGCTGGAAAAGAAAAAAGAAATGTTTGAATTACTGGGATAAATTGTTGTTTAGCGGCGCTGCCGCAATCGCTTCCCCCGGGGGAAGGTACGCGCCTTCGGCGCTATAAACAACAATTTATCTATCGAAAGGAAGGATCTAATTGGATACCTTAATTTCCAACGTCACCGTTGTGACGTTGAACGAAAAAATGGACGTGCTGTTTGGGGCCTACATTGGCATTGAAGGCACGAAGATCGTTTCCATCTCCAAAAAAGCCCCGGAGGAAGCCCCTGCCACCATCATTGACGGCACCGGCATGGTGGCCATTCCCGGTCTTGTAAACTGCCACACCCATCTGGCCACCACCGCCCTGCGGAGTCTGCTGGACGATGTGAGCCGCCAGGAAGCCCTGGAGCAGCAGCTGCAGAAGGAGGACAAGATGGACTCCCGCTGCGCCAATGCCGCCGCCAAGCTGGCCATCGCCGAATGCCTGCGCTTTGGCGTGACCTCCGTTTCTGACCTGTACTACTACCCCGAAGCCACCGCCCAAGCCGTGGCGGACACCGGAATCAAGGCCAATTTAGCTCTGTCTGCCTACCGCTACATCGATGAAAACGAAGAATTTGACTTCGACACCGACGAGCAATGCCGGGAGCTGGTGCGGGTTGCAGAAAAATGGCACGGCTATGACGACGGCCGAATCCGCATCGACGCCGGTATCCACGCTGAGTACACCAGCAACTTCCCCCTGTGGGAGGCCCTGGCGGTCTATGCAGAGGAAAAAGGCCTGGGTATGCAGCTGCACCTGGCACAGACCCAGGACGAGGCTGACTCCTGCCTGGACCGCACCGGCTTGAGCCAGGCGGAGCTGCTGAGCTGCCACCGGCTGTTCGACCTGCCGGCCACCGCTGCCGGCTGCGCCTGCATGACGGAAACCGACCGCAAAATTTTGGGCAAAAAGAAGGTTTCCGCTGTTGCCACCCCCATTGCCAGCGCCAAGACCGGCTGCCCGGCCACACCCATTTTGGATTGCGTCAAGGCCGGCATGAATGTGGCCCTGGGTACCGGCGGTGCCCTGGAGTGCGGCAACCTGGATATGTTTGAAGTACTGCGGGCTGCAGCCAGCCAGCAGCGGGCAGCCCTGGGCAGCGCCGATGCCCTGCCGGCACCGGCAACGCTGATGATGGGCACCGTCTGCGGCGCCAGAGCCCAGGGCCGTGCCGGAGAATGCGGCATGCTCAAGGAGGGCATGGACGCAGACATCGTGCTGGTGGACTTCTCCGCACCCCATCTGATGCCCTGCCACAATGTGCTGTCCTCCCTGGTATTTGCCGCCAAGGGCGGTGATGTGGCCATGACCATGGTCCGGGGCAAGGTGCTCTATCAGAACGGCCAGTGGCCCACCATCGACCTGAAGGAAGTGGTCACCGAGCTGACCGAATACGCCATTCCCAAATTGTTCGCCAGCGAACAGAATTAAGATAAATTGTTGTTTATAGCGCCGTAGGCGCGTACCTTCCCCCGGGGGGAAGGTGGCCGAGCAAAGCGAGGTCGGAAGAGGAACGGCGATATTTGAAACACAGGAACAGGCCTGTTACAGCGCAATTATCCAAGATTGCCGCCCGCATTCCTCTTCAGTCATAAAAATCCTTTTGGGATTTTTATGACAGCTTCCCCCCGGGGGAAGCGATTGGGGCTACGCCGCTAAACAACAATTTACCGCATCATCTTACAAGGAGACTTGATATGTCCGAACCGTCCAAGAAGCAATCCTTCCTGCAGGGCACGGTGTGGCTTGCCATGGCCGCCGCTGTGGTGAAGGTCATCGGCGCCTTGTACAAGATCCCGCTGAACGCCATCATCGGCGAGCAGGGCTTCGGCTACTTTGGCACCGCCTATGAGATCTACACGGTGATCATGAGCCTGGCCGTTGCCGGTCTTCCGGTGGCCATGAGCCGCATGATCAGCGAGGCCAGCGCCCTGGGCCACTATAACCAGCTCCGTCGGACCTACAGCACCGCCCGTCTGATCTTTTTGACCATCGGTATCGTCGGCAGTCTGCTGATGACGCTGCTGAGCAAGCAGCTGGCCGCTTTCCAGAAGCAGCCCGAAGCCTGGGCCGCCATCGCCTGCCTGGGCCCCTGCGTGCTGCTGATCTGCACCATGTCTACCTTCCGCGGCTTCTTCCAGGGCCAGAGCAATATGCGGCCCACCGCCATCAGCCAGATGATGGAAGCTGTCTGCAAGCTGATCGTGGGCATCGTCCTGGCGCAGCTGCTGCTGAAGGTAACCGGCAGCGTATCCTATGCCGCAGCCGGTGCCATTTTGGGTGTCACCGCCAGCTGCGTTCTGTCGGTGTGCTACCTGTTCTTCAAGTATCGGAAGGCCAAAAAACTGCTGCCGGAGACCCATGAACCAGTGACCGGCTACGTTCAGACCGCCAAGCAGCTGCTTGCCATTGCCATTCCCATCGCCATCGGCTCCGCCGGCATTTCCCTTCTGACCATGCTGGAGACCAGAGTGTATCTGAGCCAGCTGGAAAATTTGGGCATTGCGGAATTGCAGCGGGATACCATGAAGGGCATCTATGACATGGCCAAGACCATTTATCTGCTGCCCATCGCATTCATTACCCCCATTTCCGTCAGCATCATTCCTGCCATCACCTCCCATCTGACGCTGAAAAATCACAGCGGCACCCAGGCCACAGCTGAGTCCTCCATCCGCATCGCAGCGCTGATCAGCGCACCCTGCACCGTGGGTCTGTTTGTGCTGGCCGGCCCCGTCATGGGCCTGCTGGGCGGCTACAGCAGCGAGAACATGGCAACGGCCACCTGGCTGATGCGGCTGCTGTCCATTAGCCTGGTGCTGCACAGCATTATCCTGGTCACCAACGCCATCATGCAGGCCCTGGGCCACGCCAACCTGCCGGTGGTGAATATGCTCATCGGCGGTGTGCTGAAACTGACCGCCGTGTACATTCTGGCCGGTAACCCCAATGTCGGTATCCTGGGCGCACCCATCGGTTCTGCCATCGGCTATATTGTGATTTTGGCGCTGAATATCGTGACCCTGCGACGCTGCACCCAGCAGCCTCCCGCTGTGCTGAAACAGGCCAGCCGGGCTCTGATCGCTGCCCTGGCCATGGGCATCTGCGTCTTCGGCTGCTGGTACGGTCTGCAGCTGGTGACCTCCAGCAACCTGGTTCTCTGCGCCGGTCCCATTTTTGTAGGCGTCGCGGTTTATGCCCTGGCTGCCATCAAGCTGAAGGCCCTGACCAAAGAGGACTGCATGCTGCTGCCCAAGGGCGAAAAGATCGCTAAGCTGCTGCACCTGTAAAAGAAAGAGGTATCCTATGAACAAAAGCGAGCTGATCGCAGCGGTTGCCCAGCGGGCCGGTGTCACCAAAAAAGATGCCGAGCGCGCGGTCAACGCCACCTTTGAACTCATCGCTGCCCAGCTTTCCGCCGGCGAAAAGGTGCAGCTGGCCGGTTTCGGTGGTTTTGAGGTCAAGATCCGGGAGGCCCGGGTGGGCCGCAATCCCCGCACCAAGGAGGCTGTGCAGATCCCCGCTGCCAAGGCCCCGGTATTCAAGCCCAGCAAGAATTTGAAGGAGGCAATTGAAAAATAATATGCGCCTGGATAAATATTTGAAGGTTTCCCGTCTGATCAAACGCCGTACTGTAGCCAACGAGGCTTGCGATAACGGTCGCATCAGCGTCAACGGCAGAGTGGTAAAGGCCAGCTACGAGGTCAAGGTGGGCGACAAGATTGAGATCGTCATGGGCCCCAGAACGGTGGCCGTGGAGGTCCTGCAGGTGGCTGAAACCGTCCGTAAGGACGACGCCTGCGCCATGTACAAGGAAGTTTAAGAAATGCAAAAAAGCGCAAACACGAAAAATCGTGTTTGCGCTTTTTCCTTTAGGTATTGATCATCAAACTTGGGTCAGCTTTCTGCCGGCAGCAGCCAGTTCCCGCAGGGTGCTGCAGGGAAGCATGGGACACAGGGCCGCCATGGTCTGCACGCTGCGCAGATACCGCCACTTATTTTGCGGAATAGGATTGAGCCACACCGTCCGGCCGGCCATCTGCTGGGCCTTCAGAAGAGCGCTGACGGCCCTTGTTTGGTCAATGGTCTTGGTATCCGACAGGATCAGCAGCGTGGCGCTGGCGCCCAAGGGAGAGGGCTTCATGGCGCACAGCTTTTCCAGGGCCGTTCCCAGGTCGGTGCCCCGGCCATAGAGTCCCGATTCCTTCACAAACTCCCGGAACTTGTCCATATCCTCCAGAGCGAAAGCATCGGCCTCAAACAGCTCCTCGGAGAACAGGAACACCCGGGCATTTTCCGACACCCGGTTCAGCGACTGGATAAACCGCAGGGCAAATTCGCAAAACTGCATCATGGAGCCGGACACATCGCACAGTAGCACCATCCGCTTTCTGCGGTGGGGCTTGCGGCGGTATCGCAGGCGGTAAAAACTGCCGCCGGTTTCCAAACCCTTGCGGATGGTGCG
>JAZUBW010000066.1:0-15644 GCA_045638785.1 Faecousia sp.
GCCAAGAAGGCCAAGAACTGGGCCGAGGCCGACCGCATCCGTGACGAACTGAAGGCCCGCGGCATCGAGATCATCGATACCCCCCAGGGCGCCAAGTGGAGAAAAGTATGAAACTGCTGATTTTAGACGGTAACTCCGTCATAAATCGTGCCTATTTTGGTGTCAAGCCCCTTACCAACCGCGAGGCGCTTTATAGCCATGCCATCTACGGCTTTTTGAACATTCTGGAGCGCATGGAGAAAGAGGAGCAGCCGGATGCCGTCTGTGTGGCCTTTGACCTCCATGGACCCACCTTCCGTCACCTGCGCTACGATGGCTACAAGGCCACTCGTCACGGAATGCCCGAGGAACTGGCCATGCAGATGCCGGTGATGAAGGATGTGCTGAAGGCCATGAACATTCCTATCTACGCCTGCCAGGGCTGGGAGGCCGACGATGTCATCGGCACCGTGGGCAAAATTTGCTCCAATAACGATTGGGAATGTGTGGTGGTCACCGGCGACCGGGACAGCCTCCAGCTCATCGACAAAAATGTCCACATCAAGCTGGTGATCTCCAAGCCCGGCCAGACCACCGCCACCCTCTACACCGAGGAAAAGTTCCGGGAGGAGTATGGCTTCGCCCCCAAGAAGCTCATCGACCTGAAGGCGCTGATGGGCGATTCCTCCGATAATATCCCCGGCGTTGCCGGCGTTGGCCCCAAGACCGCTACTGACCTGCTGCTGAAATTCGGCAGCCTGGACGGCGTGTACGAGAACCTTTCTGATCATTCCATCAAGCCAAAGCTCCGGGAAAAGCTGGAAAAGGACCGGGAAAATGCTTACCTGTCCTACGAACTGGCCACCATCGTGCCGGAAGCTCCCATCGATTTTGAGCCCAAGGACGCTGTCATCCGTCCTTATAACAAGCCGGAACTGTACGCCCTGTTCCAGAAGCTGGAATTTGTCAAGCTTATCGATAAGTATGGCCTCCGTGGCGCTGCCCTGGAAGCTCCCAAGAAAGAAAATGCCACCATCGCGGCCCTTCCCAGGGTGGATACCCTGCCGGAAAAGGCGGAAAACTGTGCTGTGTATTTGGCCGAGGATGGTAGCCTGGGTATTGCCGGGGAAAGCGGTGTCTGCGTGCTGACACCTATGGAGGCTCAGATGGGCCTGTCTCTGGGTGATGGCCTCATTTTCCACGATGCCAAGACCACCATGCACCGCCTGGACGAGATGGGCATTTCCTACGGCACTTGTGCCTTTGATACGGCCCTGGCTGCCTATGATCTGAACCCCAGCCAGTCTGACTATCCTGTTTCAAAGCTGGCCACCAATTTTCTGGGCCTGTCCGCCGACGATGGCGATGCTGCTGCCTGTGCTGAAGCTTTGTGGCATTTGCGGCCGGTCCTTACGGAAGAACTGGCGAAAAACGGCATGGAAAGTTTGTATTTTGACATGGAACTGCCCCTTTGCACCGTGCTGTACCGCATGGAAAAACGGGGCATCGCCATCGATAAAAACCAGCTGCAGCAGTTTGGAGATATGCTGGCAAACCGCATCGCCGACTGTGAAAAGCTGATCTATTCCTACTCGGAAGATAAATTCAACATCAATTCCACCAAGCAGTTGGGCGAATTGCTTTTTGACAAGCTGGGCCTGCCTCCGGTGAAGAAAACCAAAACCGGCTACTCCACCAACGCCGATGTGCTGGAAAAGCTGAAGGGCAAGCACCCCATCATCCCGGCCATCATGGATTACCGCATGCTGACCAAGCTCAAATCCACCTACGCCGATGGCCTGATGGCCGTCATCTGCGACGATGGCCGCATCCGTACCACCTTCCAAAACCTGGTGACGGCCACCGGCCGGCTAAGCTCCACCGAACCCAACCTGCAGAATATCCCCGTCCGCACCGACCTGGGCTCTGAGATCCGCAAAATGTTTATTCCCAAGGAAGGCCATGTGCTGGTGGATGCCGACTACAGCCAGATCGAACTGCGTGTTCTGGCCCACATCGCCGGTGATACCGTGATGCAGGATGCCTTCATTTCCGGCCTGGATGTCCACACGGTCACTGCTGCCCAGGTTTTCGGCGTGAAGACCGAAGATGTTACCAGCCTGCAGCGGCGTCATGCAAAGGCCGTTAACTTTGGCATCGTCTACGGCATCTCCGAATTCTCCCTGGCAGAGGACATCGGCGTGTCCCGTTGGGAAGCCAAGGACTATATCGACAGCTACCTGGCCCATTACAGCGGTGTCCGGGAGTATATGAAAAAGGTCGTTGTGGATGCCCGGGAATCCGGCTATACAACCACCCTTTACGGCCGTAAGCGCTATATCCCGGAATTGACTGCCAGCAATTTCAATGTCCGCAGCGGTGCCGAGCGTATTGCCCTCAACACCCCCATCCAGGGTACTGCTGCCGACCTCATCAAGTTGGCCATGATCCGGGTGGAAAACGCCCTCCGGGAACATTTCCCCGAAGCAAAGCTGCTGCTGCAGGTCCATGACGAACTGATTGTGGAATGCCCGAAGGCCATTGCTTCTGATGTGGCGGCCCTGGTCAGCCGGGAAATGCAATCGGTGGCTACGCTCAGCGTACCCCTGCAGGCGGAAGCAAAAATTGGCGAAAGCTGGTATGACGCAAAATGATGGAAATCGTTAAAATGAACGAAACCCATGTGGCCCCCATTGCAGAGCTGGAAAAGCTGTGCTTTTCCGACCCCTGGAGCGAAAACTCCATTGCCTATGAGCTGACCAGCCGCCTGTCCTACTGGCTGGTGGCGGTGGAGGATGGAGAAGTGGTGGGCTATATCGGCTCCCAAAGTGTGCTGGGTGAGTCGGATATGATGAATGTGGCGGTCCATCCGGGCCATCGGCGCAAAGGCATCGCCGAAGCGCTGGTGAGTGCCCTGGCTGCGGATTTGAAGGCCATGGATAATGTCTGCCTGACGCTGGAAGTCCGTGCCTCCAATGACCCTGCCATTGCCCTGTATGAAAAGCTGGGCTTTGCCCAAGTGGGCCTGCGGAAAAACTACTACCGTAACCCCAAAGAGGATGCCCTCATCCTCCGTAAACCCTTATAAAGCAGGGGAGGGACATTGTCACTCCTACCCAAAATTCGGTGAAACCTATGAAAAAGAAAATCCTGAAATTAGTTTGCTTCCTGTTGTGTTGTTGCCTTATGGGTGGCCTGGCGGTGCTGGGTATCAACGGCATTGTCAAAGGTACTACCAAAGGACAAATCCTGACCGCAGAAGAGGCCGCCGAGCTTAGCGATGTGGACTGCATTCTGATCCTGGGCTGCGGCGTACGTGCCGATGGCAGCCCCAGCGATATGCTCTATGACCGCCTGAGTCGGGGCGTTGAACTGTTTGAACTGGGGGCGGCACCGAAGCTGCTCATGACCGGTGACCATGGCCAGGAGGGCTACGATGAAGTTAATACTATGAAAGCCTTTGCGGTAGAAGCGGGTATTGATTCCAATGATATTTTTATGGATCACGCTGGATTTTCCACCTATGAGAGCATGTACCGGGCCAAAGAGATCTTCCAAGCGAAGAAGGTCATAATTGTCACCCAGCGCTATCATCTCTACCGGGCCATTTATATTGCCGAGCGCTTAGGGCTGGAGGCTTACGGCGTGGCGTCTGATTACCGTACCTACTCCGGTCAAACCAATCGGGATGTCCGTGAGATCCTGGCACGGGTCAAGGATTTTGGCACTTCGCTCTTTAAGCCTAAGCCTACATACTTGGGCGACGCCATCCCAATTTGGGGAAATGGCGACGTGACCAATGATAATAATTCAAATTTCACCTGAAAAGGAGTGAAATAATGAACATTTTAGCAATCGAATCTTCCTGCGATGAAACCGCTGTGGCCATTGTCCGTGACGGCAGGGAAGTGCTGTGCGACTGCATCGCCTCCCAGGTAGCGCTGCACCGGGAGTACGGCGGCGTGGTGCCGGAGATCGCATCCCGCAAGCACATCGAAGCCATCTACGGCCTGGCTGACCAGGCTCTTGCTGAAACAGGGTTGACCCGTGCCGACATCGATGCCGTAGCGGTGACCTATGCCCCCGGTCTCATCGGCGCTGTGCTGGTTGGTGTGAACTTTGCCAAGGCCGCTGCCCTGGCACTGAATAAGCCCTTGGTTCCGGTTCACCACATCCGTGGCCATATTGCAGCCAATTATATCGCCTATCCCGATCTGAAACCGCCCTTTTTGTGCCTGGTGGTTTCCGGCGGCCATACCATGATGGTCCATGTGAAGGACTATACAGAAATGGAAATTTTGGGCGGTACCCTGGACGATGCCGCCGGTGAATGCTTCGATAAGGTGGGCCGTGTTCTGGGCATGCCGTACCCTGGCGGTGCAGCTTTGGATAAAATGGCCCAGCAAGGTGACGAAAGCAAGTATGATCTGCCCCGCAGTAAGCCCGGCGAGAATCCCTATAATATGAGCTTCTCGGGCCTGAAAACTGCTGCGCTGAACCTCATCCACCATGCTGAGCAGGTAGGTGAGGAACTGGATATCCCCAGCCTTTGTGCCTCCTTCACGGCAGCGGTCTCCGATACCCTGGTGCCTCGTGTGGAGCGGGCCATCCGGGAGACCGGCTGCAAGCAGGTGGCGGTGGCCGGCGGCGTTGCAGCCAATTCCCGGATCCGCCGGGATGTGATTGCCGCTGCCGAAAAGCTGGGTGCCACAGTTTACCTGCCGCCGCTGAAGCTTTGCGGCGACAATGCGGCCATGATCGGCGCCCAGGGCTACTATGAATTCCTGGCTGGCAATACTGCCGGCATGGAGCTGAATGCCT
Source organism: Faecousia sp. (assembly GCA_045638785.1). Taxonomy (GTDB): domain Bacteria; phylum Bacillota; class Clostridia; order Oscillospirales; family Oscillospiraceae; genus Faecousia. Next base: position 4,801 of record JAZUBW010000066.1, read on the forward strand.
ACGCCACCAAATCCATCCTGGGAGAGAAAATTTAATGATGATCCTGGCCACAGAACTGCAACAGCTGAAATTTGGAGAGTTGATGCAGGTATATGAGGAAGGAAACCGGGAAAACGGGCAGGCGCTCTACCCAAAATGTGAACCCAATGTGCAGCTTTTGCAGGCCGAGCAGGACTTTTATGCCTACCTGCGTGACGGCTTCTTTAACCGGCCCGGAGATCGGTATTGCATTTGGGAGGCTCAGGGTCATTATGTGTGCGCTCTGCGCCTGCAGCGCTACCAGGACGGCCTGCTGCTGGAAGCTCTGGAGACTCATCCGGAACACCGAGGCAGGGGATTTGCCAAGGCATTGATCCGGGAAGCTTTGAAACTGGCGGAAACGGATAAGGTCTATTCCCACATCAGCCGCCGTAATCCGGCATCCATTGCTGTCCATATGGAAAGCGGGTTTCGCAAGATCCTGGACTATTCCCTTTATGCTGACGGTACCACCAATTCCAGTTGCGATACCTACCTGTATGAAAAGCCACGCTGCGATTAAGCAGCGTGGCTTTCGATTTATACTCTTGCGCTTAGTTCGGTCAGGGCCACCTGGTAGGCCTTTTGGATATTGCTATCGGCGATGATGACAAAATCCTCGCCGGTCAGTTCCCGACAGAAATGGCAAAGGAAGTGAGGATTCTTGGCCAGCACCGGGCCGATGAACTGGGTGCCGTAGAAATTGCCTGCCCGGATGCCGTCGGCATTGTTCTTTTTGTCATTGCCCAGGCTGGTGTTCAGCTTTAGCGTCAGCAGGGGAGCGGTGATACCGGTCAGCACGGAAGAGGTGTTGATGAAACCAACCATAGGACCGCCAAAGGCTGCCTCTGTCAGCACATCGCCCAAATATCGCCGATCGTCAAATATGGTGGTCGTGTAGTCAAAACAGCCCAGGGCCTGGCTAGTAGCCTCGTAGCGGGTTACAGTAGCGCCAAAGAGCGTCATGGAGTTGCCGGTGGCCAGCCACCGGGTAGTGCCTGCCACGGATGCCTTGATTTCGGCGGCGTAGGGCAGCAGCCGACGGATGGCTTCCATCAGATTGTCCTCCGTGCCGGCACCCACATAGACAAGGTCATAGCCTTCCAGCATCAGCGGACCATTCTCATAAGAATCCAGCGTTACGTCAAATCCCTTCTGCACCAGGGTGCTTTTTAGCACGGCCATATTGCCGTACTCACCGTACAGGCTCAGCAGCTTGGGGAACAGATGCAGAATTTTGATTTCCTTCATAGCAGTTTCCTCCTTACAGCACCTGGCAGCGGCTCAGCAGCTTTTCCTTGTCGGAGAAGCAGGTGACGCAGTACAGTTTGCAATCCGGCAGATCGGTGAGCATTTGCGCCATCTTGTCCAGATCCGGCTCCACCACCACTTCTGCAGTGGTGATGCCGGCATACTCAAACCGCAGGGCCAGATCGTAGGCATATTTGCCTGTGAGAATAATTTTCTCCACCTGGGAGCCCTCCAGCAGTTCGAAGGAAACGTCCCACAGCCAGCTGGTCTCCGTGGTGTAGTACTTCCGGGAGATGGCATCGACGATGACTACCAGGGTGGATTTCTCCTTCTGAGCGGCCACATAGCCCAGACTCTGATTGTAGGAGGTGGAGTTTTCGTGCTTGGAGGTGATGAGCAAGCCTTCCTTGCCGCCGGCAGCAAAGCGGACGATGCGACCGTTCTTCATCACAAAGTCATTGAGCTGCCGAGTAATGATGCTGTCCTCAACACCCAAAATCCGGGCAGAGGCAAAGGCAGCGCAAAGGTTGTACACATTGTACTTGCTGGCAAACTCCAGGGAAATGGGGTTGCCGTTGATGAGAATCTGTCCGGCTTCCAGGTCCATGTTTTCCACGGTGTAGGTGGTGTCCGGGCGGCTGTAATCGCAGCCTGTGCAGTGGTAGCTGCCCAAATGGGCGTAGTGGAAGAAATCGTACTGCATGGGTGCCTTGCACCGGGGGCAGTAGTGACAGTCGTTGTAGACGGCATCGGTCTCCGGCGCGGAAAGACTGTTGTGATCCATGCCGAAATATTCCACATTCTCCCGACCGTAGCCGAAATTGCGGACGATGGGATCGTCAGCATTCAGCACAAGCTTGGCATTTGGAATCATGTCCACAGCCTGCTTGACGATATTGTAGATGTGGAAAGGATGGGCGTTGCGGGTCATCTGATCCCGGTAGAGATTGGTGATGACAAAGATGGTGGGCTTGATCTGCTTGAAGGTGTGGCGGGCATAGCGCTCATCGCTTTCCAGCAGCACCACGTCGCCATCCACTTTGCCGGAAAGGCTGGCGCTCTTCAGCAGCAGCGTCGTCACGCCCTCAATCTGATTGCTGCCTTCTTTGTTGTAAATGACCTTCTTGCCGGCTTCCTGCAAAATGCCTGCCACCATTTCCACCGTGGAGGTCTTGCCGTTGGAGCCTGTAATGGCAATGATATTTTCCGGCAGTTCCAGCCGGGTCAGAATATCGGGACACAGCTTCAGCGCAAACTTGCCCGGCAGACTGCTGCCCTTGCCGATGAGCTTGCCCACAAAGGCCAGGATCTTGCATAGCAGTATGGTAATGAATTTCATAGCAATTCCTTCTTTTCGTTTTGTTTTCCCTATCTTAGCATTTTTCACTGGAAATAGCAACACAAAAACGGAAAAAAGGGTTGACAAAAATTGCCCGAGCGAATATAATACTATGGCACTTGCGAGAGTGTTGGAATGGTAGACAAGCACGTTTGAGGTGCGTGTGGTTACGCCGTGTGGGTTCGAGTCCCATCTCTCGCACCAAAAAAAGAGGACGCCTACGAGCGTCCTCTTTTTTTGGTGCGAGAAGGGACTCGAAAGGCCGTTAAGAAAACATGCCGGTGGCATGTTTTTAGGCCGTGGGAGAGTCCATGCGCAGCTGACTGCAGCCGAAAGGCTGTTGGCAGCTGTGCATAATGTAAAAAGAACTGAAAGAGGACGCTTACGGGCGTCCTCTTTTTTGGTGCGAGAAAGGCTTCAGAAGAACAAATCAATCCTGTCTGCACGGCAACGACAAATGTTAACAAATCATGACATAACAGTTGACAGGCCCGATGACCGGTGCTAAAATAGAAGCATCCTATTTTAGAAAGGGAGTTTGCTCCATGTTCTGTACCAAATGTGGCACCGAGGTGCCCGAAGGCAATGCGTTCTGCACCAAATGCGGCAATAAGATTGGCGTTGATCCTGTCCGGCAGCCTGAAAAGGCAAAGTTTGATGTTGTTGAAAAGCTGAAGGCCGTAAAATTGCCGAAAATAAATTTCCCGAAGTCTGCTGACGGGGAAAAGAAATCCTTTGAAAACCCCTTTGCTGGCAATAAACCCTTGCTGGTCAAGACCCTGGCTATCTGCTGTGTGCTGCTGCTTCTTTTGAGCTATTGTGTTGTGATCAACACTTCCTTTGAGAAGATCCCGCTGATCTCTACGATGTTTTCCATCGCCGGTGAGGGCGGAGAAATTGACGACTTATTCGAAGAATTCGATGATTACGCCGATCGTTTGGATAGTTTTTATGAAATGGCCGAGGATGAACTGGAAGATGAGCTGTCCAAGGGCGAAATGAAGAAACTGAAGAAGTTTGTCGACATTTCCAACAAGTGCGCCAAGAAAATGTCCCTGAACAATTTCACCAAGCTGCTGAACTCTTACAAGGACCTGGATAAGATCGGCATGGAGGACATTGCAGACTACATCGTTGACTCTGTGGAAGAGGCCAAGGAAATGAAGTTGCTGTTGAATGTGATCAAGGGCTTCCTGTTTGTCTGCGCCTTGGTTTGCGCCGTTGTGGTGTTCTTCGGCGGTTATAAGTTCAAGTTTGTCCTGGCAATTGTTGGTGTTGTTCTGAGTGCAATGTTCTGCCTGAGCTATTGCCACTTCCTGCTGACAATTGTTAATCTGGCAGCCCAGATCTACATGGTTTATATGATCAAGCAGGACAAGTGCCAGCAGGAACCTGTTGCTGCATAACGATTTTCAAAATGGCCACCCGACTTGGGTGGCCATTTTTTCTTGTTTTGCTTGCTTATTTTTGGGTTTTCTGCTACACTGGAGAAAAACAGGAGGACGAGCAATATGACACGATTTTTTTTGGATGCGGCGGAATTCGCCGCTGAACATATAGCCCTGATCGGCGAAAACGCAAAGCATGCCAAGGTCCTGCGCTTAAAGCCCGGTGAGCAGGTTTTGGTCTGCGATGGCAGGGGCAGGGAATGCCTCTGCTCTGTGGAGTCTGTCAGTGACAGCCGGGTAGAACTGACGGTGCTGGAGCACCGGGAATCCGTGACTGAGGCCCGGGTGCGTGTCAGCGTCTACATGGCCTTCCCCAAGGCAGATAAGCTGGAGCATGTGATCCAAAAGGCTACGGAGTTGGGCGCTTATGAGATCGTGGCATTTCCCTCCGGTCGCTGCATTTCCAAGCCCGACGACAAGAGCTTGGGCAAGAAGGTGGAGCGCTGGCAGAAGATTGCTGCCTCTGCAGCGGAGCAATCCGGCCGTGGCCGGATCCCGGGGGTGTTGACCCTGCCCAGCTACAAAGCAGCTCTGGAGCGTGCCGCACAGGCTGACAAGGCTCTGCTGTTCTATGAAAATGAGCGGGCAACCACTCTGCGGATGGCGTTGCAGTCCGGCCCCTATGAAACCGTCAGCCTGCTGACGGGACCCGAGGGCGGCCTGGAAGAAAAGGAAGTGGCTCAGGCACTGGATGCCGGTCTGCAGGTCTGTACCCTGGGCAGCCGCATCCTGCGCTGCGAAACCGCACCGCTGTGTGCCCTGTCCGCCGTTATGTACGATGCCGGAGAATTCTAAAAATAATCGCCTCTGCTATCCTGGCAGAGGCGAATTTTATTTGTGATATTTACTGCCTGCCTGAATGGCCTCCGCCCTGTAGATCTGCTCCAGCACCATTACCCGTGCCAGGTGATGGGGGAAGGTCATGGGGCTCATGCTGAGCTGAAAGGCTGCTGCAGCCTTCACCTTGGGCGAGATTCCAAAAGAGGATCCGATGAGAAAGCATACGCTGCTTTTTCCGGAAAGCTTAATTTGAGCCAGTTTCTCGGCAAAGCCTTCGCTGGAAAGGAGTTTGCCCTCTGGCGTAAAGATGCACAGATAAGCGCCTTTCGGTACTTTGGAGAAGATGATTTCCGCTTCTTTATCCAATCCCGCTGCGATCTCAGCAGGGGAGGGGTTCTCCGGCAGCCGCACCTCCGGCAGCTCCAGCAGGTTAAACTTGCAGTAGGCACCCAGCCGCTTGGTATACTCCTCCGAAGCGGAAATATAAAACTTTTCCTTCAGCTTGCCCATGGCAAGCAATGTGATCTCAAACATGTTGCGCTCCTTTTGGTGTTTATGACAGGAATATCTAGTTCATTGAACACATACTGAATTGCCAGTTGTTCAGCTTTCGTTCCAAAACCTCTATCCTTATATTTAGTATTTTTCATAGAAAGACCCAAAGTTGCACATTCATGCTCCACAATGTTCTTGATTACAATCTCGCCGACCATTTCGTCGTTAAACATAATCGCAAAGACTTTGCGTTTAAGGTCAATCTGCCGTTGAATATACCGATTTACTTTTTCTTCTTCGTATGTATAGGGAATATATGCTCCCTTATCAATATATAAATCTAAGTCGTTTTGATATTCTCTATAATACTCGTGGTACATTTCTGGTGTCATGGGTAATAAATAAATTCCCGTACTCAAATGTACACCCCCCGTCAAATCCAAGTTTGTCGAACTGTTTAACATCCTGGATTCATTAACATTCCAGTCGCATCATATCATACATTGCGGAAAAAGAAAAGTTATATTTGTAAAATCAGCAGCCGCACACCATTGGCGTGCGGCTGCTTACAAAAGGTTATGAAATTAGAAGTTTTCGATGATGGAGACGATCTCGGAGCCGATGCGCTTCTGAGCCTCGACGGTGGAAGCACCGACGTGGGGCAGAGCGGAAACAGCGGGATGAGTGGACAGCTCCACATTCTTGGTGGGCTCTTCTGCCCAAACGTCCAGACCGGCAGCGCGAACCTTGCCGCTGTTGAGAGCCTCCAGCAGAGCAGCTTCGTCGATGTTGCTGCCGCGGGAGGTGTTGATGATGACGACGCCGTCCTTCATCTTGGCAATGGACTCGGCATCAATGATGGCCTTGCCCAGAGCGGGAGTGGACAGAGCGATGATGTCGGACTTGGCAAACAGCTCGTCCAGAGAAGCGAAGTGCATGGTCTCGCACTCGTACTCGGGCTTGTAGGTACGCTGGTAAGCCAGAACGTTCATGCCGATGCCCTGAGCGATGTCACCGATGCGCTTGCCGATACGGCCGTAGCCGATGACACCCAGAGTCTTGCCGCCCAGCTCGAAGCCCTTGGCGTAACCCTTCTTCTCCCACTGGCCTGCACGCATGGTGTGACCGGCATGGGAAACGAAACGAGCGCAGGAGAACATCAGAGCGATGGCGCACTCAGCAACAGCGTTGGAAGAAGCGTTGGGGGTGTTGCGCACGGCAATGCCCATAGCCTCAGCATCAGCAACGTCGATGTTGTCGACACCGACACCGCCGCGGATGATCAGCTTCAGACGGCTGTCCTTAGCCACTTCCAGCTGAGCCTTGCGAATCTTAGTAGCGGAACGGATAACGACACAGTCGAAATCACGCAGAGCAGCGCCCAGCTCAGCGGGCTCGTAGAACTGCTCAACGACTTCGTGGCCATTGGCGCGCAGAGCGGCCATGGCGGACTTATCCATACCGTCAGTAACGAGAATTCTCATGATGTAATTTTCCTCCTAATTACTTGTGCTCTGCTTCAAACTTCTTCAGGCACTCCACCAGAGCCTCAACGCCTTCGATGGGCATTGCGTTGTAGGTGGAAGCACGCAGACCGCCGACGGACTTGTGGCCCTTCAGGTTGTCGAAACCAGCCTTCTTGGTGGCAGCGACGACCTCAGCATCCAGCTCCTTGGACTCGGTGACGAAGGGGATGTTCATCAGGGAGCGGAACTCCTTGTCAACGGTGCCGTTGAACATCTTGCTCTCGTCCAGGTAGTCATACAGGACCTTAGCCTTGCGCTCGTTGTAATCAGCCATAGCCTCCAGGCCGCCGTTGTCCAGCAGGTACTTAAACACCTTGCCGCAGCAGTAGATAGCCCAGCAGTTGGGGGTGTTGTACATGGAACCGTTGTCGGCGTGGATGTCATAACGCATGTAGACAGGGATCTTGGGATCCAGGTCGGTGCGGATCAGGTCCTCACGGATGATGACGATGGCCATGCCGGCAGGGCCGATGTTCTTCTGCACGCCGCCGTAGATCATGCCGTAGTCAGCGACATTGCAGGGCTTGGACAGGAACATGGAAGACTGGTCGGAAACCAGGATCTTGCCCTTGGTGTTGGGCAGGGTCTGGAAGGTAGTGCCGTGAATGGTCTCATTCTCGCAGATGTAGACATAGTCTGCATTCTCGCGGATGGGCAGATCAGAGCAGTCGGGAATGTAGGAGTAGTTGCGATCCTTGGAGGAAGCGATGGCCTGAACGTCGCCATACTTCTTGGCTTCCTTGAAGGCCTTTTCGGACCAGGCACCGGTGACGATGTAGTCAGCAACGCCATTGACCATCAGGTTCATGGGGATCATAGCAAACTGCAGGGTAGCACCGCCCTGGATGAACAGAACCTTGTAGTTTTCGGGGATGTTCATCAGCTTGCGCAGATCAGCTTCGGCATTGTCATAGATCTCCTGGTAAACCTTGGAACGGTGGGACATTTCCATGACGGACATACCGCTGCCACGGTAGTTGAGCATTTCATCACGAATCTCTTCGAGAACGGGGACGGGCATGGTAGCGGGGCCGGCAGAGAAATTATAGCTACGATTGTACATTGGTCTATACCTCCATATACTCTTGCTGCATTAAGCGCAGCATACTACTTTGAGTATAGCACATTCATTTTGGATTGGCAACACCAAATTTGTGAAAATTTTACAGAAAAGTGCAAACAGTCGCAGAAGATTTTGAAGCATCCGCCAAAAGCGCACATCCATACTGTCCACAGTACACATACACTGCAGAATGTATATGGAAATCAGGAATTTGAAGTCGTTTCAATATTATCTTTTTAAATTCCTGATTCCCAACGCCAAATTCCTAAATGCCTCTGTATTTGCGCCTGGTGGCCAAGCCGCCCCGGATGTGACGCTCCTGCTTGTTAAAATCCAGGACAGGCCGCACTTGTGCATACAGTGCGGGCTGACAGTCCGGCAAGCGCTGCTGCAGATCCTTGTGGACAGTGGATTTGGAAATGCCGAAGTGTTTTGCGGCAGCCCGGACCGTGGCGCCGGTTTCGATGATGTACACAGCAAGAGCGCAGGCTCTTTCCTCTATGGTTTGCTCCATGGCGATCCCTCCGATGCTGTGTGGTGCCATGAAAAAGCTATGCCGCAAGGGCATTTAATATGCAAAATAATCTGAAATTTCACAGTATATTTACTGGACATTTCCTGCATCAGTGGATATAATTAAAGAAACTAAGGGAGGTGGCAGCAGATGAAGATTGAGAAAAAGACCATATTCCGTATCTTCCTGTGTGTGCTGGGTTGTATCGCTTTTTATTGGCTCCTGCATGAAACAGACCGGGTCAAAATGGTCGTGCAGTACCTGGGCGGCATTTTTTCGCCTTTCCTTTTAGGCGGTGTGATCGCCTTCATCCTCAATGTGCCCATGCGTGCCATTGAGAGCAAACTGAAATTCATTAAAAGTGAAAAACCCCAGCGTATCACGGCGATCCTGTTGACGCTGCTGGCCATTGGTCTGGTGGTGGCGGGCGTTGTCATGCTGGTGATCCCGCAACTGACCGAAACCGTGCAGTTGCTGCTGGTGCAGTTGCCGGATTTCTTCCTGAGAATGGAAACCAATGTCATGGATTTCCTGAATGAGCGTCCGGAACTGTTGGAGTGGGTCAACGATAATTTTGATCTGCAGAGCATCAATTGGAGCAGCATCCTGGAAAAGGCAGCGACCTTTATCAGCAACAGCTTGGCAACCATCGTCAATACGGCTATTTCCGCTGTCAGCAATATTTTCTCCGCCGCATTCAACCTGGTGATCAGCATTGTTTTTGCCTTCTATTGCCTGGCCTGTAAGGAGACCCTGGCAAGACAGGGACGCCGCTTGTTGTATGCTCTGCTGAAGGAGAAAAACGCGGATCACATCGTTCGGATTCTGCGGATGATCAACTCGGTATTCTCCAATTACCTGGTGGGTCAGTCCCTGGAGGCCGTGATCCTGGGCTGTATGTTCATCCCGGCCATGCTGATTTTCCGCATGCCCTATATCCCTCTGATCTGTGTGCTTATTACCATTACTGCCCTGGTTCCCATTGTGGGTGCCTTTGTCGGCTGTGCAGTTGGTGCCTTCTTCATTTTGGTCACTGATCCCATGCTGGCAGTTGGTTTTGTCATCATGTTCCTGGTGATCCAGCAGATCGAAGGTAACCTGATTTACCCCAGAGTGGTGGGCGAGTCCATCGGCCTGCCGGGCATGTGGGTGCTGCTGGCGGTGGCTGTGGGCGGCGGTCTGTTCGGCGTGGTTGGCATGTTCCTGATGGTGCCTCTGGCGGCTGTAATCTATACCTTGCTGCGTGAGCATACCCATGCCCGCCTGGACCAGCGGGAGATCGACCCGGACAAGCTGCGGGAACATCCCCCAGAACTGCAATCCCACTTCAAAATGAAGCGCCAGAAGCGCCAGGCAAAGCGCCAGGAGCGCCGGGAAGTTCGAAAGAGCAAAAAAGTGCAGGTCCGTGTAGTAGACGAGGAAGAACTGGAAGATGAAGAATAAGCTCTATTGGACCCTGAGCCTGATCCAGGGAGCCCTGTTTCTGCTGGCTTCTTTGATCATTCCAATTTACAAAACCGCCGAAACCAATATAATTGCCGGCGCGGGCTGGCCGACCTTTCGATTCCACTTCCATCAAACCCAGTGGCTTTTTGTGGCCGGTGTGGGGATTACAATTATCTCTGCAATTGTTTTGTATTTTCGCTCACATTCCAAATAATGCAACAGGGGCTGCCTTATCGGCAGCCCCTGAATTTTATACTTGCGTGAACTCGAAGTTCTCAAATTTCAGCCGATCGCCCAAATCAATGCCGAAGGGCAGCAGGGCAATGGCAACCTCGGATACCACGCCGGTGTCATCATACTTGACCAAGGCGTAATCTCCACGAATGTCAATCACTGTGCAGAGCATAAATGCTTCCTTTCCTTCGCGTGAAAACCGCCCCGGTTGCCCGGGGCGGTCATTGTTTAGTCTAAGAAGAGGAATTAGTCCTTGTACATCTCGACCAGCTTCTTCAGGTGCTCCCAACGCTCCTTAGCGGCAGCCTCGTTCTGAGCGAACAGAGTCTTTGCACGCTCGGGGAACTCACGGGTCAGACGAGAGTAACGAGCCTCGTTCATCAGGAACTCCTGGTAGCCTTCCTTGGGATCCTTGCTGTCCAGCTGGAACTTGCCGGTCTCCTTGCTGGGATCGAAGCGGAACAGGTTCCAGTAGCCGCAGTCAACAGCCTTCTTCATCTCGGCCTGGCAGTTGGTCATGCCGCCCTTGATGGAGTGCATCTCACAGGGAGCGTAGCCGATGATCAGGGAAGGACCGTTGTAGGCCTCAGCCTCGCAGATAGCCTTGATGGTCTGAGCCTGGTTAGCGCCCATAGCGATCTGAGCAACGTAAACATAGCCGTAGCTCATTGCGATCTCAGCCAGGGACTTCTTCTTGGTCTCCTTACCGGAGGCTGCGAACTGAGCAACC
>JAZUBW010000067.1:0-2398 GCA_045638785.1 Faecousia sp.
ACGCACCCGGGAATTCCTGGAGAGTGCGGAGCGGGAGGGTCAGGTGGTTCCCTGCGACGATCTTCCCAAGTCCTTCGTACTCACCGCTGAGTACGGCCTGAACCGTGTTTACCTTAGCAGCCTTGCATCCGCAACCCTGGAAAAACGAATGAAATAAGAAAATGACGGCCAAATGGCCGTCATTTTTTTGTGGGATGAAACGATAAATTGTTGTTTATGTTTGCACCTGTAGGGAACGCTGTCCTCAGCGTTCCGTCGGAAAATTCGACCTCGATGGGCGAATTTTCTGCATCTTTCTGCGATGCTGCGGTGCAAAATTGTGCCGCTTCGCGGTCGGAACGCTGAGGACAGCGTTCCCTACAGAGCTTTGCTAAACAACAATTTACCTTCGCATATTTTCCATTTGGGCGCATAGGCTGTCCACAGGAGGCGGTTTTTATGCGCAAACGGGATCTTTACATACTCATTGGCGTGATGGCGCTGGCGGTGGTGCTGGGCATCGGCATTTTCCTGGCGGACACAGTGGAAACGGGAAGCTGGGGCCTCAGCTTTCAGACCGAGGGACAGCCCCCGGTGGGGCCGGCCAATTCGGCGGTGCTGGCCCGCTATGATGCGGCTTACCTGGGAAATACCGGGGAAAAGGTGCTGTACCTGACCTTTGACGCCGGCTACGAAAACGGCTGCACGGCCAAAATTTTGGATATTTTGAAAAAGCACCAGGTGCCGGCGGCATTCTTCCTGGTGGGAAATTATCTGGAGAAAAACCCGGATCTGGTGCGGCGGATGGTGGCCGAGGGGCATACCGTGGGCAATCACACCATGCACCACCCGGATATGAGTAAGCTGACCGACAAGGCAGCATTTTCTAAGGAATTATTGGATTTGGAGGCGCTATTCAAGGAAATCACCGGAGAAACCATGCCAAAATATTACCGCCCGCCCCAGGGCATTTACAGCGAGGAAAACCTGAAAATGGCCAAAGAATTGGGCTACAAAACCGTATTCTGGAGTCTTGCCTATGTGGACTGGCAAAATGACAAGCAGCCCAGTGCCGACGATGCCATGTCGAAACTGCTGCCCAGGACCCACAACGGCGCCGTGATCCTGCTGCATTCCACCAGCGAGACCAACGCCCAAATCCTGGACCAGCTGCTGACCCGCTGGAAAGAAATGGGCTATACCTTTGGCACCCTGGAGGATCTGTTTGGATAGATAAATTGTTGTTTCGCGGCGCTCTGTAGGGAACGCTGTCCTCAGCGTTCCGACCGCGAAGCGGCACAATTTTGCACCGCAGCATCACAGAAAGATGCAGAAAATTCGCCCATCGAGGTCGAATTTTCTGACGGAACGCTGAGGACAGCGTTCCCTACGGGTGCAAACATAAACAACAATTTATCTTACCAACAAAAAAGCAGCCCACGGGGGGACCCGTGGGCTGGTTCATTATCAATTACTTATTACGCAGGGTAACGTCGTGTGCGCCGCCTTCGACGATGGAAACGGCGGAGACCAGGGTCAGCTTGGCATTCTTCTGGAAGTCGGGAATGTTGATATAGCCGCAGTTGCACATGGTAGCCTTGACCTTGTACAGGGATGCCTCCACATTGTCATGCAGGTTACCTGCGTAGGCAACATAGCTGTCAACGCCTTCCTCGAAGCTGAGCTTGGTGGAGCCGCCCAGGTCATAGCGCTGCCAGTTACGGGCGCGGTTGGAGCCTTCGCCCCAGTACTCCTTCATGTAGGAGCCATTGACCAGGACCTTGGGGGTGGGAGACTCATCGAAGCGGGCGAAGTAACGGCCCAGCATCATGAAGTCAGCGCCCATGGCCAGAGCCAGGGTCATATGGTAGTCATGGACGATACCGCCGTCGGAGCAGATGGGCACATAGATGCCGGTCTCCTGGAAGTATTCGTCACGGGCGGCAGCCACTTCAATCAGAGCGGTTGCCTGACCACGGCCGATGCCCTTGGTTTCACGGGTGATGCAGATGGAGCCGCCGCCGATACCGACCTTGATGAAGTCAGCGCCGGCATCAGCCAGGAAGCGGAAGCCGTCACGGTCGACCACGTTACCGGCACCGATTTTCACGGTGTCGCCGTAGTTCTCGCGGACCCAGGCGATGGTCTTGGCCTGCCAGCAGGTGTAGCCCTCGGAGGAGTCGATGCAGACCACGTCAGCACCGGCTTCCAGCAGAGCGGGAATACGCTCGGCGTAGTCACGGGAGTTGATACCGGCACCGACCAGGTAGCGCTTTTCCTTGTCCAGCAGTTCCTGGGGGTTGGCCTTATGGGAAGCGTAGTCCTTACGGAAGACAAAATACATCAGATGATCGTTTTCGTCCACGATGGGCAGACTGTTCAGCTTGTGATCCCAGATGATGTCGTTGGCCTGCTTCAG
>JAZUBW010000068.1:0-20445 GCA_045638785.1 Faecousia sp.
TATGTAAAATCTACATTTTTGAATGAATAGCTTTCCATTTTCTCTCCTCTGCCCAGTTCAGCACCACGGGCATTATACACAAACTAAAATATACGAATTCAAAGGCCATAGTAACGGTATTGATACCCACATAGCGTAATCTTGGGAAATACAGAAAACCAAAGGCATCGATCATACTGCCTGTGAGTAAGCAGAAACCGCAGAAACCCAAGTAAATCAATGCCATCTTATCTCGATCATCAAAACGGTAGATGGAAAAAGCTGTGCGGCCTTTTAGTCCGTAACCACGGCTTTTCATACTGTCGGCAGTTTCAATGGCATTTTCCAGCGCCCAGGTGACCATGATGGACAGCACCGTGATTGCGATCTTTGTCCGCTGCCAAAGGCTGCCTTCCGAAATATCTCTACCAATACTTTTCTGTGCATCTACCACTGCATTCATCTGTGCCTTGAACTTAGGGATAAACCGCAAGGTCATACTCAGCACCAGCGACATTGCCGGGATGATGCGACCGAAAAGGTAGATAAATTTGTCGGAGGTAATGACACGGCTGAAACTCACAAACCAAAGCATTACCGTGGCGATCATCACACCGGAAGAAAAGCCATAGAGAATGCTTTCCAAAGTCAGCGGGTTTCCTGTGGGGAAATAGAGTAGGACGGTCGCACCTTCGTGGCTAAATGCCGGGTTCATAAATGCTGTCAGCAGCATAATGGGCAAACACCATTTTAAGGTAAACAGCACTGCTTTCTTGCCTTCTGTCTGTACTGCGTAAATAATCGCGCAGACAAGGGATATGCCTTGTGCCAGCGGATGGGTCAGCACCATAGAAAAACCAATTACCAAGGTAAAATACAGAAAGTTTACCAATGGGTGATATTTCGCAAAACGATCCTGCATCTTAACCACCTACTGCGTAGCCACCACCGATATCATTACCCAGGTCGCAGGTAAACCGCCACTCGACTACATCGCCATCTTTCAGCTGATAACGGGAACTGCCATAGTTGGGATACCAGCCGTTAACTTTGTACATCCAACCGGACAATGCGCCGCAATCAAATTCGTACAGATTGTGGATACCTTCTACATAAGCACTGTTATAAATGGGTGTCCAGGATGCTTCCATGTGGATGCCATTTTCTTTGCAAACACGCTGCAGTACATCATATACAGACTCACCCTCATAAAAGGTCACGGTGGTCTTGGGGAGGATCACACCACCGGAAGGAACCATTTCTAATTTTTCGGGGTCAAGCTGATCCAGGTTATTCAGGATGGTGGCGCACTCGATGGAGAAGGTGCAGGTATAGGTCTTGCCCTTGTTCACTTCTTGGTCTTCCGGCTCTACAGGGTCTGGCTTTCCAGGCGGCACAGGGTCAGTGTTGTACTTATCTTTGCCATCGGTATAAACCTTATCATCGTTATTCTCCGGTTTGGAGAGGTAGTCATCTTTCCCAGTTGTGGAGGGTGTCGTTCCCTCTGTTGGAGATTCAACACCGTCGGTAGGTGGGGTGTCTTCTGCAGGTGGATCTGCGCGAACAACAAATTCGCCCACACTGCCATCCAGAGTCAGATTCAGAATGGTGCTTTTACTACCGGTAACAGATACGGATGCAAGGGCTGTGTCACCGACAAATGCTGTTGCACTTTGCGCATTCCATCGCTCATTCAAATACATGGAAAGTAATGCTGAAAAACCGAATCCTTCTGCCTGATTCATGACTACTTGGATATAACCCTCAGAGGTCTTGCTGATCTGTAGCCCGAGATTGATTTCTTTCGGCTGGGTGATATCGCTGCCAAAGATCGTCCACTCGTATTTGAAGTCACCGGATTTTCCGGTAAAAATGCCGATGGCTGATTCTTGCTGGATCTGCTTGATGACATTTGCCTGGATGACCCCATTATCAGAAATTTGAATAGGATCTTTCAAATTGACGCTGGCCCAGTTGCCTTCGCAGGCGCAGAGGGAAAGCATTATGGTAAAAGCCAATAAAAGGCTCAGTATTTTCTTCATTATTTATTCTCCAATCACGAGTCTGCCGTTTTTGACTTTCAAGGTATCTGTGGTCATGGCAAGACTTTGGGTTTCGTCGGATGCAGCAAAGACTGCGTCTTCCACGATCAAATCAAGAACATCGCCGGGCCTAGCACTTCCCCGAAGACGGAACTTCAGCCGCAGAACCACATTGTAATCCTTCGCCAAAAGTTCCTTTGTGAATGCGTTTCTCCCGCCGGTCATATCCAAATACATAATGTTGATAAGGCCCGTTTCGTTGCTGTTTTGCACATTATAGCTCCATTCGGGAAGCTGCTGATGGTTAGCGTTTTCGTCACTGAGAATGAAGATGTTACCTTCTTCTACACCGAGGAATTCCAGCCGGGAGGAATCAAAAGCAATGCTCATACTCATAGCGGGATAACGGGCATCTCCCAAATCGGATATGGTCACATCCAATGTGAATTCTGAAGTTTGGGATGCGGAGAGTTTTTGGGGTGTTTCCACCGTTAAAGTTGGTTCGCCAGAGGTTTCTTCGTTATCGCACCGCACCAACAATAATACAACTGCTGCTATTAAGATGCAGATGCCGACGAACCACGGCCATCTTTTCTTGATAAATTGTTTCATGGGAACACTCCTTTATAAAGGGTGGGTGGGAGCGTGTATCTCCCACCCATAAGTGGTTACGGATTTGCGGTAATGGTTGCTGCCTTGGTCACAACAATGTAATCGGTCTTGTTCACAAAGGCCTCCACGATGCCCAGTGCATCAAAGGTGTTGATGCGGCTGTCACCGTTGACATTCATAGTCAAAATATCATCATCCGTGGGTTCATCACCCTTGCGCAGCCAGGTATCCACCACAGCCAATGCATCCTGGGCATTGACTACGCCATCACCATTGGTATCACCAAAGGCAACCGTGGTAGCATTGCCACCAGGGATGGTAAAGTAGTTTTCGTTCACGAAATTCTCCATGGCGATGGTCGCATCCACCAATGCTACATAGGTAGCAACACCGGTCTTTGCAGAGATTTCTGCGCTGTACTTGAATTCCACGGCATTGGTACCATCGTTATAAGTCAGCTTGGTTCCGTTGCTGATTCCGGTAACGGCCACGGCCACAGCCTTCTTGGTGGAGGGAATCAGATCCACATCATCACCGGTATACAGGCACACGGCGCTGAAGGAGATACCCACAACTACATTCACAGTACCCTTGGCTGTGTCGGTGTTCACCACGACCATAGATGCTTCATCCTCGGAATCGGAGGTCAGCTTTACGGACATACCGGAAATAGCAATATCCAGCTTGCTGCCGCTGGTCACATTTTCTGCCTTGAAACCGATGGTAAACAGTTCTGCGGGGAACTCTTCGCCGGTAACGGTTAAGGTGCTGTTATTGTTGGCATCGAAGTAGACCACACGGAGTTTACCGGTTTCGGCTTCCAAATTCCAGCTGACTTCGCCGCCAATCAGACGGTCGCTTGCAGTTACGCCGGTGACCGTCACACCTTCGGGAACGGTCACGATAAAGTCGATCAGCTTGTAGCCAGCCTCGTTATCCCACTTATTGATGCTGATGACACCGTTAAATTCAACGCCGGGATTGATCTCAGCGGGCAGGCCCAAGGTGGCGGACATTTCGTCACCGCTGGGAGCAGCATCAAGGGTTACATCGCTGTAGTCAAACAGTGTATTCTCGCCATTGACAAAACGGTCATAGGCAACCAGCGCATAGGTGGCCTGGTCGGTGGCCATAGCGTTGGAACCGGCACCTCTGCCGTGTTCAAATCTTGCTTCAGCTTCCACATAGTAGGTCAGCAGATTGTCGATGGCAGAATTGCCATTCTTAATAAAGCGAGGGTCGGTATCGGGATTGATGCCCCAGGTGGTCAGCGCCACAATGGCCCATACGCAGCTTTCGGAGGTTTCGCCCTGGCCATAGGGGAAGCCGCCATTGTCCAGCTGGCTCTCGGACAACCATGCAAAGGCTGTTTCGCAAGCTGCTGCAACTTCCGGCTGATCCCGGTAGGGATACAGAGCGGTCAGGGTCATGCCGGTGATATCCACATTGGAAGGCTGGGTTTTGGCAGTGACCAGGGACCAACCGCCGTCGTTGTGCTGTGCTGCAACGATGGCATCCACACACTGCTGACGGATGGTAGGATCGGAGGTTTCATAATTGCCGGAATCCAGGGCAATCAGCGTCCAAATAGTGCCGTTCATACCTTGCCGCCTGATCCAGTTGATGCCGTTGGCGCTATAAGCTTCCACCAAGTTCCAGTCACCAACAGAAGTGGCATCCTTGCCGATGGCGGACAGGGCTACGATCAAACGGGAATTGTCGGTGGACTTGTTTTTATCCAGCGCACCGTCCATGTCCAGCGTGGCAGCGGTGGTGTTGACATATTCCACGATTCTCTCATAGTAGTCGGCAAAATAGGCATTGTCCTTGGCAAAGTAGTTGCCACGGGCAAGACCGAACACAGTCCATTCACCGGCATTGGTGCCGAAGGCAGGGGCGGTGACGGTGGCCGCCAGCTGTGCCATGGTGGCGTTCAAAACCGCGGAAACATCCTGGGGCTGGCGGGGAGTTTCGGGCTGTTCAGGTGCCTCTTCACCGGTAACGGTTACCTTGGCATAAGCAGGGGCGGAAACGATACAAGGCTCGTAGGTTTCGCTGTAGTGATCGCAGGAACCATGGGTACCATCGTCGGTACCCATGGCACCGTCGCACCATACATAATAAGTACCGGGCGCATCAAAGGTGATTTCAGCGCAACCAGAGTCGTCAGTCATAACAGAGCCTTCTGCCTCACCAAAGGTAGCACCGTAATAGACTTCGTAATCCGTAGCGTCCTTCACCCAAGACTGACCAAACATCAGATCGCAGAAAGAGTGCATCAACTTTACAGACAGTGCCTCGCCTGCGGCTACAGAATAGTCATGGACATAATTGCCCTCCGGGTCAGCAAACAGATGGAAGCCGCCAAGCTGATCCCAAAGGAAACTGTAGCAGCCAAAGCTGGCCACATCCAAAAAGTCGCCGGCTTCCAGCACGATCCGGTCGGAGGTTGCGCCAACGGTCATAAAGTCGCTTTCCTGGGATTCGTCCACAGGGAAATCGCCGTTGAGGAAATAAACCAGGTTCTCGGTGAAGCCAAAGATACCGCCTGCGAAGTAAGAACTTCCGGGAAGGGCGTCAAAGTTTACATCGCCCCAGTCTCCGCCGTAAAGTTCCTCATGGGCGTAGATCAGCAGCTGCAGGGCGGTGATCTCGTATGTACCATCGCCATCTGCATCAAACAACATATTGTCCAAACCGTATTCCGTCAGGTCAACGGCAGCAATTTTCTCCAGCGGGATGGGAAGATACACGATGGGGTCGCCGCTTTTGTCATCGATGTACTTTCCATCAAAACTGATGGAAAGATACACATATTCTTCTGCCTCCGTTGCGCCTGCAACTGTGGCAGGAAGCAGGCCCAGCACCATGACCAGGGCCAAAAGCAAACTCAAAACTTTTTTGCTGATTCTCATAACAGATACATCCTTTCTTATGCTATGGGGTGGTTTTCTTCTCTTTGGGTGGTTTCAACCCAGCAGACTCCAACGCCCGTGGCCAGGGACCAAGATAGGCCTTGATCTGGGAGCAGGCAACATCGTCAAAGTCTTTTTTTGTTGGCAATCGTCCAAGTTCTGCGTATTTCTTTCGCAAAAGGTCCTCCGCCCAGGCCCTTTTCTCTTCAGGTGTCACATGCATCCCTCCTTTATATCGTTGTAGTCTTCTCGCAAACAAAAAGAGTGTAACCTGGTCTGGCCGCAAGTACGGTCAAACAAGGCTACACTCTCCTGTCAAAGCGTGAAAAACCCAATCGACACGGCAGGCTCTCTGACTTATGGCAAAGGGGGAGATGCCAAACACAGCAATGGACGGTTGTTCCGGATTCTCACCGGATCACCTGGCCGTATCGATAAGCAATATTCAGTTGGCCTGCGGAAAATACAAAAAGCTGCAGCAACCCGACATAAGGGCAGCTGCAGCCGATTTTCCGCAACAAAAATCACACCGGTCCGTACTTGCAGACCCATGTGTTTTCCCTCATTTAAGCAGTTCTCCTGACTTACGCATCAACAGTTCTGCATAGCCTTCTCAGATTTCTCCAATGACTGGCTTTCGCCTCATGCAGAACCTCCACGCATACAGTGGCGGTACCGTCCGCGATTCGCACCCGGTTTCCTATTCTCCTGTGGGGCTGTTACCGCATCCACAGGCACTTAAACGGAATATTTACTTGCGAGGATAGTATACACGATTGTTCTGTAATTGTCAATCGAAAGCCGTAAATTTTCCTCCCTCCTCCCTCGTCGCCGCCATTTCGCCGACGGGGTTTGGAAAAAAGGCAGTAATCGTTGCAAACAGATCAGAATTGCCTTAACAAAACAAAAAGCCCCCGGTTTTCTGTTTTTACGCAGAAAATCGGGGGTTACTTTTTTATTTACAAAATGGATCTGCGCCACCGGTCGCCCTCTAAGCCCAGCAACTTGCCTTCCTCGTTGCAGATGATGCATACGCCCTTTTCCAGCCCTACAACCTCGATCAGCCCCTGGTAGTCACAGCCGATGCTCACCGCCTTCTGTAGCGAATCCAGGTTGTTTTCCAGCACCACTTCCTTGGGATGCTCCCCCGGTGCTACCATCAATACCTTAATCTCTTTCTGTTTCATATCATTACCTCCAAAATAAAACAACCTGATGGCTGTTACACCATCAGGTTTCAAAGGTATGATATATATTTGGCACCCTGGCAATTACGTTTTTACTAACAAAATCCACAATTAATCTTTTGAGAATAATGCGCTATTAAATAGCAACTCGTCGAGTTCCAAGAAGGAATACTTTTGTTTTGAAACAAAACTTCTTCCCCTCCGCGGTACAATCGTTACTTCAAGCCAATACTTTCGCGCCATAGATTTAGGTGCCTGAATCTCAGGTATCTTATTGCCAAATGGAATTGTTATTTCTTCACATGACTTTAATATCGCAAACTTGCGCAAATCGAATGAATCAAAAATTTGGATTTTACACACTTCATTTCCTCTATACTCGATTCTGATGCAATCTATCACAATAGCTTTGTTTCCCATGTTTTTTATATAAAGCATTGGTTGATAATCCGTTGGTGTTCCCCATACAAAGACAGCATCCACCTTGCGCATTTTGTCGTGGACCGCTAACCAAAGAGCTAATAATGTTGCACCTACCGTACCAACAGCGGATAATACCTCAAGAATAAACTCTGCCAGAGACATAAAAATCACCTCGCATATAATT
Organism: Faecousia sp.; assembly: GCA_045638785.1. Lineage (GTDB taxonomy): Bacteria > Bacillota > Clostridia > Oscillospirales > Oscillospiraceae > Faecousia. The sequence goes on from JAZUBW010000068.1 coordinate 7,343, forward strand.
ATAGCATACAAACTCAATAAGGTATGATACATATTTTCCCGTTTGAGAAGTATATTTCGATCATCCATGTTATTTTTCAGCAAGGAAACATTGCCCCAATATGAGTTTCCACAATTCGTTTGCTTCAATTCGCGCCGAAGAAAACCACGGAATTTCTTCCTAGTCTATATGAAGAGACCGATAAAGTTCTTTTGCCCTCTCAATATCCGCGTCAGGGATGTATTTTTCAATATATTCAGACGCAGATAATTTCCTCACGCTTATACTGAAGTCAATGTTCTCTTCCTTTGTAAATTCACCGTTGGTCATCCTATCCATAAGAAAAACCATTGCTGCCTGACCCGTTGGACCAGCATCGTCCAAGAGTTTCATGATCTTATCCATTTCTTTTAATCTCGTGTATACATGTTCATCGACATCATCTTGAGCAGAGGGCTTTCCCAGCTTTTGAATATTGCTTCTTGAGTTTTGTTCAATCTCCAATTGGAATGCCTTTACTAATACGGCCTCTTGATTTTCTTCGTTTAGTCTAGAAAAAATATCGATCAACTTTTTTGTTTTTTCCACGTCTAATGTCATGTTTATTCCCCCTAAAGTATTATCAGTATTGCATTAATTGTAACACAAACATTGTCTAGCCACAATATGCTTTCAATTTTTTCTTCAACCGAGATACATACTCAAAATAACGCAAGCTTGTTACATTCATGTTGAGTAAACACAAGCACAAACAATGATTAAGCCAGATTGTATTACGCCGCCCGGGCGCCGACGGGGTTTGGAAAAATAGGCAGCAATAGTTGCAAACAGGCAAGAATTGGCTCTAAGGTACAAAAAGCCCCCGGTTTTCTGTTTTTACGCAGAAAATCGGGGGTTATAACCGTTTTAGCCAGTATCGACTGGCAAAAAAAGAGACAGCCTTTCGACTGTCTCTTTGGTGGGCGAGGCGGGACTTGAACCCGCACGTCCGCAGTGAACACTAGAACCTGAATCTAGCGAGTCTACCAATTCCACCACTCGCCCATATTTTGTTTTGCTTTGGGGCGTTGCCCTCAGCGCTTGAGTATATTAACATACACATTCCCATTTGTCAACACTTTTTTTCATATTTTTCAAAAAAGTTTTTTACTTCCCTTTTGGGGCTTTTCATGCTACAATAAACAAAATACTACAGGAGGTGCCTTATGGATTTTCTGCCCATTTGCAAACAGGATATGCTGGACCGGGGCTGGGCACAGTGTGACTTTGTATATGTCATCGGCGATGCCTATGTGGATCACCCGTCCTTTGGTCACGCCATCATCTCCCGGATCTTGGAGCGCCACGGCTACAGCGTGGGCATCATCTCTCAGCCCGACTGGAAAAATCCCAAGTCCATTGACATCTATGGCCGTCCCCGGCTGGGCTTCCTGGTTTCCGGCGGCAATATGGACTCCATGGTCAACCACTACTCCGTCACCAAACATCGCCGCAAGACCGATGCCTTTACGCCCGGCGGCGAAATGGGCAAGCGGCCCGATTACGCCACCGTCGTCTACTGCAATCTGATCCGCCAGACCTACAAGGATGTTCCTATTCTCATCGGCGGTATCGAAGCTTCCCTGCGCCGTCTGGGTCATTATGACTACTGGAGTGAGAGCATGAAGCGCTCCATCCTGCTGGACAGCCAGGCCGACATTCTGATGTACGGCATGGGTGAAAAGAGCATCGTGGAGCTGGCCGATGCTCTGAACGCCGGCATGGAAGCCAAGGACATCACCTACATTGATGGCACTGTGTTCAAAACCGCCCAGCTGGACGAGAGCCTGCCCACCATCGTGCTGCCCAGCTTTGAGGAGTTGAAAGGCAACAAGCGCAAATACGCCGAGTCCTTCAAGATTCAGTACGGCAACTGCGATCCTTTCACCGCCAAGCGGCTGGCAGAGCCTTACGAAGGCTTCTATGTGGTGCAAAATCCGCCCCAGAAGCCTCTGACCACCGAGGAGATGGACGGGGTTTACGGGCTGCCTTACGAGCGCACCTGGCATCCCAGCTACGCCAAAAAAGGTGGCGTGCCGGCCATCGAAGAGGTCCAGTTCAGCCTGGTGAGCAACCGTGGCTGTTTCGGTGCCTGCAGCTTCTGCGCGCTGACCTTCCACCAGGGCCGCATCATCCAGACCCGCAGCCACGAGAGCATCCTCTCGGAAGCGGAAGTGATGGTCAAAAACAAGGATTTCAAGGGTTATATCCACGATGTGGGTGGCCCCACCGCCAATTTCCGCCACCCTGCCTGCGAAAAACAGCTCAGTAAGGGTGCCTGCGGCGGTCGCCAGTGCCTGTATCCCACGCCCTGCAAAAATATGAAGGCCGACCACACTGACTATGTTGCCCTGCTGCGCAAGCTGCGAAAGATCCCCGGCGTAAAAAAAGTCTTCGTCCGCAGCGGCATCCGTTTTGACTATCTGCTGGCTGACAAGAAGGACACCTTCTTCAAGGAACTGGTGCAATTCCACATCTCCGGCCAGCTGAAGGTGGCCCCGGAGCATGTATCCGATGCGGTGCTGGACAAGATGGGCAAGCCCAGAAATGCGGTTTACAACAAGTTTGTGGATAAATATTTTGCCCTCAACAAGCAGTACGGCATGAATCAGTATCTTGTGCCTTACCTGATGTCCAGCCACCCGGGTTCGTTCCTGAAAGAGGCCATCGAACTGGCCGAATATATCCGGGAAATGGGCTACAACCCCGAGCAGGTCCAGGACTTCTACCCCACCCCCTCCACCCTCTCCACCGTCATGTACTACACCGGTCTGGATCCCCGGACCATGGAGAAGGTCTATGTCCCCACCGATCCCCACGAGAAGGCCATGCAGCGGGCGCTGATCCAGTACCGCAACCCCAAGAACTACTACCTGGTTCGGGAGGCTCTGCTGAAAGCCCACCGGGAGGATCTCATCGGTTCCGGGCCCAAGTGTCTGATCCGGGCCATTCCGCCCCGGCCCGACCGACCCACCGCACCGCCGCCGAAGCTGCCGCCCAAACCCGGCAAGCTGCCCCAGCGGCCCGGAAAGCCCTCGGTGCCCGGCAAGCTGCCTCCCCGGGATCGCAATCGTATTGAAACCCCCGGTTTTGTTCCCAAGAATCCCAAGGATCGACTGCCGTTGGAAAAAATGTCCGCCCGTCCCACAACGGGTCGCAAGAAAAAATAACAAAACGCCCCGGTGGTCCACCTTCCACCGGGGCAAAAAATTGGTAACCATGCTGCAAATTTCAGTTTGTCGGGCAGTTATTTTGTAGGGGCGGCCATCGGCCGTCCGCCGAAAAATGGAACATTTTTCGGTTTTTTCAATAAAAATAACTATGCTGTGCCTACGGCACGGCATTTTGCGTTGCAAATGCCCGGACGAGCAATGCTCGCCCCTACGATGATATCTAGCCGCTAAACTCCAACTTACTAAATCAACGGATAGAAAATGCCCCCACCGGGAATTCCGGTGGGGGCGATGTACTTTGTAAAATTACAGGTACTTCTTGACTTCCTCGGAGACGTTGGCAACGTCCTCGGAGATGGTCATGGTGATGTTCATATTGTTGGCCTCAGCGAAAGTGGCGCACCAAGTGACAAAGCCCTCAGCAGCAGCCAGATCGTTACCGATGGTCTTGTACAGGTTGTCAATGAACACATGGGTGATGTCGAAGTTGCCGGCGTGCAGACCGCTCAGGAAACCCTTGAGCATGTCAACGTTGCTGATAGCATATTCCTTGGAGTCAACCAGACGAACCTTGTAGTTCACATCATAAGTCAGCTTCTTGCCGTACTCGATGCAGACAACGTCGCCATTGGCGTGTTCCAGAGTCTCATGGATGGTATCGATCAGCTTTTTGGTCTTGCCGGAGCCCTTCAGGCCCATAATAACACGAATCATAGGAAATTCCTCCTTTGCAATGCCTAATAATTGGCTTATGGACATTCTAACAGTTATTGCGAGAATTTGCAACAACTATTTTCGCAATTTGCAATAGATTTTTTACCTCTCGTAACCGGGCTTACCCAGCAGCTGGAACATGTTGCGCTTGTAGAATTCCACGCCGGGCTGGTTGAAGGGATTGACGCCCAGCATGTAGGCGGACACGCCGCAGCTCAGCTCGAAGAAGTAGAACATTTCGCCCAGCTTCTGTGCAGTCAGCTGGCCCATATCCATGGTGATGACCGGCACGCCGCCGTCGACATGGGCAGCCAAAGTGCCACGGAAAGCCTGCTCGTCCACAAAGTCCAGGGTCTTGCCGGCGATGTAGTTCAGACCGTCCAGATCCTTCTCATCGGAGAAGATGAACATTCTGTTCTGGGGAGGATCGAAGCGGATCATGGTCTCGAAGATGTTGCGCTCACCCTGCTGGATCATCTGACCCAGGGAGTGCAGATCGGCGGTAAACTCGGCCGTGACGGGGAAGATGCCCTTGCCGTCCTTGCCCTCGGATTCGCCGAACAGCTGCTGCCACCAGCCGCCCATCATCTTGAAGCCGGGCTCGAAGGACTCCAGCAGCTCGATGCACTTGCCACGGCGATACAGCAGATTACGGACAGCGGCATACAGCCACACGGGGTTTTCGAAGGAACGCAGGTCATAGTCCTGCTTGGCATCATATGCGCCCGTCATCACATCGTTGATGTCGATGCCGGCCACGGCCATGGGTAGCAAACCCACGGGGGTCAGCACGCTGTAGCGGCCGCCCACATCGGCGGGGATCACGAAGGTCTCCCAGCCTTCCTCGGTGGCCATCTGGCGCAGAGCGCCCTTGCAGGGGTCGGTGATGGCGAAAATACGCTCCTTGGCGTCCTCGCCGTACTTCTGCTTCAGCATGGAAACCAGGGCACGGGTAGCGATGGCGGGCTCGGTGGTGGTGCCGGACTTGGAGATGATGGCGATGGAGAAATCCTTGCCGTCCAGCAGACGCATCAGTTCGTTCCAGGCACGGGTGCTGAGGCCGTTACCGGCAAAATAGACCTGAGGATTGCCCTTGCCCTTGCCGATATTGTGGTTGCAGCCCTGCAGCAGTTCGATGGCAGCACGGGGGCCCAAATAGCTGCCGCCGATGCCGATGACCACGAACACGTCAGAGTTCTTTCGGATCTTATCCGCAGCAGCGGAAATACGCAACATTTCTTCGGTGGGCTCTGCCACGGGCAGCTGCAGCCAACCCAGGAAATCATTGCCGGGGCCATCGCCCTCGGTCAAGGTCATGTGAGCAGCAAATACCTCTTTTTCCATTGCCAACAAATCGGGCAGAGAAACCTGTCCCCATACATTGGAAATATCAACTTTGATCATACGATCGGCACATCCTTTCGTTATTTGTTCTTGTTTATATGTTACAGCATTTTCCCGCCAAACGCAAGGGAAAATGAAAAGATAATAAAATATTTTCCACACCCTATGGCTTTTTGCGCACCGAGGATGTATAATAGACAAACATATTGTTGTTTGCACAACGATACGCTGTCATTGCCAGGAGCGTCAGCGACGTGGCAATCCCCCAGATAGAGGGAAAGCCCATCGAAAACGGCTCTGAAAATCCACAGGATTGCCACACCAGTCTGCGGACTGGTTCGCAATGACATTTCTTTTATCCTACGTTAAACAATACCTTTCCTTATAAATATAACTTTGGAGGTTTTCTATATGCGTTACGGTTTTGGCATTGATGTTGGCGGCACCACCGTTAAACTGGCTTTTTTTGAAGAAAGCGGCGATTTGCTGCACAAGTGGGAGATCCCCACGGATGTTTCCGACGGCGGCAGCCGGATCCTGCCGGATATTGCCGCTGCGGTGGACCGCTACCTGACGGAATACAGCATTGAAAAGGAGTCCGTCATCGGCATCGGCATTGGCGTTCCCGGTCCGGTCAACAGCCGCGGCGTGGTAAATAAGTGTGTCAATCTGGGTTGGGGCGTGTTCAACATCGCAGAAAGCCTGTCCCAGCTGACGGGCCTGCCGGTCAAAGCCGGTAACGATGCCAATGTGGCCGCTCTGGGCGAATTCTGGAAGGGCGGTGGCGAAGGCTGCGAAAATATGGTCATGGCCACCCTGGGCACCGGCGTTGGCGGCGGCATCGTCGTCGGCGGCCAGGTTCTCCACGGCGCCCACGGCTCCGGCGGTGAGATTGGCCACCTGGTGCTAAACCGGGACGAAACCGAGGTTTGCGGCTGCGGCAAGCGGGGTTGCGTGGAGCAGTATTGCTCTGCCACCGGCCTGTCCACCCTTGCAAAGCGGCAGCTGGCTGTCACCGATGACCCCTCTCCCCTGCGCAATCTGAGCAAAATCATGGCCAAGGATGTGTTCGATGCTGCCGCCACCGGCGATGGCATCGCCCTTGCTGCCCGGGAGCAGTATTTTGCCTACCTGGGCGAATTCCTGGCAAACTTAAGCTGCGTCATCGACCCGGAGGTCATCGTTCTGGGCGGCGGCGTGTGCAAGGCCGGCCAGGTGCTGCTGGACGGCATCAAACCCTATTTCCATAAATATGTCTTCCATGCCGCATCCGCCGTCCGTTTCGCCATTGCCGAGCTGGGCAACGATGCCGGCGCTTACGGTGCCTTCAAGTTGGCCCTGGACGCTTTCGCATGATGAACTGCGACTGTCACATCCACATGGTGCTGGACGGCCGGGACTGGAAAGCCGCCATCGCCAGCCACAGCCAGGTGCCCCGGGAGGCCTTCATCCGGCAAACCTTAGCCCGGTATCAACAGGACGGCTACACCTACCTGCGGGACGGCGGTGACCGCTGGGGCGTAGGCAAAACAGCCCGGGCCGTGGCCGCAGAATACGGCATCCGCTACCGCACCCCCCTGTCCCCCCTTTGCCGCGCCGGGCATTACGGTGGATTTATTGGAGAAAAGTACGAAAATTTCCAGGAATACGCCGCCCTTGTGGAGAAAATGCGGGCAAACGGTGCAGATTTTATCAAAATCATGATCTCCGGACTTATGGATTTTGACCGCTTCGGTAGGCTCACCGAAGAAGGCCGGTCTGCCGAAGAGATCAGGGAACTGGTCCACATTGCCCATGAGGAGGGCTTTGCCGTCATGGCCCACGCCAACGGCGCCCGGACGGTGGAGGCCGCTGCAGCAGCCGGGGTGGATTCCATCGAGCACGGCGCTTACTTGGATGCCGATGCCCTGGCGGCCATGGCAGAAATGGGGACCGTTTGGGTGCCCACCCTGTCTGCCATCGGTAATTTGCGGGGCAAAGGCCGGTTCAACGAAGAGGCTGTTTGCGCCATCACGGCTTCTGCTGAAGAAAACCTGCGGCAGTTTGCAAATTTGGGCGGTCTCATCGCCTGCGGCAGCGATGCCGGTGCCTGGGCCGTGCCCCACGGCTGCAATACGGAGCTGCCCCTGCTGCGGAATGCCCTGGGTGAAAATGCCGATGCCATCGTTTCCAAAGGCAACCAAACCATCATGGATAAATTCTAAAGGAGATGCTGCTGCATCTCCTTTTTTACATGCCGCTTGCTGTTTGTCGAACCGCGATGACGATCACTTGTAGGGCCAGGTCATGACCCCGCCCTACAGATCGGGGTTCCGCTCTGCCCGACAAACTACAATTTACAAAAGCTTCCAGGATTCTGCCGTTCTGTTTGATCCGCTTCTGCCATAGGATGTTCCATACATATCTTCCCTCGAGGTGGTACTTATGGAACGAACTGAAAACACTGTGATCCTGCGGGGCGAGCTGCAGGGTCTTCCCCAATTTTCCCACGAAAACCATCGAAAAAAGTTTTACCGCTTTCTACTGGCGGTGCCCCGGCTGTCGGGAACGGTAGATCTGCTGCCGGTGATTGCAGAAAGCCGGGTGCTGGAGTCTGTAGACCTTTCCGGCGGCGGAATGCTGCGGGTAGAGGGCCAGATCCGCTCCCACAATCAGCGGGAAAACGGGATCCGCCGGCTGCTGATCTTCGTGTACGCCACCTCGGTGTGGGCCGAGGAAGGGGAACCCATCAACGATGTGCATCTGTGCGGGCCGCTCTGCCGGGTGCCCACCTACCGCCGGACACCGCTGGGACGGGAGATCTGCGATGTAATGCTGGCAGTGCCCCGGGCCTTCCACCGGGCTGACTACCTGCCATGCATCCTTTGGGGTCGCATCGCCGGGCAGATCGCATTGTGCCGCACCGGCGACCGGATCCACATCCAGGGCCGGCTGCAAAGTCGGGTTTATACAAAAATCACCGACGACGGGGCCCTGGAACGCACTGCCTACGAAATTTCCGCCCTCTCCGCCGAATACCTGCCGACAGAAACATAAAGTGTTGTTTATAGCGCCGAAGGCGCGTACCTTCCCCCGGGGGGAAGGTGGCCGAGCGAAGCGAGGTCGGAAGAGGAATGGCGATATGTTGGAAACAGGAAAAGGCCTGTTACAGCGCAAAAACCGCAGGATTTCTGCCCGCATTCCTCTTCAGTCATAAAAATCCATTTTGGATTTTTATGACAGCTTCCCCCCGGGGGAAGCGATTGCGGCTTCGCCGCTAATCGTGTAAACAACAATTTATCATATCTTGGATTTTCCACTTCCTTTTTGGCGGATTTTATGATAGAATCGGCCAAAAGGAGGTGCATCATGGAAGAAAAGGTACAAGCCATCATTGGCATTCTGAAAGAGAAATATCCCGACGCACCCTGTGCCCTGCATTACGGCAAGGACTATGAACTGATGATCGCTGTGCGGCTGTCGGCCCAATGCACCGACGCCCGGGTGAACCTGGTGACCCCGGCCCTGTTTGCCGCATATCCTACCCTGGAGTCCATGGCCGCCGCTGATATTGCCGATGTGGAAAGATTTGTCCATTCCTGCGGTTTTTACAAGCACAAGGCTCGGGACATCGTGCTGGGTTGTCAGATGCTGCTGCGTGATTACGGCGGCAAAGTTCCCGGCACCATGGAGGAATTGCTGCGGATCCCCGGCGTGGGCCGGAAAACCGCCAATCTCTTGCTGGGCGACCTGTACGGCGCCCCCGGCAGCGTGGTCTGCGACACCCATTGTATCCGCATCTGCGGCCGGCTGGGCCTGTCCAAAGGAAAAGAACCGGAAAAGGTGGAGCGGCAGCTGCGGGCTATCCTGCCGCCGGAGGAAAGCAGCGATTTTTGCCATCGCATCGTGCTTTTTGGTCGGGAGGTCTGCACCGCCCAGCGGCCCAAATGTGAGGGTTGCCCCCTGCGTCCCTACTGCACGGAATTTTCCGGCGAAAATTGAGGCTTGCTTTTTTGGCGTTCAGCCACTACAATAAGAGAAATCACTTTTAGGAGGAACCAAATTATGGATAACAACAAGGAGATCCTGTCCGAGGACGAAATGAACATTCTGGTGTTGACCGACGAGAACGGCGCAGAAACCGAGTTCGAGTACCTGGACGTGATCGAGTACGAGGGCGTGGAATATCTGGTGCTGCTGCCCACTGAGGACGGCAACGACGAGATCGTGATCCTGGAGATTGAGCCCGTGGACGAGGAGAACGAGAACTACCTGGCCGTAGAGGACGAGGAAACTCTGGCTGCTGTCTACGAGATCTTCAAGGACCGCTACAAGGACGTTCTGACCTTCTCCGACTGATATACCGGGAGCGGCCCCGCCGCTCCCTTTTTTCATCCGTTTTGGAATTTACATCCGCAGCAGGAGGCAAATATGAAGGAGCAATTTTCCCGGTCTGAAATTTTACTGGGTAGCGACGCCATGGAGCGGCTGCAAAAGGCCAGAGTCGCCATTTTCGGCATCGGCGGCGTGGGCGGCTACACGGCGGAGGCCCTGGCCCGCAGTGGCATCGGTGCCCTGGATCTCATCGACAGCGACACCGTTTCCGTCACCAACATCAACCGTCAGATTTTTGCCACCCACTCCACCGTGGGCAAGCGGAAGGTAGATGTGGCCAAAGCACGGCTGCTGGACATCAATCCGGAACTGGTCATTTGCGCCCACGAAGTGTTCTACACCCCGGAAACGGCAGATCAGTTCGATTTCACCCAGTATGACTATATTGTGGATGCCATCGACACCGTCACCGGCAAGCTGTGCCTGGCCGAACGGGCCTTTGCCGCTGGCACGCCCATCATCAGCTGCATGGGCGCCGGCAACAAGATGGACGGCACCGCCTTCCAGGTGGCAGACATCTCCAAAACCACCATCTGTCCCCTGGCCCGAGTCATGCGCAAAGAGCTGAAAAAGCGGGGAATCAACCACATGAAGGTGGTCTTTACCACCGAAGAGGCCATGAAGCCTGTGGGCGCCGAGGAAGAAGCCGCCGCCATCGGCAAGCGGCAAATTCCCGGCTCCACCTCCTATATCCCCGGCATTGCCGGTCTGCTGCTGGCCGGGGAAGTGATCAAGGATCTGTCCGGTGTCCGATAACTACAGCCCCCGGTTCTACCGAGGTCGTGACAAAGGCATTGGCCCCGATGACCGCCCCTTTCCCGATCACCGTATCCCCACCCAAAATAGACGCTCCGGCGTAGATGGTAACGGCATCCTCGATGGTAGGATGCCGTTTCTTTCCCCTTAAATGCTGCCCGCCCCGGGTGGAAAGGGCCCCCAGAGTCACCCCCTGGTAGATTTTGACACCGTCACCGATGCAGGTGGTCTGGCCGATCACCACGCCGGTGCCATGGTCGATGAAAAAGGACCGGCCCAGCAGGGCGCCAGGGTGGATGTCGATGCCGGTGCGGCTGTGGGCCAGTTCCGTCATGCTCCGGGGCAGCAGCGGCACCCCCAGCTCATAGAGTTCATGGGCCAGCCGCTGGACCCAGATGGCATAGAAACCGGGGTAAGATACCACGATCTCCTCCGGACCGTCGGCCGCCGGATCGCCCGCCAGAAAGGCCTGCAGATCCAGGGCCAGAGCCGCCCGGATCGTCGGGATCTGCAGCAAAAAGCGCTTGCAGACGGCGTCGCTCTCCGGCAGCAACGGTGCCATCAGCGACTCCATCCGCCAACGCACTTGCGCTACCAGCATAGCGATGTGACTCTCCCGGCTACCGCAGCCGCTGTCTGCCCCGAAGAAGCCGGGAAACAGCAAAAACCGCAGTTTTTCCAGCAGGATCGCCACGGTTTCCGGGTCCGGCAGACAGGGATCCTGGGGCAGATCGATGGGGCGTTCCTGGCGATAATCATCCAAAAGCAAGGCGGTAATTTCTTCCAATTTGCATCCCTCCCGGCTTTTTTTATCACAGGGAGTCGGGGATTTTCCATCGAACGGAGGGTTTTTTATGACTACATTGCTGCGTCTTGATCAACGTCTTTTCGCCAAGGCCGAATATGTAAATGCCACCGGCTCCATCAAGGACAGGCCAGCCCAGGCAATGCTGCAGGCAGTGCAGGACCGCTTACACCCCGGCTGCACCGTCATTGAACCCACCTCCGGCAATATGGGCATCGCCCTGGCGGCTGCCTGTGGGCAGTTGGGCTGCCGGTGCATCATCGTCATGCCCGATTCCATGAGTCCGGAGCGAAGGCAGCGAATCACAGAATATGGTGGCGAGGTGGTACTGACCCCCGGGGCACTGGGCATGACCGGAGCCGTGGAAAAGGCGGCGGAATTGGCCAAAAAAATCCCCGACAGCTACCTGCCGGGGCAATTTGAAAACCCTGCCAATGTCCTGGCCCATTACCGGGGCACCGGGCCGGAGATTTGGGCCCAGACCGGCGGCAGGGTGGATATTTTCGTGGCCGGGGTGGGTACCGGCGGCACCATCACCGGCACAGGCCGGTATTTGAAAGAACAAAATCCATCTATCTCCATTGTGGCCGTGGAACCGGCCAATAGTCCACTGCTGTCCCAAGGATACAGCGGTAGCCACGGCATCCAGGGCATCGGCGCAAATTTTGTGCCACAGATTTTAGATGTGGCGCTTTTGGACGACATTCTGCGGGTATCTGACGATGCCGCCATTACCGAAGCCAAATGCCTGAACGGGCATGGCTTCCCCGTTGGCATTTCTGCCGGGGCCAATGTCTGCGCCGCCAAACTCCTGGCAGCCCGGCATCCGGAGAAAACCATCGTCACCATTTTGCCGGATCACGCCGACCGCTATGCCTCCATGGACTTATAACGCCCGATATTGCACAAAGAAACCCCGGCAGCGAGCGCTGCCGGGGTAAGTTTTTTACTTCAGGTGGCTTTCGTTGATGAGGATATGCACATCGTCCAGCTGCTTCTGGGAAACAGTGGTGGGAGCGTCCATCATCAGATCCTGTGCGGTCTTGTTCATGGGGAAGGTGATGACCTCACGGATGGACTCCTCGCCGCACAGCAGCATGGCCATACGGTCAATGCCAGGGGCTGCGCCTGCATGGGGAGGCGCGCCGTAGGTAAAGGCGTTGTACATGGCGGGGAACTTGGCCTTCACATCCTCCTCGCCCAGGCCGACCTGCTGGAAGGCCTTGACCATGATCTCGGGATCGTGGTTACGGACAGCGCCGGATGCGGACTCATAGCCGTTAACGACCAGGTCGTACTGGTTAGCGTTGATAGCCAGCAGCTTCTCGGTATCGCCCTCAGCTGCCAGCAGAGTTTCCATACCGCCCTGGGGCATGGAGAAGGGGTTGTGGCAGAATTCCAGCTCGCCGGACTCCTCGCCCATCTCGTACATGGGGAAGTCAACGATCCAGCACATAGCGTACTGATTCTCGTCGAAGTGGCCGGGAACACGGCGGCCCAGCATGGTGCGGACAACGCCAGCGGTCTTCTGTGCAGCAGACTTCTTTGCGGATGCTGCCATACATACGAAGGAACCGGGCTTCAATGCCAGCTTCTCGGTCAGAGCTGCGGTATAGTCAACCAGGAACTTGGAGATGCCGCCGGTCAGGGCGCCGTTCTCGTCTACCTTGAACCAGCAGGCCTTGTTGCCGGTCTGCACTTCTACGTCAAGGAGGAGCTTGTCGATCCACTTTCTGGCCTGGGTAAAGTCGTCCACAGCTACGGCCTTAACAGTAGCGCCCTCGAAGGGGCCGAAGCCGCAGCCCTGGACGATCTCGGAAATGTCGGAGATCTCCAGGTCGATACGCAGATCGGGCTTGTCGGAGCCGTAGCGCTCCATGGCATCGTTGAAGGAAATGTGACGGAAAGGTGCAGGGGAG
>JAZUBW010000069.1:0-12269 GCA_045638785.1 Faecousia sp.
TGCACCTTTAGCTCAGTTGGTAGAGCAACTGACTCTTAATCAGTGGGTCCCGGGTTCGAGTCCCTGAAGGTGCACCAATGGCCCATTGGTCAAGTGGTTAAGACAGCGGCCTCTCACGCCGTTAACATCGGTTCGAATCCGGTATGGGTCACCAAGATATCTCAGCTCGACGGAGCTTAGAAATAAAAGATGGTTAAAAGCCATCCATAGAGTTTGTGTTGATTGTCATGTGGGTCCACCTGTTCCCATCCCGAACACAGAAGTTAAGCACATGTACGCCGACGATAGTTGCCGGGTGACTGGCCGTGAAAATAGGTAACGCAAACACCAAGAACCAAGCTTCGGCTTGGTTCTTTTTCTTTATTCCAGACTTTGTGCAATGATGCCTGCAAGTGTCCCCTGGACACTTGCTACGGCATGACGATAGATTGCCCTAGCCATGAAAATAGGTAACGCAAACACCAAGACCTCCACAGAAATGTGGAGGTTTTTCTTTGCCTAAAACATGCCACTGGCATGTTTCTTACGCCTCTGCCTCCCGGTGGAGGTTACTCTTGTCTTTTCTGCTTGATTATGCTATATTTAAATAGTTAGAGTATTCTATGAATCGTTTTGTTTTGGAATGAACAGGAGAAAGATATATGAGAAGACTACTTTCGATTGTCCTGACAGCAGCAATCTTGCTTGGCATGATGCCGTTTTTAGTAGTGCGCACAAATGCCGCAACCTGCCTGCCTGACGGTGTATACCTCACCCAGGCGGGCAAGACGACTTGTACGCTCTGCAGCGCCACAATGATGCTGCGGGCCAGAATGTACTTAAGTGGCAATACAAAATGGGCACATGTGACGGAGTCGGGCATCAAGTCCGACGCCTGGATTGACGGCACCGGCCTGCGTTGGTCCTTCACTTATCAAATTGACGGAAACTCCATGACTGTTTCCCATAAAGGCCTGTCGGGAATATCCGCTTCCAAGCTGAAGGCAGTTTTGGATGAGCATCCGGAGGGCATTGTTCTGTATTGTGGCAACATTCCCCATGCTGTGTTTTTGACGGACTATGAGGGTGATATCTTTTACTGTGCCGACCCTTATTCCGGTTACAGCGGAACGCGGATCCCGCTGGACGCTTCCTGGTTGGGTGATAAGTATGGTTCACAGGCAACCATCCTCAAGCAGGTCACAGCTTACTGGTATGTTTCTTCTTATTCCATAATCGACAACCGTAATGAGACACCGGAGACCTGTGATTGCGTTACGGACTATGCCGGTACCTATATTTGCACCACGATGCCCGACAACGTTTTGAATATCCGCAGCGGTCACGGCACTTCCTACCGCATCATCGGTTCGATCCCTTCCGGCGCAACCGTTACGGTCATAAAAGCCAGCGGCGGCAGTGTCAACGACTGGGCCCACATTACTTACAATGGCATTGAAGGCTTTGCTTCCATGGGATATCTGATGAAGTTGGACGTGGAACCGGAACAAGTACCTTCCGATCTCGGTGTCTGCTTTTACGCCACGATTTTCAATAGCGGCCATGGAAAACCCATCAGCGCTGACCCGGATGGCCTTGTTCGTCTGCAATCGAAGGACGGCGGCGCCAATCAGCTGTGGCGTTTTGACCGGCAGGAGGACGGCAGCTATCTGATTACCTCCGCCAGTACCGGCTATGCGCTGGAAATGAGCGTCGATGAAGCAGGAAACGGAAGCCAGGCGGTAGCTCTGGGCGAGGACCAGGAGCTGGCTTCCCAGCGCTGGTTCCTTTATCAGCAGGGAAGCGGCTATGTGCTGCAATCTGCCCAGATAGGCGAGGAAAAAACGGTTCTGACCCTGGCGGGCGATGATCCTGCAGACGGCACGGCCATTGTGATCGATCAGCGCAACAATGACAGCAGCCAGATCTGGACCATTTATCGGAATGAGGCCTCCTTGGTGGCACCGGTGCTGACCGTGGATGCTGGTCGCTGCGATGGTCAAACCGTTTTCACCTGGAATGATGTCAGTGGAGAAAACGGATACAATCTGAAAATCTGGATGGGTACCGATCGGGAAGGGGAGCCGGACTATGACATTGCCGATGCGACTTCAGGCTGGAGTGTTCAGCTGCCTCTGGGCTCCTATGTAGCCTATGTTGAGGCCTATCATCACTATGCTTCGGAAATGAGCAATGTGCTGATGTTTACTGTGGGGCAGCAACATTCCTATAATGATTGGCAAACCACCCAGGAGCCAACCTGTACCCAGGAAGGTCAGCAGCAGCGAAGTTGCTCGGTCTGCGGCGCTGTTGAGACCCAGACCCTGGCCCTGTTGGAACATGCTTATACGGCAGAAGTGACGGCACCCACCTGCACGGAAGCCGGTTTCACAATATACACCTGCCAGTATTGCGCGGATTATTATACGGCCGACATTGTGGACGCAACCGGCCATCATTATGTAGATGGAAATTGCGAACACTGTGGGGCAGCGCAAAATGAAATGGGCGATGTCAACGGCGATGGCGCTGTGAATACCACCGATGCCAAGCTCATCATGCAGTACGACCTTGGCATAATTGACGCAGATGGGCTAAACCTGTCTGTGGCAGATGTCAATGGCGACGGCGCTGTGAATACCACCGATGCAAAACTCATCATGCAAAAGGATCTGGGGATAATCAGCCGGTTTCCGTAAGTGAACATACAAATCGCTCCGGGGCAACCCGGGGCGATTTTTTGTAAAGTTTTTCCACAAGTGCAGAAAATGTGTTACAATTCCCTTAAATATGCGTCTTATAGGGTGAAAGGGCCTTTCAGAAAGGAGAACGTGTATGAACGACGAGCAAATCATTGCCCTGTATTTTGATCGTGATGAGCAAGCCATCCAGGCTACCGCAGATGCCTACGGCAGCTACTGCGGCAAGGTGGCAGTAAATATTTTGAAGAATACCGAGGATGCGGAGGAAGCGGTTTCCGACACATGGCTCCGTGCGTGGAACGCGATCCCGCCCCAGCGTCCCCAATATCTGCGCTTGTTCCTGGGCCGGATCACCCGCAATCTGTCGCTGAGTATGTGGCGCGCCAAAACGGCGGAGTTCCGGGGCGGTGGCGAGGTATCGCTGGCGCTGGAGGAATTGGCGGAATGCATCAGCGAGGGGACAAACCCGGAAGCGCTGCTGCAGACGCGGGAGCTGGGACAGTGCATTTCCCGGTTTTTGAGAACCCAGCCCCAAAACAATCGCATCATTTTCCTGCGCAGATATTTTTACTTAGAGACCAGCAAGCAACTTGCCGCACGCTTTGGAATAAGGGAGGCAAACGTGCGCATGATCCTGTCCCGAACCCGGAAGGGACTCCGTGAATATCTGAAAAAGGAGGGCTATGACCTATGAAAAACTACGAATTATTGGAGTCCATAGGCTCCATCGATGAAGATTTGCTGCAGGAGTGCGAAACCATTCCGTTTACCAAAAAGAGAACCGGCCTGAAGATCCTGCTGGTGGCTGCCATTATTGCGATGCTCTCCTTTGCCGCGGTGGCAACCAAAAACAGCTTCCACCAGGATGTGACCGGAGGCGATGTGGTGCAGACCACCTTCCATATCAAAAGCTACGATGCCGAATTTAATGTGACTGCCGAAGAATCCATTGGCGGCGTAGTGATCACCGCCGAGATCGATACCATCAAGGATGTGCCTATGAAGCTACTGAATCCGTACCTGCCTAAAGTGCCCGAGGATTGGGTTTGTAGCGGTGCAGGCAGCGGCAAATACGACGGCGAGATCGGCGTGTTTGGCATCGAATGGACGTTCCGGGAAGAAGGCAGAGAATATACGGTTAACTACCGCCAGGAAAGTGCGCTTTTCTATAATGAGCGTGAAGACCATGCGGTCTGGTGGATGGAACGGATCCCGGAGGATGTGACGATCACCGGTGCGCCGGGAACCATCTGCGATGTGCCCGTGTATATTGTTTCCGTCTCCGCAACGCAGAAGAATACGCCTTATGATTACTATACCTTCCCCCATAGCCTGATCTTCTGGTCCGATGGTTACAGCATCTTCCAACTGGATGTGCCGCAGCATTGGGAAGAAGAACGGATCTACGAACTGATGTGTTCCCTGACGTTGCAGGATGACATTGAATCTGCCATCAGTAATCTCAATAAAAAGTAATCAAAAACCTGCCTTCGCATTGAGCGGAGGCAGGTTTCATTTCTTAACCAATGGGATACAGCGGTGCATCGTATACCACATGACCAGAGTCAATGATCTCGCCATCAACGGTGAGCATCACGCATTCGCAATCATATGCGCTAAGGAAGGTGTTGATCAGGCAGCCAATGAGCATTCTTTCGCCGGTAGTGCCCATTGTGTAGATCTGCATCAGGAAAGCTTCATTCATGTCCAGTGCCAGTACATCGCCATCAACAGTAGCCTGATTGACCATCACGCCGTCAGCCAGTGCGCTCTTTTCAACCAGCTCCGCACAAATAAGGGCAGGATCCAGAGTTTCCAGCGTCATTTCTTCGCTGATAAAGTTTTCCCAGTTCTCATCGGGCATGTACAGCAGGAAAGAGATGGGCTGTGGGGCAGGGACTGTGGTGGGGGTACTGCTGGGTGCAGTGGAGGGGTGTGTGGGTGTGGCCGTCGTGGTGGGCACTGTTGTGGGGACTATGCCGGGGACAGTCGTGGGGGCAGCAGGCGTGCATGCCGTCAGCAGAAGCATCAGTGCCAACAAAATTACTAGCTTTTTCATCGTTAACCTCCTTGTTCGTTCTATAGTAAGAGTATAACAATGGAACTGCGGTAAGTCAATGCTTTTTATTCTCTCTTGCATTTGCGTATTGTTTCTGTTATGATGATAGAAAAAGGAGATAGGAGAGCCGTGCTATGCGCATTGCGTTTGTTTCTCCGGAATGTCCGGATTTCCGTGCCCTGGCGGCACTGTTGGATGCCTATTACTTTACTCTGGTTGGCGAGATCCAGCTGAAATATGCCGAACCAAACCGGCCGGAAAATATGAACGCCCGGGTGGTGGTCTACGATGGGGATCTGCCTGCAGCCTGCGGTGCTTGGAAGGCAGTGGATGGAGAAACCGCGGAGATCAAGCGCATCTATGTCCGCCCCGAATGCCGGCGCAAAGGCATTGCCACGGCACTGATCCGGGCATTGGAGGAAGATGCCGTTGCCACCGGACGGAGAAAGCTGATCCTGGAAACGGCAGTGGATACCACTGGCTCCCACAGCCTTTACCTGTCCCTGGGCTACAAACAACGTGACTATTACGGCAGTCCCGCTGGTGCGGAAAACTGCCTGTGTTTTCATAAGGAGATTTGATTATGGATTACGCAAAAGAATCCCTCAAGCGCCACGAACAGTGGGGTGGCAAGATCGAAGTGGTCTGCAAGGTCCCGGTGGAAAACAAGGAGGACCTGTCCCTGGCCTATACCCCCGGCGTGGCCCAGCCCTGTCTGGAGATCCAGAAGGATCCAAGCCGCAGCTATCACCTGACCCGCCGCCACAATCTTTGTGCCGTCATTACCGACGGCAGCGCTGTCCTGGGTCTGGGTGATATTGGGCCGGAGGCCGGCATGCCTGTCATGGAGGGCAAATGGGGCCTGTTCAAAGCCTTTGCCGATGTGGATGCCTTCCGTCTGTGCGTCAAGACCAAGGATGTGGACGAATTCGTCCGCACGGTCTATAACATTTCCGGCTCCTTCGGAGGCATCAACCTGGAGGACATCGCCGCACCCCGCTGCTTTGAGATCGAGCGGAAGCTGAAAGAACTTTGCGACATTCCCGTCTTCCATGACGATCAGCACGGTACCGCCGTCATCGTCCTTTCTGGCCTGCTGAACGCCCTGAAGGTGGTGGGCAAGAAGAAGGAGGATGTGAAGATCGTCACCGTCGGTGCCGGTGCTGCCGGTATCTCCATCGTCAAGCTCCTGCTGGCCGTGGGCTTCAAGAACATCACTATGTGCGGCCGCCGTGGCGCTTTGTATGATGGCATGCCTGGAATGAACTGGGCTCAGGCGGAGATGGCTAAGATCACCAATCCCGACCAGACTCCCGGCACACTGGCCGAAAAACTGGTGGGTGCTGATGTGTTCATCGGTACCTCCGGCCCCGGCGTCGCTACCAAAGAGATGATCGCCGGCATGAATGAAAAGGCCATTGTCTTTGCCTGCGCCAATCCCACCCCCGAAATTTTCCCCGACGAAGCCAAGGCTGGCGGCGCGCTGATCGTCTCTACCGGCCGCAGCGATTTCCCCAACCAGATCAACAATGTGCTGGCCTTCCCCGGTATTTTCCGTGGAGCTTTCGATGTGCGTGCCAGCCAAATCAACGAGGAGATGAAGCTGGCTGCTGCCTATGCTATTGCTTCCATGATCCCCGAGGAAGAACTGAGCCCCGAAAACATCATCCCCAAAGCCTTTGACCGCCGGGTTGGCCCGGCTGTTGCCAAAGCTGTCGCAGAAGCTGCCCGGAAAACCGGCGTAGCCAGAATATAATAAGGAGAAATGAATTATGGACATCATGAGAATTTTTGAAGAAACTGCCTATGTGCGCATGGGCGGCACTGCCGAAGAACTGCGCTGCGCAGAGTACCTGAAGGGCGAGTGCGCCAAGCTGGGACTGGAAGCTACCATCGAGGGCTTCCCTGTGCAGATGGCCACCATCCAGGAGGCTACTCTGATCGTGGACGGCAAGGAGATCCCCTGCAAGGGCTACCGCAATGCCGGCTCTCACGAGGTGGAAGCCCCTCTGTACTACCTGTCCTCCACCGATCCCTATGCCCTCTCTCAGTGCAAGGGCAAGATCGTCCTGCTGGATGGCTACCTGGGCTATTGGATGTACCGTGACATTCTGGAGAACGGTGCCGTTGGCTTCATCACTTATGACGGCCATATCAACTATGCCGACAATGACATCGACCAGCGTGAACTGCGGGCCCAGGTTTCCGAGGGCGTGGAGAAGATCCCCGGTGTTAACATCAATGCCAAGTCCGCTTTTGAGCTGGTGAAGAACAACGCTGCCACCGCCAAAATCGTTCTGAAGCAGGATGAGTTCACCGCCGATTCCCACAATGTGATCCTGGAAATGCCCGGCACCCGTCCTGAGACCATCGTCTTCACCGCCCACTATGACTCCACCTCCCTGTCCCAGGGCGCTTACGACAATATGTCCGGCTCTGTGGGCCTGCTGGGCATCGCCGAGTACTTCACCAAGCATCCCCATGCCTACGGTCTGCGCTTTGTGTGGTGCGGCTCCGAGGAGCGCGGCCTGCTGGGTGCCAAGGCATACTGCCGTGACCATGAGGAAGCCCTCAAGGATGTTGTCCTGAATATCAACCTGGATATGATCGGTTGCGTCATGGGTAAGATGATCGCCTGCTGCACCACCGAGGATAAGCTGGTCAGCTACATGGAATACTTCGGCCTGGAGCTGGGTAAGTCCATCCGTGCTTACCAGGATGTCTATTCCTCCGACTCCACGCCGTTTGCCGATAAGGGTATCCCTGCCGTGTCCTTCTGCCGTGCCTGTCCCCCCAACACCGGCACCATCCACAATAGCTATGACACCATGGCTCTCATGAAGGCTGAGCACATGGAAGAGGATATTGCCCTCATCTGCGCCTTCGCTGACCGCATGGCCAATGCTGTGCAGCTGCCCGTCAAGCGCACCATGCCCGATAACATGAAGGATAAGCTGGATATCTACCTCTGCCGCAAGAGAGATAAGAAGTAATGCGTATTTTCATGCGCGTAAAATATGAGCGCATGTGGTGGCTGAATCTTGCGGTACTGCTGGCAGCTGCTTTCTTTGTGTGTCTTGCTTGCGTCTCTTTTGCGGAGGGAGATACTGGCCTTGGTGTAGGCTTCTTGCTGATGGTGCTGCTTCTGTTTGGCATGAATTCCGTTCGGCTGTTTTATGGATTGCATATTACATCCAAAAATGTAATCGCTTTTTCCCAAGCTGGCGTGGAATGGATTCCCTATTCTGAAGTGAGTAAAATCACGGTGACCTTTTGGTCCAATTCTGTAAAAGCGGTGATCCGCAGCAGGGGAAAGGATTATGAAGCGATTTGGAGCTATATCCGGCTTTCCTCAATTGGATCTATTTTTGATGTGGGTACGTGGGTTAAAGTGAATGATAAATTCATAGAAAACAGCATAGCAAAATTATCCCAATGTCCCAAAGTGGTGATCGAAAACAGATTCTGCGAGGACGATTCGCAGCAAGCCTGCCGCCGTAAGCGCGACAAGAAGTAAAAACTACCGCCCTCCCAAATCCGGGAGGGCGGTTCGCTATGCGGTCAAAAGATGATAAATTGGGATTTGACGTGCTGTTGCACTGGCGCGGCAGCACCCTTGGCTTCTCTCTGGGAGAAGGCAATAAACCGCCCTCCAAATTGGAGGGCGGATGAAAGTGCTATGTCCTTTAGTGCTCACTGAGCAGCCGGTTGCGGTCACGCGCTACCTCAACGACGGCAGCATCTGTATCGGCATATCCCCATTCTTCCTTGATGCACTGAATCATTCTGTCGTATGTTTCAATGGCTTTTTCCTTGTTACCCAGAATCTCGTAAATGGTTGCGATTCCGTGAAGCGCATCTGTGTATCTGGGGCGCTGGTCGTTATTCCAGGACAATTCATAATATTCAATGGCCTTTTCATATTCGCATTTTCGGGCATGATATTGGGCCTTTTCGAACAGAAAACCCTTGTTGTCCTTGAACTGAACCTCGGCCTCCTCCATGATGGCGTCTGCCCTTTCTTTGTCGTATTCCGCCAGGGCGATGTAGGCCTCATATACAGGAACCAGGAACGGACGATGCGCCGGCAGCGTCCGGTAAATTACCAGATATTCTGCCGCTTCCTTTGCGCGATGATCGGCCAACAGGTTGTCCATCACTTCATAATAGGGCATGGGCGATTTTGGGGTTACAGAATCGGATTCAATAACTTTCTTGTAGAAGTCGATGACGGCAGAATGGTTGGCAATGTTCCAGTCCCAGCAGTTAGCACCTTCCGCTTTTTGCAAAAGCCACTGGCAATCCTTGTTTTCCGGTTTCGCCAGAATTGCCTTGCGGGCATAGTGGCTGACCTTGCGGGAATCGGACTGCATCCGGTGATGATAAAGATGGGCAAGCAGACTGAGAATGCGGGTTTTGTCTTCCGCTTCTTCCCGACAGTTTTGTAAGAAGTTTTCATATTCTGCAAAGGTCTGTTCTGTAAATTCCTCTTCTATGTCCATTCTGCGCGCAATGCGATGCAGCTTCTGCTCTGTTGTCAGATCAAACAGATCATCGATGGATACACCCAGTTCTCCGGCGAGGATGGGCAGCAAGGTGATGTCCGGCATCGTGACGGCAGTTTCCCACTTGGAAACGGATTGGGCGCTGATGCCCAGCTTTGCGGCCAGTTGCTCCTGGGTCATACCGGCGTGCAACCGGAGCTGCTTGATTTTACTTCCAATATCCATATTTCTGCTCCTTTCGGATTTGGTGTGCTTACAGCATAGCAAGGAACGCCCGGGAAATCAATCACGCAGATTTCTTCTCCGGTCAACCGCCGGGTGATAAAATCAAGGCCCAGCCGATTCGGCTGAGCCCTTGATCATTACAGCGTATTCAGAACCGCATGGATCCGTTCCAAACTTCTTTCCTTACCTAAAATCTGCATAACGGTATGCAGGTCGGGGGCATTGGTCTTGCCGGTGACGGCCTGGCGGATGAAGGTGGAAATGTCTGCCACGGTGCCAGGGAAGGCAGTGGGATCAGCCTTGTAGGCCTTCATGTCGGTGGTAAAGCCCATTTCCTCGGTGATGGCCTTGACCTTGTCGAACCAGACGCCGGAATCGTCGTTGCAGTCATACACGGCCACAAACTTCTCCAGTGCGGTCTTGACGGTCTCCTTGCTGAACTTCTCGTCAAAGACGGGCTGCTGCAGGTACTCGTCATAGAAGAAACCCATGTATTCCTTGGCATCCTTCCAAACGGCCAGATCCTTTCTGGGCTTCTTGCCGCCACGGCCGATGGCCAGGATCTTGGTGGCAAAGTCGGGATCCGCAGCCAGCTTTTCGCCGAAGTCGGGGTCAAATTCCTTGGCCCACTCGGTCAGCAACTCGTAAACTTCCTCAGCGCCCATGCGGCTGATGACATTCTTGGAAACGTCCACCAGCTTGGCATAGTCAAACAGGCTGCCTGCGGGATTCAGCTTCTTGGGGCTGAACTGGAAGGCGGTGGCGGGAGCATCGGGGTTGGCCCGGCGCCAATCCTCAAAGTTGCAGTTGAGGATGGTCATGATGTATTCGTATACAGCCTTGACGGGGAAGCCCTCGGCCTTGTAGAAGGTCAGTGCCAGCTCCGGGTCCTTGCGCTTGGAAAGCTTGCGCTTGGAGGTGCCGTCCATCTTCATCAGCGGTCCAATGTGGACATACTTGGGCAGCTTGAAGCCCAGGGCTTTGAACAGCTGGATGTGGAAGGGGAGCGTCGGCAGCCACTCGTCACCACGGACCACATGGGTGGTGCGCATCAGGTGGTCATCCACAGCGTGGGCAAAGTGATAGGTGGGAATGCCGTCGGACTTCAGCAGAACATGGTCAATGTCATTTTCGGTGATGGTCAGCTTGCCCTTGACCAGATCGTCAAACTTGAACTGGTTTTCGATGGAACCGGTGCTGCGGAAACGCAGGACCCAGGGATTGCCGGCATCCAGCTGTGCCTGGATGTCCTCGATGGAACGGTCACGCCACATGGCATACTTGCCGTAGTAGCCGGTATTCTCCTTGTTTGCTTCCTGCTTTTCGCGCATGGCGGCCAGCTCTTCCTCGGTAGCAAAGCAGGGGTAAGCCATGCCCTCGCTCACCAGCTGCTTGGCATACACATGATAAATGGCAGCTCTCTGACGCTGACGGTAGGGGCCATAGATACCGGCGTCGCCGGTGTGGGTGGCGCCTTCGTCAAAGGCAATGCCGTAGTGCTTCAGGGTGTCAATCAGCACCTCAACAGCGCCGGCCACCTCACGCTTGGCATCGGTGTCTTCCACACGCAGGAACAGAACGCCCTCACCCTGGTGAGCCATACGCTCAGCGCTCAGACCCTGCACCAGGTTACCCAGGTGAACAAAACCGGTAGGGGAGGGAGCCATACGGGTGACGACTGCACCCTCGGGCAGCTGTCGCAGAGGATACTTTTCCTCCAGGCTCTCAGGGGTGTCGGTCACATTGGGAAAAAGCAGATTTGCAAGTGCAGTATAATCCATAGTCAGTACCTCTTTTGTACATATTTTTCTAATGTAAACTATATCACAATCCCACCAGAAAATCAATGGAAAGATAAATTCTTGTTTCGTTGGTCAACGATGTTGCTTTGTAGGGCGAGGGCATGCCCTCCCCGACGCACCAATTCTATTGAGTGGTTCGGTATTCCGCACTGTAACAGCCCAAAATAACCTACAGTTCCTAAATCGTTACGGTGGCGGCGCGGTCATAACCGCGCCCTACATAGAGGTGTGTTAATGGCATGAACAACAATTTATCTTTCACTCCCACGGTAAAATATTCTTGCTTAATTGCGGCGGTTGTGCTAGAATATATCAAATAAATTCCAAAGGAAGTGTTTTTATGTCTGAAATTCTTCAGGAAACTGCCCCGAAGAAGCGTATGCTCTCCGGCATCAAGCCCTCCGGTGATATGACCCTGGGCTCTTACCTGGGCGCTGTGAAGAACTGGGCTGAGCGGGCTGATGAATATGATTGCTTCTACTTTATGGCGGATCTGCACGCCATCACTGTCCGCCAGAACCCTGCTGACCTGCGTCGCAGAACCCTGGAGCAGCTGGCCCAGTACATCGCCTGCGGCCTGGACCCGGAGAAGAATACCCTGTTTATCCAGAGCCATGTTCACCAGCATGCGGAGCTGGGCTGGGTGCTGGACTGCTATTCCCAGTTCGGTGAGCTGAGCCGTATGACCCAGTTTAAGGATAAGTCTGCCAAGCACGCCGACAATATCAACGCCGGCCTGTTTACCTATCCGACGCTGATGGCTGCGGATATTCTGCTGTATCAGACTGACGTGGTGCCGGTGGGCGAGGATCAGCGGCAGCATGTGGAGCTGGCTCGCGATATCGCCCAGCGATTCAACGGCGTCTATGGCCATGTGTTTACGGTGCCCGAGGCGGTAATCGCGAAAGCAGGCGCACGCGTGATGAGTCTGACTGAGCGGGAAAAGAAGATGAGCAAGTCCAGCGAGAATGAAAACAGCTTTATTCTGGTGATGGAC
>JAZUBW010000070.1:0-16713 GCA_045638785.1 Faecousia sp.
TTTAGGCCTCCAAAAGGGCAAGTCATCAGCAAGTCTTGACCTTTACCGTATCCAACTGCGCCTCCCGCATTCCACTTCCGCTTCGGTTGCTTTGCTGCCCTCAGCACCTTCTCCCCGGGAGAAGGTATGGCGCCCTGCGGGCGCTGTCGGCCCATAGGGCCGACGCATTCATCTCACCGATAAATCACAATTTATCCTTCCAAACAAAGCAATTCCCGGAGCGGTTGCTCCGGGAATTTGTTATTTAGTCGTCCACGCGGCGGATATTGGCGCCCAGGGCGGTCAGCTTTTCCACCAGGTTCTGATATCCACGCTCCACAAAGTGGATGTTCTCCACCTTGGTAATTCCGTCGGCGCACAGGCCAGCGATCACCAGCGCTGCGCCGGCCCGCAGGTCACGGGCGATGACGGTGGTGCCCTTGAGCCGATCACGGCCGGTGACCTCTGCGGTCTTGCCGGCAATGTTGATTTTGGCACCCATGCTCTCCAGCTCCGTGCAGTAGCCGAAGAAGCGGGTTTCGTACACGCTTTCGGTCAGGCGGCTCAGGCCGTTGGCCAGGGTCATGCAGACGCAGATCTGGGCCTGCATATCCGTGGGGAAGCCGGGATAGGGACGGGTCTTGACAGTAGCGGCCGTCAGCTTGCCTTTGCTGCGGATGCGAATGGCATCGTCATAAGCGATGACCTCGGCACCCATTTCCTCCAGCTTGGAGGTGATGCATTCCATGTGCTTGGGGATCACATTCTTCACCAGCACATCGCCACCGGCAGCGGTGACCGCCGCCATGTAGGTGCCGGCCTCGATCTGGTCAGGGATGATGGTGTAGGTGCCGCCCTGCAGATTCTGCACACCGCGGATCTTCACCGTATCCGTACCGGCGCCGCTGACATGGGCGCCCATAGTGTTCAGGAAGTTGGCCAGGTCCACGATATGGGGCTCCTTGGCCGCATTTTCAATGATGGTCTGCCCCTCCAGCAGGACGCCGGCCATCATAATATTGGCAGTGGCACCGACGGATGCCATATCCAGGCACACACGGTTGCCGGCCAGGCCATTCTCACCGGGGGTCAGGGCCACATACTCCTCGGTCTCCTCCACATTGGCACCCAGGGCCTTGAAGCCCTTGATGTGCTGGTCAATGGGACGGGTGGCAAAGCTGCAGCCACCGGGCAGCGCCACATGGCAGTTGCCAAAACGGCCCAGCAGAGCGCCCATCAGATAGTAGCTGGCACGCATCTTTTTCACCAGGGCTGCATTGGGCTCGGTGGTGTGGATGGTGCGGGCGTCAATGATGAGGACATTGGTTTCCGGCTGGGTCACTTCTGCGCCGAGACCCTGCAAAATGGACACCAGGATGCGGACATCGGAAATATCCGGCACATTTTAAATTCGGCAGATGCCATTGACCAGCAACGCTGCCGCCAAAATGGCCACGGCGGCATTCTTTGCGCCGCTGATGGTAACGCTGCCGTTCAGCTGAGCGCCACCGACGATTTCATATCTAGCCAAGGATCACTCACTCCTTGTTCATTTCTAATTTTGCGCACATAGTATACCACGATGTGAGCGTTATGTAAAGTACCATTTCGAAAATACCGGAACTTATCTGCGCAGACCCTTGGGATAATGGTTTTTTAGCGTGTTTCCGTCGCCTTTTCCCCAGCCAAGACTGTAGCCGTCCACCTGCACCAGACACCAACCTTTCCCATCCCAAGGCAGCACCTCGCCGTGCATATAGGCCTTTATCTGGCCGCTGTCGGCTTCGTAACTGACCCGGTTGGGGCATCCCCGCAGCCACAGGGCCAGGGCATGGGCAGGCTCAAACCGGCCCTTTTTCACTTCGCCCAATTCAAGACCGGGACGAAGCACCTTCAGACCCCGCAGGTCCGGCAGGTCCGTGGGCGCCCAGAAAAGGTTGTTGCCAAAGAGGATGGCCTTGCCTTCCGGCAGAGTCAGATCCATGCTACGGGCAAACTCCGTCCATTCCTTCGGCAGTTTTTCGCCGGGGCAGGGAGTGCCGGCCGTTTCCTCCTCCCCTTTTCGGCGCAGGACGGCGGCAAAATGGCCCTCGCCCAGCAACTTATGGGGCCACAGGCGGAACTGGCCAACGCCGACCCGGGTAAACCAGGGTGCTGACACATCTTCCGGTTCAAAATCGGGATGTTCTTCCAAAAATGCCGCCACGGCCTCCTCGTTTTCCGCCGGTGCAAAGGTGCAGGTAGAATACACCAGCCGTCCGCCGGGCCGCACCAGCCGAGAACCATGGCGCAGAATATCGGCCTGCCGCCGGGCACACATGGCCACGGTTTCCTCGCTCCAGTCGGTGACAGCAGCCTCTTCCTTGCGGAACATACCCTCACCGGAGCAGGGAGCATCGATCAGCACCCGGTCAAAATAGCCGGGCAGCTTCCGGGCCAGGTTTTCCACCGTTTCATTGGTCACCAGGGCGTTGCTCACGCCCATACGCTCCACATTTTGAGAAAGGATCTTGGCCCGTTTGGGGCTCCACTCGTTACACAGCAGAAAGCCCTGTCCCTGCATACGGCCGGCGATTTGGGTGGTCTTGCCGCCGGGAGCTGCGCACAGGTCGCAGACCCGTTCCCCGGGCTGTGGCTCCAACAGGGCCACGGCGGACATGGCGCTGGCCTCCTGGAGGTAATAGACACCGGCCTCATGGTAGGGGTGCAGACCGGGTCTGACAGCGGGGTCATAGTAGAACCCCTCGGGCTCCCAGGGCACAGGCTGACCCACAAAGGGCAATTCCGGCTGCACCCCCTTCAGTGGATTGAACCGCAGGGCCACCGCCCGGGGCCGCTCCAGGGCCTGCAGGAAAGCATCATATTCTTCTCCCAGCTGGGTTTTGATCCGTGTTAAAAAAGCTTCCGGCAGCATAGTAATCTCCTCTGTGTCTTTTTTTCGATTATACCACGGCGGGCTGTATTTTTCCATAGAAAATTGCAAATTCCCCGGCAGCTTTCGTCTCGGCCAGGAAAAGCCTTGCTTTTATCCCTGTTTTTTGCTATACTAAAGGATAGTTCCCTAAAATTTACAAAATACTGTTTCGGAGGGCTGACCATGGGCAAATATATGACCACCTTCAAAGAGCGCCTCAGCTACTGGACTTACTTCGTAGGCCAAAATGTGTACTACAACATCACCTTCATCTATCTTTCCGCCTATCTTGCCATGCAGGGCATTGCGCTGTGGAAGGTTTCCCTGGTGCTGCTGATCGTGAAAGTTTGGGACGCCGTCAACGATCCCATTTTCGGCTACATCTTCGACAAGGTCAAGTTCAAAAACGGCCTGAAGAGTCTGCCTTGGCTGCGGATCGCCGTGACCTTCATCCCCGTGGTGACCATCGCCGTGTTCACCATCCCCGGCGCCTTCACCGAAACCGGTAAGCTGGTTTGGTTCGCCGTGGCCTACCTGCTGTGGGACACCGTCTACACCCTGACGGATGTGCCGGCCTACTCCATGCTCAACACCATGACCGACAATCTGGAAGAGCGCAATCTGCTGCTTTCCGTCAACCGTGTTTTCTCCGGTGTCGGATATCTGCTGTGCGTGGTGGTGATGCCCCTGCTGATCGGTAAGAGCTACGCCCTGGCTGTCATCGTGCTGTCGATTTTCAGCGCACTGACCATGGTGCCGCTGTGCATCTTCTGCAAGGAGCGTAACTATCACCCCGACCGGGACGAGGGCGATTTCAGCTTCCGGCAGATGTTTACTTATCTGGGCAAGAACAAGTACCTGCTGACCTATTACGGCGGCTACATGGCCACCGATGCCCTGAAGACCTCCGCCGCCACCACCCTCTTCGTGTCCTTCTTCCTATTCGGCAGTGAGCTGTACTCCATTTTGCTGAACCTGCTGGGCATGGTGCCTGGCGTCATCGCCGTCATGCTGATGCCCACGATTCTGAAAAAGCTGGACAAATTCAAGACCCTGTTCTGGTGCAACATCGTCAACATCATTTTGGGTTTTGTGATCTACTTTGTGGGCTACAAAAACCAGGCGCTGTTCTTGGTTCTGACCTGCATCCGGGCCATTCCGATGTGCCTGGTGGGCGTGCTGGCCTTCATGTTCACCCCCGACTGTGCCGAGTACGGCCAGTATAAGTCCGGCATCAGCGCCAAGGGTATCACCTTCGCCATTCAGACCTTCTCCGTCAAGATCACCGGCGCTGTGTCCTCTGCCCTGGCTCTGTTCCTGCTGGGTCTGTTTGCCTTCCCCACCATCGAGACCGACAGCTTCAACGAGCTGGCCGCCATGGGCATTCAGCTGAGCGATACCGCCACCAACGGTCTGTGGATCGTCTACGCCCTGGTACCCGTCATCGGCATGGTGATCTCCACTTTCTTCTACCTGGGCTATAAGCTCAATGATAAGGATGTGCAGATCATGGCAAAATGCAATTCCGGC
This sequence comes from Faecousia sp., assembly GCA_045638785.1. Classification (GTDB taxonomy): domain Bacteria; phylum Bacillota; class Clostridia; order Oscillospirales; family Oscillospiraceae; genus Faecousia. The sequence continues at coordinate 4,424 of JAZUBW010000070.1, forward strand.
GAGATCACCCGGGAAGAAGCCGAAGCACAGCTTTCCAGAAAGTACTAAGATCCTTTCCCAGTTGCGATACTATCAACCAACGAACAGGGCGCACCCAGCGGTGCGCCCTGTGTTTTTATTCTTTTTCCTCCAGGTGCTTGCGGATGGCCTCGAAGGTCGTATCGGAAATGGCGTGTTCCATCTTACAGGCATCCTCTGCCGCCGTTTCCGCATCCACGCCCAGCAAGGTCAGCATCTTTGTCAGCACCTTATGGCGGGCATATATCTTTTCGCCGATCTCCCGGCCGCTGTCGGTCAGCAGCAGATTGCCGGTATCCTCCACCACCAGGTAGCCCCCTTGCTTCAGCAGGCCCACCGCCCGGCTGACGCTGGGCTTGGAGTAGCCCATGTGCTCCACAACATCAATGGCTCGAACGATATTACGCTCCCGAGAGAGCATATAAATGGTTTCCAGGTACATTTCGCCGGATTCCTGCAGACGCATAGGCCCACCACCTTTCTTTCGATAGCATACCATGAAACAACCGATTTTGCAAGCATAAAGAACAGGAAAAACCCGGACGAAACGTCCGGGCTTTTGGTCTTAACGGATACGGGCATTGAGGAACAACGATTCCATCAAGCGGGAAATCCGGGCGGGCAGGCTGTTGAAGCTGGAGCCCTTGGCGATCTCCTCGTCAGTGGGATAGGCAATGGAGTCATCCATAACCTCTTCTCCCAAAAATTCCAGCACAACTTCCCGCTTCAGGGGCGTGGAGTAGCAGATCCACTCCATGTTGCCGGCAGCGATCTCCGGCTCGCAGAGGAAATTGATGAACAGCTCCGCTGCTTCCTTCTGCTGGCAGGTATTGGGGATGCAAAGGGCATCGATGAACAGGTTGAAACCGCTTTCGGGCCGATAGAAGGCCAGATTCTCGTTTTCATCGGCCATGGTCACATAGTCGCCTGCGTAGCAGGGTGCGATCCAGGCTTCCTCGTTCTGCATCAGATCATAGATCTGATCCATCACATACTGCTGCACATAGGGCTTCTGCTGGGCCAGCAGCTCGGCACAATCCCGCAGCTCCTGCTCGTCGGTGGTATTGAGGCTGTAACCCAGCATCAGCTGGGCAATACCGAAAGCATCCCGGGAATTATCGTACATGAGGATCTTGTCATCGTACTTTTCATTCCACAGCAGCTCCCAGCCGGTCAGGTCCGCTTCGTCCACATACTTGGTATTATAGACGATACCAACGGTACCCCAGGCATAGGGAACGGAATACTTGTTCTCCGGGTCATAGACCGTATTCTTAAAATTGTCATCGATATACTGATAATTGGGAATGTTGGAAAAATCCAGCTCCAGCAGCATATCTTCCTCGATCATCCGGGCGATCATATAATCGGAGGGGATGATCACATCCACCGTAATACCGCCGCCGGCCAGTTTGGTGTACATGACCTCGTTGGACTCATAGGTGGAATAGTTGACCTTGATGTGGGGGTAAGCTTCCTCGAAGGCGGCGATCACATCCAGGCAATCGTCGCTGCCGTCGGAAATATACTGGCCCCAGTTGTAGACATTCAGCGTGATCTGGTCGCCAGTACCCACGCTCTGCTCCTGACAACCGGAGAACAGCGTTACCACCAGCAGCAGGCTCAGCAGTACAGAAAACAGTTTTTTCATAGCCTACCTCCTTACCGCTTGCCCAGTGCGCTGGCCTTTTTCTTCTCAGAACGCAGCTGCAGCAGGTTCATGGTCACCAGTAGCACAAAAATCAGCAGGAACAGGATCGTAAACAGCGCATAGACCTTGGGCGGAATGGGCTTTTTGGTGTAGCTGTAAATTTCAACAGGCAGGGTAACAAAGTCCATACCGGTGACAAAGTAGCTGATGACGAAATCGTCCAAACTCATGGTGAAGGCCATGATGAAGCCGGCCACGATGCCGGGCATGATCTCATGCAGGGTCACCTTGAAGAAAGACTGCAGCGGGGTGCAGCCCAGGTCCATGGCAGCATCCGTCAGGCTGTTGTCCATCTGGCTCAGCTTGGGCATCACATTCAGCAGCACATAGGGCAGGTTGAAGGTGATGTGGGCAATGAGCAGGGTCCAAAAGGTCAGAGAGTTGCGCTGACCCATCATCTTGGTACCCACAAAGACGAACAGCAGACTCAGGCTGATACCGGTGACGATATCGGGGTTGGTCATGGGGATATCCGTCAGGCTCATGACCACCCTGCGCAGCTTCGGGTTCAGCTTGTGGATACCCACAGCAGAGAAGGTGCCGAAAACCGTGGCGATGGAGCTGGACAGCACAGCGATGATCAAGGAGTTCAGCAGCAGACGGATCATATCCTGGTCTCGCAGCAGCTCTGCGTACTGGCTGAAGGTGAAGCCGTCAAAACGGACCAGGCTCTTGCCTTCGTTGAAGGAGCCCACCACCAGCACCGCCATGGGGATATACAGGAAAATAAAAATCAGAATGGTGAAGATCTTATTGAGCTTTTTCATGCAACCACCACATCCTCTCCGTCAGAGCCGGACAGCCGGTTCATGATACCGGTGCAGACAAAGACCAGCAGCATCAGCAGCAGGCTCAGGGCAGCGCCCAGGTTGGCGTTGTTGCCCTGCTTAAACATGCGCTCGATGACGTCGCCGATGAGCACGGTGTTGGCGCCGCCCATCTTCTGGGAAATGTAGAAGGTGGAAACAGCAGGCACAAAGACCATGGTCACACCGGAAATGATGCCGGCCATGGAAAGGGGCAGGGTCACCCGCAGGAAGGTCTGCAGACCGTTGCAGCCCAGGTCCTCGGCGGCCTCGATGAGGCGGTTGTGGATCTTGACCATGACCGAGTACAGCGGCAGGATCATATAGGGCAGGTAGGTATACACCATGCCCAGGATCACAGCGCCGGGGGTGCGGATCAGCTTGACTCGGGCAAGGCCCAGGCTTTCCAGCAGGTTGTTGATGATGCCAGTATCCTGCAGCAGGGCCACCCAGGCCAGGGTGCGGAGCAAAAAGCTCATGCACATAGGAAGCATCACCAGCATATACAGCATCTTCTGCATAAAGGGGCCCCGATGGGCAATATAATAGGCCACAGGATAACCCACCAGCAGGCAGATGACTGCCGACACCAGGGAGTAGAGAATGGACTCGCCGAAGACCGGCAGATACGTACCCAATTCCGCGATGTTGCCCCAGGTAAAGGCACCGGTTTCGGGGTCGGTCAGGGCATAGTAGCCCACCACGCCCAGGGGGATGAGGGTAAAGACCAGCATCCAGATGATGTAGGGCGTGCTCAGAAGGATCGAATTATTCTTCTTCATCGGCCACATCCTCCGCCAGCTCATCGTATTCGGCAGAATAGGAGCTGTAGTCACCGAACATGCCGGAATATTCACTCTTCTTCATGATGTGAATATCCTCGGGGTTCAGGCGAATGCCAACGGTGGCGCCTTCCGGCTGATGATCTGTGGTCTGGATCAGCCATTTGAAGCCCTTAAAGTCCACGATGATGTCGTAGTTGAGGCCCTTGAAGGTCACGCTGGTGACCGTGCCGATCAGATGGCCCTCTTCCGGAGGAACAAAGTCGATGTCCTCGGGACGGATGACCACATCCACCGGTTCGTTGGGCTCAAAGCCTGCATCCAGGCACTTGAAGGTACGGCCAAAGAACTTGACCTTGTAGTCGGCCAGCATGATGCCGTCCAAAATGTTACTTTCGCCGATGAAGTCGGCCACGAAGGCGTTCTTCGGCTCGTTATAAATATCCTCAGGCTTGCCGATCTGCTGGATACGGCCCTTGTCCATAACCACAATGGTGTTGGACATGGAAAGTGCCTCCTCCTGATCGTGGGTGACGTAGACGAAGGTGATGCCGGTGGCCTGCTGGATGCGCTTGAGCTCGTTCTGCATATCCTTTCTCAGGCGCAGGTCAAGAGCACCCAAAGGCTCGTCCAGCAGCAGCACCTTGGGCTCGTTGACCAGGGCTCTGGCGATGGCAACGCGCTGCTGCTGGCCGCCGGACAGATTGTGGATCTTCCGGTGTTCGTAGCCCTTCAGGCCAACGGTAGCCAGCATGTCGGTGACACGGCTGTGGATTTCATCCTTGGGCATTTTCTTCAGCTGGAGGCCGAAGGCCACATTGTCAAATACGTTCAGGTGCGGGAACAAGGCGTATCGCTGGAAGACCGTGTTGATCTGCCGCTGGTAAGCGGGCAGTTCGTTGATCCGCTGGCCGTCAAAGATCACTTCACCGGAGGTGGGCGTCAAAAAGCCGCCGATGATCCGCAGAGTGGTGGTCTTGCCGCAGCCGGAGGGTCCCAGCAGCGTGAGAAATTCGTGATCGTTAATATAGAGATTGATTCCGTCAAGAATACGCTCCCCGTCGAACTCCATGGTAAGGTCCCGGAGTCTGATGAGTTCCTTAGACATTATCCTCCCCCGTTTCTATAGCGTTTTCGTCATATTTAGACATTATTAACTATAGCGCAAATTCTAATAATGTCAATGTATTTTAACCAAAAATAGAAATTTTCGTTTATCGCTCCGATTTGCATACGCCCGTAGGGAACGCTGTCCTCAGCGTTCCGAGCGCGAAGCGCAACATTTTGCATCGTATTTGGGGTGTTATGAACGATTTAGGGGGCATCGAACCCCCTAAATCGTTTCGGAACGCTGAGGACAGCGTTCCCTACGGCACACCGTAAGGTGTGCGATAAATCCCAATTTATGATTTTCAAAAAGTGTTACAACTCTGTAAACTTTTCCCTCCTTCCCCTTGCATTCCGCCGCTTTGGTGGTATAATAAGTAAAATCAAAACATTCGAGGCGATTTCTTTGAAGAAAATGCTTTTTATTATGAATCCCTTTGCCGGCACGCGCAAAGCCAATAAATTTTTGGCCGACATTATGACCCTCTTCAGCCAGGCCGGCTATATCGTTATTACCCATATGACCGCCGGTCCCGGTGAGGGCATGGACGTAGTGCGACAGTGGGCGAAGGACGTGGATCTTGTAGTCTGCTGCGGCGGCGACGGCACGTTGAACGAAACCATCAACGGCATCCTCCACAGCGGCAGCCAGGTGCCCATCGGCTACATTCCCGCCGGCTCCACCAACGATTTCGCTGCCAGTCTGAAGATTCCCGCCGATATTATGCAGGCTGCCAAGGCCATTGTGGAGGGTGAGCCCTATCGCTATGACGTGGGCAAATTCGGCCACCGGTATTTCAGCTATGTGGCCTCCTTTGGCGTCTTCAGCAAGGCAAGCTATGCCACGCCCCAGAGCGTGAAAAACGCCTTGGGCCACACAGCCTATGTGCTCAGCGGCATCCAGGAGCTTTCCCAGCTGCGGACCACCCATATGCGGCTGGAACTGGATGACGAAGTGATCGAAGATGATTTCCTTTTCGGTGCTGTCAGCAATTCCACCAGCGTCGGCGGCATTCTTACCCTGGATCCCAAGCTGGTGGATATGCAGGACGGCAAGTTCGAGCTGCTGCTGGTACGCAAGCCCCGGGATCTTTTTGAGCTTTCCGAATGCATCCAGGCCCTGCAGAGCCACAAATACAACTGCAAAGTCATCACCTTCCGCTCCGCTTCCCATGTGCGGGCAGATTCCAGCCAGCTGCTGAGCTGGACCCTGGACGGAGAACGGGAGGATGCGGATGGTGCTGTGGAAATCCAGAATGTCCATCACGCCATTTCCCTGATAAGAAAGGTAGAGTCATGATCAATACCACACTGTGCTACATCACCCGGGGAAACGATGTGCTGATGCTGCACCGGGTCAAGAAAGAAAACGATCTGAACAAGGACAAGTGGATCGGCATCGGCGGCAAATTCGAAGGGGACGAGAGCCCCGACGAATGTCTGTTGCGGGAGGCCTACGAAGAGACCGGCCTGCGGCTCACCGACTGGAAATGCCGGGGCGTAGTGACCTTTCTGACCAATGGGCCCTGGGAAGGTGAATTTATGTACCTGTTCACGGCCGACGGCTTTGAAGGGGAACTGAAAACCTGCGACGAAGGTGATCTGCAATGGGTCAGCCGTGATTTTCTGGACGGGCTGCCCAAATGGGAAGGCGACAAGATCTTCCTGGACCTGCTGTGGCAGGATGCTCCCTTCTTCCTGCTGACGCTGCGCTACGACGGCGACAAATTGGTGGAAGCCGTCCTGGACGGCAAAAAAATCCGATAAAAAAGCTGCCCACCAGGGCAGCTTTTTTGTTTCCATTTTCAGTTTATTTCGTCAAAATGGTTTCCAGGGTTTCCTTGACCTCCAGGATCCGGCCGGCTTCAAAGGGACTCTTCAGACCGGCCTCTTTCATAAAGGCCAGGAAGTAGGGCTCCATCGTGGTCATATTCTCCACCATGCAGGCAAGGCCGGAACCCGGCTTTACCGTTTCCATCTGGTACAGCTGCAGGGCAGCATCGTTACTGACCACATAGCTGATGACATACATGGGCTCTGTGAAGAAATGGGGGATCATCACATACCGCCAGCCGCCCTCCAGGCCGAAGCCTGTGCAGACACTGTCGTACAACGCTTCCACATTTTCAACCGTCAAGTCCTCACCGGTAAGGCTGTAAACCTGCTGCTCAAAGCTGGCGTAGGCCGCCTGCTCCACAAAAATACAGAGGCTGTCCACCATTTTCAGCTTGGCCAAATTCTCGTCGGTATTGCCGTAGCGCAGGCTCAGATATTCCATGCCCTGGGAGAAAATTTCCGACACATCCACGCTGACACCGCTGCCCATGCTCAGATAATCGTTGCAGAAATGGCCGAATTCGTGGGCAAAGGTCAGCTTGTCATAGTCGGTGCCGTTGGGATTGAGGAACACATAGGGCGTGCGGTAGTTGCGCAGGTAGATCTCGTAGGAAGAATTGAGCTTGTTTTCGCTGAAGGTAATGTCAAACAGGGCTGCCTTTTCCATATCCATAAAGGCATCGGCGATTTGGCCGCCCATGGTTTGGGCCATGTTCTTGACATAGGCCAGGGTCTGGGCCTCCTCGCAGCGGTAGAGCTTCACATCCAGATCCTGCAGCACAGTGCGATACAAGGGCGACAGTTCCGCCCGAATATCGGCCAAATAAGAGGTCGTCTGCTCCAGGCTGTAATCCCGGACATAGTAGAAATCATAGGCAAATTCCGGGTAGCTGTCGTAGCCGGCGTGCTTGGCCTGGGCCTGGCGATTTTCAATCAGCGACACATAAATTTCTGCCATTTGCGCGCCGTAGGCATCGTAAAACTGCTCCGTGTAGGCATAATCTTCACCAGCCTGGGCCATCAGGTCGTAATACTGATTTTCCAGCTGGGCTTCCCGGTTCAGCAGTTGCGTGAAAACGTCATCATAGATGCTTTCACCCCGGTAGCGGTCAAAAAAGCCGGGGCCGAAGTAGTTTTCCCCTTCCAGCTGCCTGCGCAGGGAGGAGGCGGCCAGCACCCGGTAAAACCGGTCCAGGGCCGCATCGGCCTGGGGTGTATGTTCCGTGCAGAAGTTGTACTCCTTCTGCCAATATTCATTGGTCTGATCCTTGCTGTAATGGATCATGGCCAAGCCGTAATTGGTATAAAAATCATCGAAAACGCCGTAAAAATCATAGATCAGCTGGACCATTTTTTCCAGGTCTGTTTCCTTTGCCGCCTCGGTGCAACACCGTTCCGTCACGGTTTGGAAATTCGTCATATTGGGGCGGGTATATTCCATCTGCTCGAAGGGCATCAGGCTGCCACCACCAAGCAGATTGGCCAGATGCTGAAAATAGCCCAGAAAATTCAGACCGGCGCAACCGGTCATCAACAGGCAGACCACCAGACACAGCGCCACCAAACCAGCATATTTTTTCGTCATAGTCGCCTCCTTTGCGGTATGGACAATGGGATTCAATGCTATTTTATCACAGATTCCTAAAAAAGCAACTCGGGTCTTGTAGCTTTTCCCCATGCAAAGCAAAAAAAATGAAACCTGCCATCACAGTAGATGGCAGGTTTTTGCTTGTGTCAAAGAAGGCCTGGGCCATTACAACTGGCCGTTTGTCAGGGCCTCCATGTACTCTTCCAGAGTCATACCCAGATCCGTCAGTTCCTTGGCCAGTTCCTTACCCACATAGCGGTAATGCCAGGGCTCGTAGATGATGCCGGTCACATCGGTGGTTCCCTTGGGATAGCGCAGCACGAAGCCATACTCCCAGCAATGCTCCATGAGCCATTTCTGGGCCGGCATATCCGCCTGCTCATTTTCCAGGTAGGGCCAATTGACATCCACGATGTCCACTGCAAGACCAAGCTGGTGCTCGCTGGTGCCGGGAACGGCCACAACCTGGGCTGCACGGCGTTCTGCCTCCTCCTGGCTATAACCCCAGCTCAGCCACTTTTCCACCTGGCGCTTATAGTTCCGGGTCTGGGCTTCATGGGTGCGGTAAGAAGACACCACCACCGCTTTGTTCACCTGGCTCTTGCAGTCACTGAGCATGGCCATCAGATCGTCATAACACAGCCGGCTGATCCTCATATTGTCATAATTGGCAAACTTGTCCAGGTCCACCAGATCCGGCTCATAATCATCGGGCACATAATTCCAGGGATTGACCAGTACGGTGTAGGCGCCGGTGGAAGTAAAGTAACGGTTTACGCCGCCGATGTTCACGCAGCCCCTTGCCATGGTGCCGTCTTCCTTGAAGTAGTAGGTTGTTTGATCCAGTTCCAGCCAACCGGTGAGCATAGCGCCGTCTTCGGCCAGATAGTAGCGCTTGTTTTCCAGTTCCAGCCAGCCGGTAACCAAAACGCCTTCGGTGTCAAAGTAGCACTTCTTGCCCTCCAGCTCTACCCAGCCGCCGGCCAGGGCGCCATCGGCCAGGAAATACCGGTCCATGCCCTCAATATTCTGCCAGCCGGTCAACGGCTGCCCATTCAAGTAGTAATAACGCTGTCCGTTTTCCAGGTGCCAGCCGTCAGCAATGGCAGGCTGGGTGGGCACTGTGGGAGTCGTGGGTGCCGTTGTCACCGTGGTCGGAACTGTCGTCGGAGGCTGGGTCGCCTGCTGGTGTTTTTGATTGTCAGCCCGGCAGGCAACGACGACCAAAATCGCCAACACCAGGAGCAGGACCAGAATCACTTTTTTCATTTTTTATTCCTCAAATCAAATGATTTCTTGCTGATTGCAAACCCAAATAAATGCAAAAAGAGATGCCTGGCGGCACCTCTTTTTACTGGCTGTTAATTAGCCCTCGTTGCGCATCTGAGCGAAGCACTCGCTGCAGAACACGGGACGGTCGGACTTGGGCTCGAAGGGAACCTTAGCCTCGCCACCGCAACGGGCGCAGGTAGCGGTGAAGAACTCACGGGGAGCGCGAGTAGCATTCTTGCGAGCATCGCGGCAGGACTTGCAGCGCTGGGGCTCGTTCTGGAAGCCACGCTCAGCGTAGAAAGCCTGTTCGCCAGCGGTGAACACGAACTCATTGCCGCACTCTTTGCAAACCAAATTCTTATCTTCGTACATTGTTTTTACCTCTTTTCGGTTTTTTGACCCGTGAATGCCACCGGAAAATTCTCGTTGGAACGCGGAGTCTGTGAATTTTTTGTGGACATCCCACAAGGAGCATTATAACATTTTACTGGTATTTGTCAATGCTTTATTCACAATTTATTAAATTTTTTTCCCGTATTTCCCTTGTTTCGGCATCAAATATCAAATTGCGCCTGACCATTATACGGAATATGCAAATGATCATAAGCAAGCTGCGTCACGCAGCGGCCTCTGGGGGTGCGGGTCAGGAATCCAAGCTGCATCAAATACGGCTCGTAAACGTCCTCCAGAGTGATGGCCTCCTCGCCGATGGTGGCTGCCAAGGTCTCCAGACCCACCGGGCCGCCTCCGTAGTTGCGGATGATGGCCGTCAGCATCCGGCGGTCGATCATATCCAGGCCCAGCTTATCCACCTCCAGGCGACTGAGTGCCAGGTCGGCGGCTTCCTTCGTGATGGTTCCGTCACCCATCACCTGGGCGAAGTCACGGACACGGCGCAAGAACCGGTTGGCGATACGGGGTGTACCACGGCTACGCTTGGCGATCTCCATGGCACCCTCCGGCTCAATGGGCATACCCAAAATGGTAGCGGATCGGGTAACGATGCGGGACAGTTCCTCTGGGGTGTACAGCTCCAGCCGCAAGGAAACGCCAAAGCGGTCACGGAGCGGCGCCGACAGCTGGCCTGCCCGGGTGGTAGCGCCCACCAGGGTGAATTTCGGCAGATCCAGGCGGATGGAATTGGCGGAAGGGCCCTTGCCCACGATGATGTCGATGGCAAAATCCTCCATAGCCGGGTACAGAATTTCCTCGACTACCCGGTTCAGGCGGTGAATTTCGTCGATAAAGAGAATATCGCCGGGGTTTAAGTTGGTCAGCAGGGCCGCCAGGTCGCCTGGCTTTTCGATGGCCGGGCCGGAGGTAATGCGGATGCCGGCACCCATCTCGTTGGCGATGACATTGGCCAGCGTGGTCTTACCCAAACCGGGAGGGCCGTAGAGCAGGGTGTGATCCAAAGGCTCATTTCTGCGGCGGGCTGCCTCGATGTAGACGGACAGATTGCCCTTGGCCTTCTCCTGGCCGGTGTAGTCGGAAAGCAGTTTGGGCCGCAGGCCCACTTCGCCGGCATCCATGGGCACGAAGGTGGGCGAAATGATGGGCGACGTATTAAATTCCTGATTGAATTCTAAACTCATGTATCAAAAACCTCCTGTAGGGGGCGATGCCCACATCGCCCCTATGGGGTCTGCTGTTTTTTACGGGCCGATGTGGGCATCGGCCCCTACATGTTCTCAAACAAACAAAAAATGGCACACCACACAGGCTACACCCATAACACCAAAAATGATCGGCACACCATAGGCATCGCTTTTCTTGATCATTCCCCAGCGGATATGATCAGGGGTCACTTCTTTGCGGTATGCAATTTGATAAGAACAATAAATGTGTTTCCAGCGCAACTTGTAACCGAGAAAAGAATATGCCGCAAATGCAGACACACATATCCCCATAAGCAGAAACAGATTTGCTCTGCCGATCAACAAGGGAATCAATACCACCAATATCGGATAGAGATAGCGATGGGCATAGGCGAGTGAGATAATCACCCGATTGCGTGTTTTCCATTTCAAGACAGTTTTCCTCATTTGCAGCTCCTGATGAAAAATCATTTTTTCCGGGTGATGACCAGGGCCACCGCCGAAGTCAGCAGGACTACCAGGTCTGCCAAATAGATGTAAAACATGGGCGAGCCAACAAAGTTGGATAAGAAGTCAGCCATGGGTATCGCGCTGATCTCCTGGTTTCCCATGAGGGTCAGCAGGATCGCGCCTCCGATATTGAGCATCACCCAAATGCCAAAGGTAAGTAGAACCAGCAGCACCAGCACAGCAATGGAAATCCCAAACAACCATTTCCAAGCGGATCGCATACGATCATCCCTTCATCACCATGGCCCTCAAGGCATGGCGCACCATGTCTTCCGTAGAGGCGTTTGGATCCACATCCTTCAGCGCGTTACGGATCTCAACAGGAGAATAACCCAGTTCCTGCAAGGCGGCATGGGCCATCATCTTGCTGCCGCTGGCCGGTGTAGGTGTAGAAATCGCAGGGCCGCCAGAGAAATCGATCTCCATATCGCTGCCACCCATCTTGTCCTTCAGTTCCAGGATGATACGCTGGGCAATCTTTTTGCCGATACCCTGGGCAGCGGTCAGCAGCTTTTCGTCACCGGTCATGACGGCCAGAGTGAAGTTCTGGGGGCCGGCGGAAAGAATGGACATGGCAGCCTTGGGGCCGACGCCATTGACGGAAGTCAGCAGTTCATAGCATCGCTGCTCTTCCTTGGAAATAAAGCCGTAGAGGTCAAATGCGTCCTCCCGGATAGATTCCGTGATGTAAAGCCGGGCAGGCTGGTTCAGTTTCAGCTGGCCGGCAGTATAGGCGGTCACACGGCAGCCGTAACCCACGCCGCCGCAATCGATGACGGCAAGACCTGGCTCCAAAACCGTCACCGGCCCGGAAACATAATAGATCATAGGATAACCTCCCATTGTTGTTGGTAAGATAAATTGTTGTTTATGTTTGCACCCGTAGGGAACGCTGTCCTCAGCGTTCCGTCAGAAAATTCGACCTCGATGGGCGAATTTTCTGCATCTTTCTGCGATGCTGCGGTACAAAATTGTGCCGCTTCGCGGTCGGAACGCTGAGGACAGCGTTCCCTACAGAGCTTTGCTAAACAACAATTTACCGCATCTGTGTTGCTTTGGCAA
>JAZUBW010000071.1:0-2460 GCA_045638785.1 Faecousia sp.
GATCTTGCCGCCGGTACGCATGACGCTCAGCATCTGGTTGAAAGCGTGGCCGTTGCCGGACATTTCCAGACCCACGTCGAAGCCTTCGACGATGTTCAGCTGCTTCATAACTTCGTTCAGATCTTCCTTGCCGGTGTTGACAGCGGCGTCAACGCCCATCTTGCGGGCCAGATCCAGGCGGTAGTCGTTCAGGTCGGTGATGACAACACGACGGGCACCGGCGTACTTGCAGATGCCGGCAGCCATGATGCCGATGGGGCCGGCGCCGGTGATCAGAACGTCCTCACCCACCAGGTTCCACATCAGAGCGGTGTGGGTGGCGTTGCCGAAGGCGTCGAAGAAAGCGACGACATCTTCGTCCAGGTTCTCGTCGATGGCGATGACATTGGTTGCGGGGATGCACAGGTACTCTGCGAAAGCACCGTTGCGGTCAACGCCGACACCGAAGGTGTCCTTGCACCACTGGATGTCGCCGTTGTGGCAGTTGCGGCAGTGGCCGCAGGTGATGTGGCCTTCGCCGCTGACACGCTGGCCAACGTGGAAGCCGGTGACACCTTCACCCAGCTGGGCGATTTCGCCCACGTATTCGTGACCGATGGTCATGCCGGGCTTGACGTGCTGGGCAGCCCAATCGTTCCAATCGTAGATATGGACGTCGGAGCCGCAGATGGCGGTCTTGTGGATCTTAATGAGAACTTCGCCGGGGCCGACTTCGGGCACGGGGACCTGAGCCAGGGCGACGCCTTCACCGGCGTGGGGCTTGATAAGAGCATCCATCATTTTCTGAGACATGGTTTACACTCCTTATTTTTAATAATATTCCACTTAACATTATAAACCTAATTGTGCCATTTCGCAACCATTTTCTTTCGTAAAATCGCCCAAAAATAAAACGCTGCTTTTGTGAATTGCCATCATCCGCAAGATGTGAATTTCAGTATATATCGCCGCTTTGTGGCGCAAAAGGTTTCCCATGGTGGGAAAGGCTTTGACAGCATAATTTCCGATAGGACATACAAAAAGGCCAGCCCGGTTGGGCTGGCCTCCTGTTTGTTATCAGAACTCGACTTCCAGCTTGGCAACCACTGCTTCGCAGCGCTTGCACAGGCCTTCGGCGTGGTTGGTCTCGGTATGCATCCAGCAGCGGGGGCACTTGGCACCCTTGGCTTCGCTGACGCCGATGGTCAGACCCGGCAGGTTCACACCGGTGCCGACCTCGGCACCTTCCTCTGCTTCAGCCCAGACGCAGGAGGAAACAATGCAGATCTCAGCCATGTTCAGATCATTGGTGGCGTTCTTGATGGTTTCATCGCCAAAGACAGTGACATGGGCCTCCAGGGCCTTGCCGATACGGCCGTCCTTACGGGCACGCTCCAGCACGCCGTTGACATCCTGGCGCAGCTTCATGACGATGGCCCACTTTTCCATGGTTGCATCGTCCAGCTTGTAGGCATCAAAGTTTTCGGGCATCTGGTTCAGCAGAATGTTGCGAGCATCGTCGCTTTCCAGGTGGGGCATAGCCTGCCAAACTTCATCGCAGGTGAAGGCCAGAATGGGGGAGAAGACCTTGGCCATGGCATCCACGATCAGCCACAGAGCGGTCTGAGCGGAGCGGCGGCGGTTACCGGTAGCATCTTCACAGTACAGGCGGTCCTTCAGGATATCCAGGTAGAAGCTACTGAGCTCCACAACACAGAAATCGTTGATGGCGTGGGTGACCATGTGGAATTCGTAGCCGTTGTAGGCCTTCTGGCAGAACTTCACCAACTTATCCAGCTTGGTCAGTGCCCACTTGTCCAGCTCTTCCATGTTTTCAGGTGCGACCATATCCTTGTTGGGATCAAAATCGTTCAGGTTGGCCAGGCAGTAACGAGCGGTGTTGCGGAACTTCAGGTAGTTCTGGGCGATCTGCTTGAAGATCTCCTTGGAGCAGCGCACGTCGGCGTGATAGTCGGAGGAAGCAGCCCACAGACGGACGATGTCAGCACCGAAATCCTTGATCAGGTCAGCGGGATCAACACCGTTGCCCAGGGACTTGTGCATGGCGCGGCCCTGGCCGTCCACGACCCAACCGTGGGTCAGTACCTGGCGGAAGGGAGCACCCTGGTCCAAAGCGCCGACGCTCGTCAGCAGGGAGGACTGGAACCAACCACGGTACTGGTCAGCACCCTCCAGGTAAACATCTGCAGGCCACAGCTCGGGGGTGCGGTGCATCAGGCTGGAGTAGTGGGTGGAGCCGGAGTCGAACCAGCAGTCCAGAGTGTCGGTTTCCTTCTCAAAGGTCTTACCGCCGCAGTGGGGGCAGGTGAAGCCTTCGGGAATCAGCTCAGCGGTTTCCTTTTCAAACCAGATGTTGGAGCCGTGCTCGTCGAACAGGGCAGAAATCTTGGCGATGGATTCGGGGGTGGAAACGGGCTTGCCGCAGTCCTGGCAGTAGAACACAGGGATGGGCAGACCCCA
>JAZUBW010000072.1:0-25619 GCA_045638785.1 Faecousia sp.
CTAACAGGATTGTTGCCGCAATAGGCGAACATGTTATTGCCGGTCAAGCCCTGACCAGTGGAAGGATAGTTGTCTGCGCTGATGAATCTACCGATCTCAGGGTTATAATATCTGCTCTGCAAGTAATACAGACCGGTATCTCAGACAGGATATTAGCTACAATGCCATTTTTGCCCTGTTGCCCCTGGTTTTCGAAACCAAAAACCAGGGGCGTTTTGTGAAGTTATTACTGGAGAATAGTCGCAGGCATCTCAGCCGGGATACTAGCTAAAACGCCATTTTTGCCCCCCACGGGGATAGCAAAATTGCTATCTCCGCTGTTGGGTTGTGTTTCGAATGTCATGTGGCAATTCTGTGTTTGGTCCAAAAACTGGTCTCTAGCTTATACTGCCTTAAGTAAAAAAACGAGAAAAATCGATATCGGTAATGTTCTCCTCCCAGTATCCAATTTCAACCGGAGAGTTCAATGCACCAATTGGCGCATTATGGTCCACAGGATATCCATGCGCCGAAAATTTGCTAACTGGTGCATAGGAATAAGTCGTCACAAATGCTTTATCTTCGGCTGGATACTCAAAAAATTGTACAAGTAATGAGCGTTCACGAAGATGCCCCATATACGACGGTCGCCCATTCTCGCAACCGACGGCGAGAACTTCATTAAAATAAATCTCCTTTTTATCGGTGTGGAATGCGCAAGCATACTGTATTCCGTTTATTTCAAAACAGTGATATACATATGCAGCCGTTGTATAATCCCGCATAGTAGTTGTACGCAGCAGTTTATATTCGCTATCTAACTTGTAAATGATATAGTTTTTTCTGCGAGTTTTCTTTAATAATTTGCGTGATCGTTCCGGTATGAATTTTCCTGGTATGCCAGCACCAATGCCATAATCACTCGGGCCGTACAATGTGTACACCGCTTCGCGTGCGACCAGTTCTTCATAATGATCCCAGGCGTACCGCATTGCATCGCGCCCATCCTGTATGAGCTGATCTAACTCTGCCAAACCCATTTTGTGATTTTTCATACCAGTCTCCTTACTTGTATTTGGCATACGGAAGCCACGGATTATCTTCGACAAACTGACCAATAACCTTGATTCCTTCCATAAATATCTCTTGATCGC
Organism: Faecousia sp.; assembly: GCA_045638785.1. GTDB lineage: Bacteria > Bacillota > Clostridia > Oscillospirales > Oscillospiraceae > Faecousia. The sequence goes on from JAZUBW010000072.1 coordinate 1,134, forward strand.
CACATGCAATGCAATCAAGTAGATAAATACTCCAAAGCATCAGATTATGATAAGCCTTCGTGTGTCTGCCTTTGTGCCCAGGTAGCGATACCATGTTTTCTTCTTGGCTTAACTTGTAATTATATCTATCAGCGACTTCTTTATATTGAGGCGAGTAAGTTTTGTTTTTGTCTGAGAATACATGGTGCCGTTCAGTATGGGACATGTTTCGCTGACCCATTGCCATGTTTAAACCATCTGCGGCATCTTGTAATGCTCGTCTAAATGAACCCCAACAGCCTCCCTGATATACATCGTCAGGATCAATAGGTGAGCAGTCGACATCACCATCGCTACCATCATCCAAAAAGATTGATAAATCCTGGGTACCGGATGCATCCTTTCTGCAGACAGGATTATTCCGACAGTAGGCAAACATGTTGTTCCCAAGGACGCCCTGGCCGGTGGAGGTATAGATATCTGCATTGATGAATCTGCCAATCTGGGGATCGTAATAACGAGACTGCAGGTAATAGAGTCCAGTATCTTGGGCGCAGATATCGCTATTGGGTCAATTTTTGCCCTGTTGCCCCTGGTTTCTCTCGAAACCAGGGGCGTTTTGTGAAGTTATTACTAAGGAATAATTGCGGATATATCGGTTGTAAATATGGCTATCAAGCGTCTACTGGATCGGCTAACTGTAGGGTCACAAGCGTTGGCCAACAAGCCAGGGGGACAGCAGAACTATCCCCTTGGCCTCTTACATTTCATGCTTTGCTAGGCTCTATGGATTGTTTTCCGCCAGTATATCATTGCAACCGCCCCAAATAGCAAAATGGTAATTAGGTAATTGATATTATTCTGATAGATTCCTGTCTGCGCTGGCCTATTAATGAGGCAGATTTGAGTTTCGCCATCAATGCGCCAAATCGATCCACTTTTTATTTTGTACCCTTCTGTATTCGATTCAAACTCCACATGCGGAATTGTATTCGTAATTGTGTCTGCGGCTGAATTTGTTAAGAACTCAACAAATTCACCATCCCGAAACACATAAATGTCTGCATGATAATCCCGGATGTATAGCGTGTCTTCATACACAGCCATGCCAAATGCGCCGTTTTGATGGGCGTACAAACGCCATGAATACAAATACGCCCCAGTGTGATCATATACCTGGACAACGCCCTTGGTACTGGTATACAGGACATACACCCGCTGACCGTCCGAAACAACCTGCTCAATAGCAGAATGTGGCATTACAGAATCGTCCTCAAATTTTATGGGGTTACCCCAGATTGCATCTGGCAGCCCTTTCGTATCATTGTTTGGCTGGAAAATCCACATGCAAATTACAGCTATCACACAAATTGCGATAACAGCGATTCTTATGCAAGGCAAATTACGCAACATAGTGCACCATTTCCTCCCCCACGCCTTCTATTCCTGCCATACGCAGATGATCTTTTTGTCGGAGATCTGCCGCCAATCGTAAATTCGCAAACCTGCCAGTAATATGTTTTTGATACACTAGGATTAATGCCAACACTAGGGCTAGAGATGCCGGCAATATCGTATCCAACAGAAACAGCAAAACAACTATCTGCATAGGCATACGAGCCTTTAATCCTACCTATTCCTCCACCAACCGAAGTAAAAGACTCTGTATATGATTCAGTTGCAGTGAAGTTGTCATATCCAAATACCATTACACCTGAAACATTTATTGAAAAGCCTTCTCCAATCATTGCAGCCACGGCTAAGACGCCCTCTTCGGTGCCATTTGTTAGTAATGTGGAGTTATCTGTCACGGTTGCTATAATTGATGCTAAAAGAGGATCATTCACTGGCATAGATACTCCACCGTATGCATAAACAGCGACTGTTAATCCACCATTAAAGCACTCAGCAACATCCCAATAAACAATGATCTCGATTCCAAACACTGCACCGCCTACATCAATCTCAAACTGAATACCTGCTCCCACTAGACGACAACTGTTTCCACCAGGGTCAGCAAAAGAGATAGGGTTGTTGTTGCAGTAAGCAAACATATTATAGCCCAATTGGCCCTGGCCGGTGGAAACGAGGGCGTCGGCGTTGATGAAACGACCGATTGCGGGGTTGTAATAACGGGACTGCAGGTAATAGAGTCCAGTATCATTGTCATAAACATAGCCACGATACAGCAGAGGATTCAGCTGAACGATTGCATGGGTACTGGAATTCGTGGTGGAAACGATGTTTCCCCAGGCATCGTAAGCATAGTAGCAAACCAAACTGCCGGAATCGCTGCGGATTTCAACTACATCGCCCTGCAGATTGGTGATGTAATAGTAGGTTGCGCCGTTCAGCGTTACCGTGGAGGGATTGCCGTTACCATCGTAGGTGAAGTTGAGGGTGTAGGCACCCTTCGTCATCTGCATCAGCTTGGAGCCGTTGTACACATAGGAATAGGTATCCGTGCCGTTGCTCCGGCTGGTGCGCATACCGTTGGAATCATAGGTGTTGGTCCAGGTGGTGGTGCCATTGCTCATAGATGCCAGCTGGCGGCCATGCTCCCAAGTATAGGTCCATGTACCATCGTTGAGGGGATTACCCATCCGATCGTAGGTAATGGATACGCCGTCATACGCCGTCAGCAGGTCGCCCCAAGCTGCATCGCCATAAGTGTACACAATGGTATCCAGGGGTGTGCCCAGCGTTCCGGGGGTATAGTTGTACTCCTTGCGGCTGAGAATATTGCCCGCATTGTCATAAGTCCAGACCCAGGTTTTGTTAGCCCGGGGGTTGTTCTCCCGAATCAACTGACCGGCAGAGTCATAAACATAGGTGCTGGTCAGACTTGCTTCCTGGACGGACAGAATATTACCGTTGTCGTCGTAAGTATACTGGAATTCGGCACAAACAGAGCCGTTAAGCACCACCGTAACGGTATCGATCTGATTCGAAGGTGCGCCGGTATCTGTGCTCTTGTAGGTGTAGGCATAGGTGAATATGCCGTCGGTTTTTTGGCTTACCCGGCCATATTCATCATAGGTATAGGAAATGACCTTGTCGCCGTTCTGGATGCTACTGATCCGCTGGTCGTCATCATAGGTGTAGTGAGTCGTTTGGGTGACGCCGTTGATGACTTCCACCAGATCGGTCAGCTTGTTCTGGTCATCGTAGGTATACCGGACAGAATGATCCACATCGCCGCTTTCCACATACTTCATCAGACGGTTGGTGAAGTCATAGTAATAGGTGGTGGTTCTGCCGGTGGCAGAGTCGGTAACGGAAGCCAGGGCACCGTTATTGTCATAACGGTAGGTGACCGTGTCGCCGTCCTCGTAGGTCTGGCTGGTCACCCGGCCCTGTTTGTCATATTCATATTTTACACGATCACCATTGCCATAGTCAAGTCTTTCCAGGAAGTTGTTTCGTTCGCTGTAGGTGTACCGTGCCAGTGTTCGGCTGCCAATCGATACTCGGGAGCGCAGACTAAAGTCGCCATAGGTAAAGGAATAGGTGGTGGAGGCCGTAGTCAGTCCCGTCAGCAGACCATTTTCCTCATCATAGCTATAGCTGGCAGTGAGGGTACTGTTCTGATCCGTGGTCACCTGGGTATTGGTCAGCCGGTACATTTCGTCATAAGTATATGCTGTCCGGGTGGCCGCCGTATCCTCCGGGTACTGCACCCACTCCAGCACATTGGTGTCCTGGTGGTAGCTGTACTGGGTCACCTTTCCGGCGGTATCCGTCGCGGAAACCAGGCGGTTGCCGTCGGCGGAATAAGCGGCAGAAGAGGTGATCTTGCTGCTGCCACTGCCCACAGATACGGTCAGATTGTTGCCCCAGGTATCGTAGGTATAGGTAGTGACGACACCGGTGTAACTGGTAGAGGTCAGCACATTGTGGTAAGCATCATAGGTATAGGTGGTTTCCGTGCCGTCCGGAAGGGTAATCTTCGTCAGATCATTGGTTTCCGGATCATAGGTATACTCGGTCTTCTGACCCTGGATGTCCTCTACATCTGTTACATCACCATACTCGTTATAGGTCAATTCGGTGCCGAATTCTTCCTTGTACAGCTGGATGCCGTCGAAGAGGACTGTATTGGCATTGTAATCGTATACCACATAGACTGTGATCTTGGTGTAAGCCTTTTTGGCGCGCATCATGCCTGCTGCGTACTGCCAGTTGACGCTGCTGTCTGCATCCGGGTTGAAGCTAAACTCAAATTCTTTTTCCGATGTGGTTCCGTCCGTATAGGTAAACACACCCCGCAGGCAGAATTTACGGTCATCCTTCAAAGGTACGGAATCGCCCTTGGCCCAGCCCGCCAGCACGAAGGTGTCATTGGCGTTGCCGCTGACAAGGACATCCTGCTTCAGATAGAGCTGACCCTGGGGATTACCGATAAACTGATAGGCATAGTTATCCAATTGATCCAATTCCAGGATTGTTTTGCCCTCCTCGGGTTCCGGCTTGATGACACGCTGGATATTGGTTCCAGCGCCTGCACTGGCAGTCCAGTTGATCAACGCTCCGAAATCGCCGTTATCGATCAGATTGTACCGGCTGGCGGTGGGCGCTTTTTCCAGCTGCACGCAGTCCATATAGACCGTGCCTGCTGTTTCGGTCATCAGGCGGACGCGCATCGTGCGGTTTACGGAGGTTTTGTTGGTGTAGGTTACCTCCAGCCGGGTCCAATCGCTGTTGCCAGGCAGGGTTTCCGAGGTGACCGTAACCTGCACATTATCAACAATCTGCAGATAGGCTTCTGCGCCCTCGCTGGTTTTTACATAAGCGGAGAAGGTATAGCTTTCTCCCGGCAAGGCGGCAAAGGAAAGTTCGTAAACACCGGCAGCGGCACCTGCGACAGAGCGGGTCATTTTCAGCGATTTGCTTCCATAGTAGGCTTCTTCCGTAGAAATTTCCTGGTTGATATCATCGGAAGTTGCGGACCAAAGCCAGGCAAGTTCGAAGCTGTTATCCACCATCATATTGCCAACGGTGTTCTGCAGTTTGGAGGACAGCTTCAGTTGGTTGCCTTTTTCTGTTTGGGTTTCTGGTTTCTTGTAAGTGGCAAACTGGGCTCGGCCTTCGCCATCCATAACAGCAACAGGGTTGCCCCAGTTATTAAACTGTACAATCTGAATGTTACCATTATGATCTGTGAAGGTGGTCTGATTATTGGCATACTCGATGCTGATTTGACCGCCCAACTTGTCATCATCAGGATCTTCAATGTTCCTCACATCATATTCTGTAATGGTCGCCACACGGCTCGGTTGATATGTCGTTGTGGTGCTGACAATGTTGTAGGTATATTGCAATTTGTAACCATCCACATCCTGAGCAGTAAGGAGAAGATTGTTATCATCGTATGTATAAGTGACGTATTTTTCATCCTTATCCGTGATGCGGATCAGTTTGGAACCAGAATAGCCGAAGGTTATATTTGTAATTACAGAGGTGCCGCTGCCTTTATAGCTAATGTCGGTAAGCAAATCGTTGGTATACGTGAAGCTATACACCCGTCCAGCGCCATCTGTAATGGTGTTAATGCGTGCTTCTCCAGCAGAATTAGAAGTATAGGCAATTGTAATGCTGCTCTTGGTCTGTTGATTATTCTCGATTTTAACCAAATTGCCGGAAGTATTGAAATAGGATATATTGCCATATTGATCGGTGATCTCACATGTTTGAGAAGTGCCTGAACCCGTAGTCGTCAGGGTCAGATACAGACCATCTTCATCCACATATTTACCATTAGAAACCTTGTAGAAATAGTGACGCGTACCGTCTCCATCCTCCCAAACATAATAATTGGTGTCTTGCTTCCACTTGTATACACGCTGATTATAGTTTGTTCGCCAGCCGTTGCCCATGCCAAACTCGTTATTTTCAGAATCGTTGGCATTGTATACATGGCTGATAGCCACCGGCATACGATTGCCGCCGAAGCCAATGTCGCTGTGAACCCATACCAGGTTGCCGTTATAGTTATTTACATAACCCACACCGGCACGGCCGGCAGAATGAGCAGTATAGTCCCAGTAACTTTCCAGACCGTTGGCATTACGGAAGACAATTTTCAGCACCGGCGCCTCTCTAGGGTCGGCAGAGTAATCAGAAGAGTAGAATTGCTGCCAGCTTTGCGTTGAATTTTCGGTAGCGTCAGGCGCCTTGAACAGCATGCCTGTATTGGCATTGGCGTACCAATCCCGAACAATGTCAGTAACATTCCACTCATATCGGCCTGCGTTCCGGCAAACAACATAATCCTCTATAGTGGCGACATAACCGGGCTTATTGCCCCATGTAATGGTATTGGTGTCCCAATCATCTGTTACTTTGTGTACCTCCACAACATTGGTGCGATCAAAAGTGAGCGGTTTGAGCATGGAAATCCTAGCGTCCACGATCACATCCGCAGAGGTTAGTTTGGGCAGATTGACATACTTCAAGTAAGTCCGGTTAACACCGCTTTTGCTAGAATAACCGCATTCAAGGGTAGCGTTAATATAGTCATCGTATTGAATCTCAGATACAGTGTTGTCCAGTATATTTGTGCTGGCGCAACTCGCAGAAACGACAGGATCCAGAATAACCGGCCATGCACGCGCAGAATCCGCCAACCATTCCCTGGGCAGGTAGTAGGAGAGCAGATACATGCTGCCGCTGCGAGTCAAAGAAACCTGCACATCATCATTATATTCGCCGTTGTTATCGACCAAATAAGGTGCAGGCATGGTCAGCACAACTTCATTGGTTTTCGGATCACACAGGTCAATCTGTTGGTTTTCGTTCAGAAAAGGAATCAAATCACCCGTGTCTAGCGTATAGCGATAACCCCACAGGGTAGCGTCGTACTGCTGCATGATAACAGATTCTTTTAGTTTATTGCCCTGCAGATCATAGACAATATTCGTGTTGGGATAGATGTTGGGATAGGTTAGTCGGGAATACATCTTTTCCAGCACTGTTTCCGGATATTCTTCTGCAGCCCGTGCCATGCTCAGATCCACCTGCTGAATCTGTGCCACGGAAGTTTGCGCAGTGCTGACGGCAAGCGTTCCCATTTCACCGCCGCCAATCTGTCCAACAGAAGCCACTACCACATCACCGGTGGAACGCAGCTCACCTGCCATGCCAAACTGGACGGTAAATCCGTTCATAGCAATGCCGATCATGTTGTTGTGGCTGAGGCTCTGAGGGAAGAAGATGCTCCATTTACCCGCAGTATTGGTATACACGGATTCTCCATCCGAAATAGCTGCAATCAGGGTATTGTCAATATCTTTCCATATACCATCATCTTCATAATGAACGGCAGAAGGATAAATCGTAGCGAGGCGCAGGCCATTGTTCAGCACGAACTCCTTGCTGAATTCACTGCGTCTGCTTTCGTCTTCTTCCACCACACGTTGCGTAGCAAGAGGTTCTTGAAGCGATACGATGGCATCATCGGTTACCGTGGATGCCAAAGCATCGCCTGCGATTGCATACACCTGTAAGGGAATGATCGATACGAGTAGTGCAAGAACCAGTATCATCGACAAAGTTTTTCGCCAAATTCTCTTTTGCATAACAGACTCTCCTTTTCTTTAAATAATAGAAGTTCATTCTGCGTTTTTCTTTGCATACACCATGACACGAACAGATCATATCAAATTACTAAATCCCAGCACAACCTGTGGTAACAGCTTACTTGCCATATCAATACCGGCGGCATGGGCCAATTGATAGCCGTAGGTTTGCAGATAGGCAAAGTGGTCGGAGATGGAGTCCAGGAGTGGAAGTTTGTCCTCCGGCAGGGATTGAGCGAAAGCCCGGGCGGCCGCTTGTGCAGCACGGGCAGCAGGCAGGCTGTGCATTTCCGTTTCCCGGCACAGATCCTCGAAGTCCAACTGGGCCATCAGTTTATTGACCGGATTGCGGAAGCAATCCAGGTTCCACATAAAACCCTGCCACAGGGCAAAGCGGAGATCGGAGGCCAGTTCCTGCCGCAGCGCCTGCAAATAGGCATTTGCCTCAGGGACTTCCTCCAGCAAAATGTGCAACGCCTTATGGTAGTTTTCCATTTCCAGTGGATAATCCGCATCTACTTCCGCAACAGCCTGATACAGGCTTTCCAGGATGGTGTCGATATCAGTGAGCTGTGCGAGGATGCTTTCGGTGATTTTCATAAGTAAGGTTCCTTTCTGATATATAAATCCAAGAGATTTTCAATGAAATCTCGTAGATTTATTTTACTGTGAGGAACCTGTCGAAATCCCACGAAATTTGGAAGGCTTTGCAGAAAAATGCTTATAGCTGCGGAAGCCGCTGGCCCATCCGTGCGCAGGTTTCTTCCAGCAGGTGGTAGTCCATGATTTGCTTGCGGAGATAGACACGCATATGGGGTACCAGAGGAGCCAGGATGCGGTCGATCTCGGCTTCCCAAGTTTCCCACCAATCCGGCAGGGCGTCCTGCAGCAGTACATCCGCCGGCACCCTCAGGGCAGACGCAATGGCGACGAAGGTTTCCAGGGTGGGTGTTTTGACACCCCGTTCAATGGCACTCACATGCTGAGGCGTGCAGCAAATGATCCCGGATAGATCCATTTGGGTCATGCAGCGTTCCTCCCGGGCGATGCGAATCCGCTCGCCCACGGCTTTCGTGTTCATGGGAATCTCCTCCTTATGTTTGTTCTTTACTCTATATATGTGCGCTCTGCAGCAAAAGGTGACATCCTTTTTCCTGTTCCAGCAATATACAAGGGGCAGATGTTCATCCACCGGATTCTATAAAAATAGAACAGGCGCGGTCCGTGAGGACCGCGCCTGGGTGGGGTGGTATTCAATTAGCAATTAGGTGCAGCGTTCTACCTCGGTCCACATATACCGGGTATCGCCACCGTCCTCAGGGCCGGCCCAAATCTGGACATAGGCCTTGTAGTAACGGCCGGGCACACCTTTATAGTCCACATGGTCCATGCAGAAATAATTATCATGCCACAGCATGCTTTCATTATCTTCACATTGGAAAGTCTCCACCCAGTAGAAAGTGGAATTATTTGTGGACTCATACAAATATATGGTCAACACGCCGATATCTGCCCAGTAATCGGTCCCAGTAATATTAAACCAAATCTCCAGGTCGCCATTGCCCATGGCGCAAATGTAGGCGGTGTATGCCATCAAATATGCACTTGCCCTGGGTTCTGCCGTTTCCGGCATGGCAGCCTGCGCACCAGCGGGCGCGCACAGGGAAAGGGCCAAAAGGATGGCTACCAATTTCATAAAAATTCTGCTTCTCTTGTTTTTCATGTGATAAACTCCATTCTATATATTTAGATGGAATCGATCATCATTTTTATTTCCTCCAGTGTAATTTTGCCTCCGATAATGCATTCGAATTCTCCGATTATCCATGCTGCTTGCAGGGTTTCCGTGTTGGAGAAAATATAGTATTCCACGCCATCGGATGTATACACTTCCAGCAAATCATCATTTTTCTCGACCTGACTTGCTTGTACACCAATCGTTTGGCGAATACGGATGATCAATCGCTCATCATTGTTTTCGTAAATTGCATTAAATGTTCTCTCTTTTGGAGAGCGCATAACGGACAAATCTTTGCTCGTATATCCCTCTGGCAACCATGTTGGCGCAAGTTTTTCCGTGATCTTCTCTTTGGCCAACGCATCCTGCAGCGATTTCAGTTCCAAATTATTCTCTTTAACCGGCGTTGTTCCCGGTGTCGTATCGGATCCATCCTGGAAGTGGAAGATCTCCTGGGTCCAGTTGGCCACCTTGCCCCAGAGATCGACATGGAAGGCGTTTGCTGTTACAGTTGTTACCGCAACGATCAGCACCACCGCCAGCACAGCGGCAGCAACTCTCGTGAAGCGGACAGGAAACCGCACAGGCGTTGCCTTCTTTTCCTCCTCTTTGGGCATATAGAATTCCCGAAACTCAGCCAAAGCCTCCTCATCGGAACGGAAGGGCTGCATGGTTGCATTTTCTTGTCTTCTGACCGATAACACCTCCATTATTTCAAACAATTCTTGTGTGTCCGGCTCTGTTTCTAGTTCACCGTGGGCATGCTTGCGCAGGATCTCCTGGAGCTCTTCTGTAGACATGGACGCATAGTGGGAAAATCCTTCGCGTTTTTCCAGTTCGGACATTTTGTTTCCTCCTTTCACCCTATATATGTATACCAGTCACCAATGGGTGACATGTTTTTTCATTTTTTAAGTTTTTTTCGTAAGTATTTTCTGGCACGCTCTGCCCGCTTCTTGCAGGCCGCCTCGCTGATACCCAGTTTCCGGGACATTTCCACCAGGGTAAAGCCCAGCACTTCCGTTTCATAGAGCAGGCGGAACTGGGGCGTATCCACCAAAGAACCATAGGTTATCCGCAGGGACATCGGAATCTCCGGTGCCGCTACCAGATCGGGGCGGTAGTCGTCGGCAACCACCATAATTCCGCGCTCCGTGCGGCGTCGCCTTTCTAGATTGCGGATTACCAGACCCAGTGTTTTGATCAGCCAGCCATCCGGATTGGGGCTGCCGCAGAAATCCTCGATCTTCCGGCAAGCGATCTCAAAGGTCTGCTGCACCGCCTCTTCCGCCAAAGCGTGGTCTTTCAGATTACTAACTGAATATTCCAGCAGGAATTTTCGTTTTTCATGATATTTCGCGGTTACGAATGCATCTTGCTCCGCTGTCATACTGTGCAAGCACCTCCCACACAAATTTTCACAAACAAATGCCTTTGTGCAAGAAAATTATACTGTATTTTCCAATTATTTTCAACAAAAACTGACCGGTTATACCGCAATTAGAAAAGCGATGTCACCTTTCAGCTTCTTTTCACACATATATAATGGTGTTTTATACCTTGTTATGGCACCTGCAGAAGAGAGGCGTGGCCATAGTAAAACGAAAATTCTACCACCACTTCTTTTCTGCTTTCGCACGGGAGGAGGTAAGAAAAATGCTACATGTATGTTGCTCACAAATGCCCTGGAAACACATAGAAAACACCGTATATGTAAAGGAGTACAGAATATGATCGTTAGAGAATAGGAGCAGTCCGGCACTCTGACTGATCTTTCTGTCCTATTTCAGTTGATGATTACATACCGAATTCCCATGGCAGTAAATGGCGTCTTCGTTCTGCGGCATTTCCCGGAAGATCATGTCTACTATCGCTGCCCTCGGTGCCAACAATTACTGGAGAGGGAGTATGTAGCTTACTGTTCCCGGTGTGGCCAGTGCCTGGAATGGCATAGCAAGCGCAATATAAAGCAAAGCAGTCCCAGTAAGTAAAAATATCTAAAAACAAATAAAAATATAGATAGAAGACGCTAATAGATAACAATGATACCATATGGCGTGTTTCGCGAATAATAGTTTTCTTTTATACTAATAGTAATCAATGACACTATTAGCGTGCAAAGGAGAACTGCCCATGGACAAGATTGAGCTAGGAAACAACATACGGGCTGCCCGAAAGATGCGAAAAAAGACGCTGGAAGGATTGGCTGAGGAGATTGGTATTGGTCGTGTACACTTGGGCGAAATTGAGCGGGGCAATAAGCTGCCCAGCATGAGAGTGTTCATCAATCTGGTAGAGGCATTGGGCGTATCTGCAGATTATCCATTGAAGAATGAAGTGTCTTCCGGGAAAGAGTATGTGCTGGATCCCCTTTCCAAACGGATTGGCACCCTCTCGCCGGCGGAGCGAAAAACTGCCGCCGCCATCGTAACCGCATATATCGACAGTATCAAAAACGCCTGATATGATCTTTTTCGATTATTTTTACTTTTTACCGCCGGGTTTCGACATTTTTCGCAACAAAACTGTGCTACACTGATACCAACAGATAATGCACTATCTGCAAAATGCGACAACTCTGGAGGAATAAGAAAATGAAATTCGCCGGTTACTTTGCGTCACATTGGGATGATGAATCTTTTTGGCTCCATCTGCAGAAAGCCCTTCAACAGTATGACACGGAACTTGCCGAAAAGTGTCGCTCCGTGACAGAAGAATACAAGAGTGCCCAAGATTTGATTCAATCCTGGAACGCAGCCATTACATCAGATGCCCTGTTTGCCTTTCAAAAGGGCATGGAAGCCAATCTGAACCATTTTCATCACCCATATTTGCCTGGTTTCACAAATATGGATTTCTGCGACCTGTACCAGGAACGCACCATGCTTTCTATGTCCAAGCGCAAAGAAGCGGAGCAAATGATCGCTGCGGCCCATAGGGATGAAGCAATCCGGGATTTCTTCATAGATTTGGAAGTGGTGATCCCGAAAATCATGCACTTTGAGGGCTACTTAGCGGGAAGCCATTGGTACCCGTTGACTGTCCCTGGCTATCGGGAAGACAAAAAGCTGACCGCAATCTATCAACAGCAAATCTCCAACTACTTTGGTTTGTAAGTAAGGACAACGGAAAATAATAAAAGTTTTGCTCGGCCTACATTCTTTGCGTGTGGCCATCAGACGACATCGTCAAATATCGCCAATCGGCCACTAATAAAATGAATAGAACAAGAAAAGGCATCGGTAGGATGGAGTGTTCCTGCCGATGCCTTGCATTTTGGTTTTATGGTGCAGACTTGATGCGTTAAGAAAAAAGGATAAATATTTTAGTCTTTTTCGGATTTAGGAGCAGCTGGATGCTGTTTTATGATTCGAAATCCATTGCGTGATAGTCTATTATGGGTCAGAATATGGGTCAAGGGCTGACCCATGTTTTGACCCATATTGTTTTTGCCCTAAAAAGTTAGAAAAACCACCGTTTTCGTGGTGAAAACGGTGGTTTTTTGGTTGCGGAGGCAGGACTCGAACCTACGACCTCCGGGTTATGAGCCCGACGAGCTTCCAACTGCTCTACTCCGCGATATTGGGTGGTGCACCTTGAGTGCTTGGATAGTATAGCACACAGGGGGCTGTTTGTCAAGCATAATTTCCTGTAACCTTCGGTCGAAACCAGGGATCGCAAAAACAAAAGCCGCCACCGGCAGGTGGCGGCAGATTGTCAATTCTCTTCCATCAGGCTTTGCAGCAGCATTTCCTCTTCAAGGCGGAGCTGATCATAAGCCAAAGCGTAGGTGGCGCTGACCTGGTTTTTCATCCACGCATAGAGGGCAAATTCACAGATCAGAGCTGCGATATAGAACAGGAACATAGCCGCATCCGCTCCGATACCCAAATCCACGCCCAACATGGGCAACAGCAGATCACCATAGCCCAGGGCTGCAATTAACAGCTGCACCAGATAGAACCACCAGAACCGCAGATCCAGCTTAAAGATGGCAAAGGCCCGTTTCCGGGTCAGACGGAAGCTTTCCAGCAGGGCCCGGATTGCACCCTTTTCGGGCGCCTGGGCCAGGGCAAAATCTGCAAACCGCAGGCGGTAGAACGCCGGCACAGTCAGCACCAGCATGCCCAATAGAAGGAACGGCACCATCTTCATACCCAGTTCCAGGTAAGCCTGCTGGTTGAGCATCTCATAGGGATCCGTGATACCGGCGGCCATCATCTGTTCGGCCATGTCATACAGCGACTTGGCAGCCGGGGTCATCATAAAAATGATGCCTGCCAGCTGGGAGCCCGCCATAGCCAAAGCAAAATAGACCATGCCCTGCAGCAGCATACTGCGCAGCACCACGCCCCAATTCCGGAAGCCCCAAAGGAGCGAATGGGTATCGACAGGCTTTCCCTGGCCGACGGACAGGATCGTACGGGTATAGCCCATAGTCCAAAACGGCAGCAGCACCAGGTTTGCAAATCCCAGCACCGTCTGCAGCGTTTCCAGCACCGCACGGGTGCCGATGCCGCCCAGGCCGCCGGTGTCCTGGATGCCCATATCCAGCAGGTAGCTGAGCACCGACAGCACCAGGCCCAAGCCGATGACCACACCGCTATGGATCATCACCAAGCGTTTGGCCGTATCCGCCTGTCGGCCCAGCGCATTGTGTGCCTGAGTCCGCAGGTGGGAATAATCAAAATTTGCCATTGTTTCACCTTCTTATCTCACATTTTATACTACTTATATAGCAAATTTTGAAAAATAGCAAATGAAATTTTTGTAACAGTGGAATTTTTCTGTTTTTTGTGCTACAATGGGGTAAATTTCAATTACCCGGAGGTAGGTATGCAGCTCGGCGAAAAATTGCGCAAGGCGCGGCTGGAGGCAGGTCTTTCTCAGCGGCAGCTTTGCGGCGAGACCATCACACGAAATATGCTCTCCCAAATCGAAAACGGCAGTGCCAATCCCTCCATGGCCACACTGCAGTATTTGGCCGGGCAACTCGGCAAGCCCGTCAGTTATTTTTTGCAGGAGGAGACCCTTCTGTCCCCCAATCCCTCCCTGCTGCAGCAGGCCCGGCAGGCCTATGCCCGGCGGGAATATGCCACCGTTTTGCAGATGGCAGACCGGTACCAGGGGCCGGATCCTCTGTTTGACCAGGAATGGCAATACCTTTTGGCCCTTTGCGCCCTGGCCCAGGCGGAGCTGCTGGTGGCCCGGGGAGAATGGCCCACGGCAGAGCCGCTGCTGGAGCAGATCCATCGAGGCAGCATCTATTACCGGGCAGAGATGGAGCGTCGGCGGAAGCAGCTTCTGCTGCAGGTTTACCAAAACCTGGAGGTTTTTTACAGGGAACGGGAGGATTTTAAGCAAGCCTACGAATACGCCTGCAAACTGCGCAGTTTGCAGGTATAACAAAGAAGCCGCCGCAGGAAACTCTGCGGCGGCATTTTTTAGGGATTGAGCAGATAGTGCACGGAACGGATGACTTGGCCCTGGCGGTAGTAGAACCGGGGCACCCGGCGGCTGATGCCGCAGACGAACTCATAATTGAAGCTGTCTGCCGCCGCAGCGATCTGCTCCATGGTGATTTCTTCAGCACCGTCACGGCCCACCAGCACCACCTTATCATTGAGCTTGACACCGGGGATATCCGTCACATCCACCATCATCTGGTCCATACAGATCCGGCCCAGGATGGGGGCTTTCTGACCCCGGATCAGCACATAGAATTTACCGCTGAGGCTTCTGCGATAGCCATCGGCATAGCCCACCGGCACGGTAGCCACCACGGTTTTTTCCCGGGTGGTCACATAGGTGCCGCCATAGCTGATCTCCCGGCCCGGCTCCAGCACATTGACATTGGTGACCCGGCTGTGCCAGCGCAGGGCCGGCGTCAGATGCAGCAAATCCGGATCCACCTGGTCACTGGGGTACATGCCGTAGGTGACGATGCCGCTGCGGACCATTTCATAGTGGTTATCAAAATTCATGATGCCCGCAGAGTTGTCCATATGGCGGATGGACACTTCCACGCCCCGGGCCCGGAGCATTTTGTCGAAGGCATCAAACTTTTCTGCCTGTAGCTTGGATTTGGTCAGGTCGGCACAGTCGGCGGTGGCAAAATGGCTAAAGAGGCCCTCGGCCACGATGCCCGGCAGCTTTGCAATTTTTGCGCAGATGTCGGCGCTTTCCTCGGTGGCCTGAAAGCCCAAACGGCTCATGCCGGTATCCACGGCAAAATGGAAGGGAGCGGTGATGCCCTGGCGGACCGCCTCAGCGGACAGGGCCTGGGCGGCTTCATAATGGAAGATGGCCGGACGGATTCCCAGGGAAATAGCCTCAGGGAAAGCGGAAACCGGGGTTTGGCCCAAAATCAGGATGGGGGTCTCCAGGCCGGCCTGCCGCAGTTCCAGGGCCTCCAGCATGGAGGAAACGCCAAAAAAGCCGCACTTTTTTTCCAGGAGTTTCGCCACCTGCACGGCGCCGTGGCCGTAGGCATCGGCCTTGATGATGGCCATTACCGGCACGCCTACCTTGGCGGCGATCCGGTCAAAGTTGGACGAAATTACATCCAGATCGATGGAAACATAGGTATTATCGAAATTCAAAATCATCAGCTCCATACGCACATTTTTTAAATCATATCACAGTTTCGCCCAGTTGTAAAGTCCGTCGGTTGACAAAGGCAAGCCAGGCTTTTGTCCTTTGGTGAAATACTATTGTTGACAAAAAGGATATTTATATGGTACATTTATCTTACAAGATTAGAAATATACACAGCCGAGCTGCGCATCCTTGCTATGCACCGTACGCAACTGACTGCGAAAAACATAACGCGCACAAGCTGTACCGGCCACGGTCTGCCTGTGCGTGTTATTTTTTGGAGGTGATTAACCGTCCTATTTCCCCATCGTACGCCTATAAGCCAACGACTACCCCACTTGAAAGGGGCAAACAGTATGTTAAAAAAGATCATCGCATTCGGTTCAATAAGAGGTGACTTAGAATGAAAAAGCACATTCTCACATATTTACTTTTCGCTGTCACGCTATTGGGAAGTGCCATAATGCTGTCTGGCTGCGAAAATACATTAATTAATCACACTACCAATTCTTCCGTTCAAAGTTTTCCCTCCCAGACTGCCACAGCAGATCCCACTAACCCCACTTCCCCATCCGGGGATAACATCCGCTGGTCTATGGAAGCTATGCTGGTAACTGCAGACGGTCAGCTCATCAGCAACGGAACCATGCGCATAGAAGGCAACATCGTCAAGCAAGAGGATACCCAGGATCTTCTGTTGCTGAATCTGATCCTTCCGTCAACACTAGACTACAGATACACGGATCACTCCCAGAGTGAAACAGGTTGTTTCCTAAAGGAAACCGACCTGCCCTATTATGTTAGCACAGACTATTGCTACAGTATCACAGATAACGCACCCGTACTCTACTTTTTTGCTTTGGATGCAGAAAAAGGTTACTTTATCATGCAATGGGAAAACCTGCCCGGGCAGTACCTGATCGCCTGCCGGGACGGCGAGGTTGACCCGGCCGTAATTCTGGCTCATTTCCAGGGTTTTCTTGACCGCTATGCCTTTGAACACTAAACAACCCCCTTGCCTATAGATTATGAAGCCTATTGTTCTGGTAATTATGGACGGCGTGGGCAATGGCGACGGCAATTATTTATACAGCGATCCCGTCATGACAATCCATCCATATATCGGTGAATTCCCGTAATTTATCTATTGGCTGATATTCTTTCCGCTACCAGGAGGTAATACAAAAATGCTAAAAAACAAATCTTTTCTTTATATTTTTCTTTTGCTGGCTGTCATGATTGTTTGTTTGATTGCTGTTGCCTTCCATCATGATATGTCCCTGAAAAAAGAAAGAGATTCTAAAGGATTTCATCAAACAATGTACTGTGTTGAAGTGTTGGAGGACGGAACTGCCGTACCTGCGGAGCCTTTCGTGTTCCAGGCCGAGCTCTTCAATAACCAATACGGCGAGCGTTGTATTACGATGGAATTTACGGTTGCAGGCCTGACCATTACAACGAGCCACCACCGTACCCCCCCTACTCTCTATGCAATCACCAATGGTCATCTTTTCAGTTTTTCTGCAGGCATGGACAAAGGCAGTGAACTGGGCAAGAGCGCACGCCTTGTCGCTGACGAGAATTTCAAATTCTTTCAAATCAGAACGGACAACAGGCTCTTTGTTGCCTCTGTTCACGAGGATTTTGATTACTCCGCCGTTCTGTCATATATTGATCAGCACTACAAATACCATGGGCCGACGGCAACTGACCCGTAGGGGCTGATACCTCCATCGGCCCCCTGGTTTTCTATTCGCATTGCTCAAGAGTTTCCTCCTGAAAATGAATAGCCTTTCTACTGCCCCCCGGAAATGCCGGGGGGGGCTTTTTTGTGCGTCTGCCCCGTTTGCCTCGCCTTTTGGCGGGCTTTTTCATTTTTTTACCGGAATATTACGCACCCAGCAATTTGTGTAAAACTTTTTTAACAATTGTCCCAAATTGTGCCAAAACTGTCTAAAAATGCCGTCAAAATTTCTGTGTTTCCTACTAAATTCAAAAAAACAGTTGTACTTTTCGCCAAAATGATGTACAATAGTATGCGTAGTAAAATGCGATTTTATGGACTCTGTCTGTTTTGGAGGTATTTTCCCAATTATGAAGCCAATTGTTCTGGTTATTATGGACGGTGTGGGCAAGGGCGACGGCGGCAGCGGTGATGCTGTTGCAGTTGCCAAGACTCCTACCCTGGATCGTCTTCTTTCCACCTGTCCCCATACTTATTTGAAAGCCCACGGCACCGCCGTCGGCCTGCCCAGCGATGACGATATGGGCAATTCCGAAGTCGGCCACAATGCCCTGGGCTGCGGCCAGGTTTATTCCCAGGGTGCCAAGCTGGTTGGCGAAAGCATCGAAAACGGTGTCCTGTTCAACAGCCCCACCTGGAAGGAACTGGCCGAAAACGCCAAGGATAAGGCCATGCATTTCATCGGCCTGCTGAGCGACGGCAATGTTCACTCCAACATTTCTCACCTGATTGCCCTGCTGAAGCAGGCCAAGGCTGAGGGTGTAAAGAAGGCTTACTGCCATATCCTGCTGGACGGCCGCGATGTGCCCGCCACCTCCGCTCTGGAGTATGTTGACCAGCTGGAAGCCGTGCTGAAGGAACTCAGCACCGAAGGCTGCGATTACGCCATCGCCTCCGGCGGCGGCAGAATGCAGGTGACCATGGACCGGTATGAAGCCCACTGGGGCATGGTGGAGAAGGGCTGGCACACCCATGTGCAGGGTTTGGGCCGCTACTTCGCTTCCGCCACCGAGGCCATCGAAACCTACCGTACCGAGATCGGCTGTCTGGACCAGGATCTGCCCGCCTTCGTTGTGGAGCGTAACGGCAAGCCCCTGGCGCCCATCGCCAACGGCGACAGCGTGATCCTCTTTAACTTCCGCGGCGACCGTGCCCTGGAGATCGCCATGGCCTTCGACCGCAAGGATTTCGACATTTTCGACCGTCCCGGCTACACCGGTGTCAAGTTCGCCGGCATGCTGCAGTACGACGGCGATCAGAATATCCCCGAGCACTACCTGGTGCAGCCCCCTGTCATCAAGAACACCCTGACCGAGGTGCTGTGCGACAACGGCATTTCTCAGTACGCTCTGTCCGAGACCCAGAAATACGGCCATGTGACCTACTTCTGGAACGGCAACCGCAGCGGCAAGCTCCACGAAGAGCTGGAAACCTATGAGGAGATCCCCTCCGATCTGATCCCCTTCGAGGAAGCCCCCGCCATGAAGAGCAAGGAGATCACCGAGCTGATCGTCCACGCCATGTCCACCGGCAAGTACCAGTTCCTGCGTTGCAACTACCCCAACGGCGACATGGTTGGCCACACCGGTGTTCTGAAGGCCGTTATCGAATCCGTGGAGCATCTGGACACGAGCCTGAAGGCCGTCCTAGAGGCCGCTGACAAGTACGGCTACAATGTGGTCATCACTGCCGACCACGGCAACGCTGACCAAATGACCGAAACCAAAAAGGGAAAGACTTCCATCCGCACTGCCCACTCCCTGAATCCTGTCCCCTTCATCATCTATGATAAGGACCATGACTGGAAGATCATTGAAGGCAACTACGGTCTGGCCAATGTGGCCCCCACCATCGTCAAGATGTTGGGCCTGACCGCCCCTACCTGCTGGGAAGACAGCATGATTTAATTTGGAGGTAGCATTATGATTCATCACAACAACGACAACGGCTCCGTCAACATCAGCACCAGTGTATATACCGACATCGCCGGCACCGCCGCCAGCAACTGCTTCGGTGTCAAGGGCATGGCTGCCCGTAGCGTCAAGGACGGCGTGTACCGCCTGCTGCGCAAGGAAGCTGCCAGCAAGGGTGTCCATGTTTCTTTCCACGAGGACGGCAGCATCTCCATCGATCTGCACATCATCGTCGACAACGGCGTGAATCTGACCGCCGTGGGCGCTTCCATCATTTCCGAAGTTCGCTATGTGGTCAGCAAGTGCACCGGCACCGAAGTGCGTGCTGTCAATGTTTATGTCGATTCCATGATGATCGGCTGATTGGGAGGATAAAAAAGTGAGACAGACAATCAATGGCGCTGATTTTCGCCGACTGGTGATCAGCGCAGCTGCCGGCATCGAGATCAACAAGCAGAAGCTCAACGAGCTGAACGTCTTCCCCGTCCCCGACGGTGACACCGGCACCAACATGTCCATGACCATCAACGCCGCTGCCGGCGATCTGCGGAAGGTGGAAGATCCTTCCCTGGAGCAGGCTGCCAAGACCGCCGCTTCCGCCATGTTGCGTGGTGCCCGCGGTAACTCCGGCGTCATTCTGTCCCTGCTGATGCGTGGTATTGCCAAGAAGCTGAAAGAAGGCGGTGAGACCTGCGACGGCGTGCTGTGGGCCGCCGCTCTGCAGGAAGGCGTGGACGCCGCCTATAAGGCCGTGATGAAGCCCGCCGAGGGCACCATTCTGACTGTGGCCCGCCTGTCTGCCGCCAAGGCTACCCAGGCCGCCCAGGAAAATAACTACTTTGAATATGTCCACGAAGCTGCCATCGCTGAGGCAAAGATCGCCCTGGCCGGCACCACCGACATGAACCCCGTGCTGAAGAAGGCCGGCGTTGTGGACGCTGGCGGCAAGGGCTGGCTGGTGGCACTGGAGGCCATGCTGAATGCCCTGCAGGGCAACGACGTGATCGTGCCCGAAGGCGGCGAGGCCGGCGAAGTGAAGGACGCTGCCGATTTCTCCGACTTCGACACCGAGGACATCACCTTCACCTACTGCACCGAGTTCATCATCTCCCGTGAGAACGACCTGGATCCCGAGGCTCTGCGGAACTTCCTGGACGGCATCGGCGACAGCCTGGTGCTGGTAGACGACGAAGAGATCATCAAGGTCCACGTCCACACCAACGATCCCGGCAAGGCACTGCACGAGGCCATGGACTACGGCTCCTTCGTCACCGTCAAGATCGAGAACATGCGTCTGCAGCACACCGAAAAGGTCATGAGTGAGGCCGAGAAGGCACCCAAGATCGCTGAGCCCGAGAAGGCTCTGGGCGTGGTTTCCGTCTGCGCCGGCGACGGTCTTGCCGATGTGTTCATGAACCTGGGTGTTGACGGCATCATCTCCGGTGGCCAGACCATGAACCCCAGCACCCAGGACATCCTGGAAGCTGTCAACAAGGTACCTGCCGAAACCGTCTTCGTGCTGCCCAACAACAAAAACATCATCATGGCTGCCGAGCAGGTGAATGAACTGACCCCCAAGAATGTCATCGTCATTCCCAGTAAGACTGTACCCCAGGGCATCACCGCCATGCTGAGCTTCAACCCCGATGGCACCATCGAAGAAAACACCGAGGCCCTGACCGAGGCCCTCGGCACTGTGGACACCATGCAGATCACCTACGCTGCCCGTAACTCCGACTTCGACGGTTACGACATCCACGAAGGTGACTACCTGGCCCTCTACGGCAGCTCCCTCTTCGGCACCAGCCAGGACATCCGTGTGCTGCTCAAGTCCCTTGCTGAGAAGGTTCGGGATGACGGCAACGAATATATCACCATTTACTACGGCGCCGACGTGAAGGAAAAGCACGCCCAGAAGGCTGCTGACATCTTCGCTGAAATCTGCCCCGATGCAGATGTGAATCTGCTGCAGGGCGGCCAGCCGGTGTACTATTATCTGATTTCCGCGGAATAATATAATAGAAGGTATAAGGCTCGCTTTATGCGAGCCTTTTCCTGCATTTTGCGGAAAAGGTGGTATGGCGATGGAGTTTTTCCGGAGATCGGCGCAAAAGGGGCGGCAAGTGGCTGACTTTCTGCGACCCATGCAAATCCCCCTGCACAGCGCCTACACCACCTTTTTTCTGATTCTGTCCCTGTTTCCTTTTCTGCTACTGTTTTTAGGCACCCTGCGCTACACTTCCCTGGATGCCGGGGATCTGATGGACATCGTCGCAGGGTGGTTGCCACAAAAGCTGGTGCCGCCGGTCCGGATGCTGGTGGAGTCTTCCTACCGCCATTCTTCCAAGACCCTGCTCTCCATTTCGGCGCTGGCGACGCTGTACTCGGCAAGCCGCGGCATGTTCGGTCTGCGCAACGGGCTCAATGCGGTGTATGCTTTGTCCGGCCGCAAGGGGCTGATCCGCAGGCGGGGGCTGAGCCTCGTGTACACCACTGCCCTGCTGCTGCTTTTGGTGCTGACCCTGGGACTTTTTCTGCTGGCCAGTTCCCTGCTGGATTTTCTGTGCATGACCACTTCCCCAGCGCTTCTGCTCCTGATGCGGCTGATCGACCTGCGGTGGCTGCTGATGGCAGCCCTGCAAAGTCTGCTGTTTGCGCTGATGTACGCCTGGCTGCCAGCCCGGCGCAACCGGCTGCGCAGCAGCTGGCCCGGCGCCATCACCGCTTCCCTGGGGTGGCTCGGGTATTCTGCGCTGTTTTCCCTGTATATGGAGCATTTTTCCAGCTACAGCAACATTTACGGCTCCATTTACGCACTGGCGCTGGGCATGCTGTGGCTGTACTTCGGCATCGCCATTTTCTTCTGCGGCGGTGCGTTGAACCGGTATTTTCTGCACCGGGCCGCCACTTAACAGCCCATTGTTTTCCATTGGACAACAAAAAGTTTACGGCAGGTTCATATTTTTCTGGTAAATTATAGAAAAAGGAGGGATCGCCATGTTTGGTTTCGTCAGTACCAGCCTCAGAGAGCTGACTGAAGAAGAAAAGAATCGCTACAACGCCGTTTACTGCGGTCTGTGCCGCAGCATCCGCAGCCGTGCCGGCCAGATGGCCCGCATGGTACTGAGCTATGATATGACCTTCCTTGCCCTGCTGCTGATGAGCCTGTATGAGCCGGAGGAAAGTGCGGGAAAGAACGCCTGCAAGCTCCATCCCATCGCCAAGCGGCCCTGGGTGGACAGCGAGGTGATCCGCTACTGCGCCGACATGAATGTGGCCCTGGCCTACTACAACTGCCAGGACGATTGGGCCGATGATGGCAGCCTGCCTGCCAGGATGATGGCAAACCACCTGCAGCCCCAGCTGGCGGCCATCGCCGCCCTTTGGCCCCGACAGTGCCGGGCCATCGAGAGCTGCATCACCGAGCTTTCCAGACTGGAAAAGGAAAATTGCAGCAATCCCGACGAGCCGGCCAACTGCTTTGGCGCTCTGATGGCCGAGCTCCTGGTGTACAAAGAGGATCTTTGGGCACCGGCGCTGCGGGAGATGGGCATGGCCCTGGGCCGGTTCATTTACCTGGCCGATGCCACATTGGACTACAAAAAAGACCAGCGCAAGGGGAAATACAATCCCTACCTTGCCGCCTGCATGGAAGATACGACCCTTTTTGAGGGTCATTTGGTGCAGGCCATGGGCCGCTGCACCGCCTATTTTGAGACCCTGCCCCTGGTGCAGGACAAGTCTATTTTGGACAACATCCTCTACAGCGGCGTATGGATCAAATTCCCCAAAAAGAAAGAAAAGGAGGCGACCCCATGATCGACGATCCTTATAAAGTGCTTGGCGTCAGCCGGGATGCCTCCGACGAGGAGATCAAGCAGGCCTACCGGCGGTTGGCAAAGCAGTACCACCCGGACCGCAATCCCGGCGATGCGGAGGCTGCCAAGAAAATGCAGCAGGTCAATGCTGCTTACGAGCAGATCAAAAATCCCGCCGCAGCCCAGCAAACCGGCGGCTATTCCGGCTATGATCCCTTCAGTGGTCAGCAGCACAACGCCGATGACAGCTATCAGCAGGCCGCTTACCAATACATCCGTTATGGCCGCTATCAGGAGGCCCTCAACGCTTTGGCCAACGCCACCGCACGCAGCTCCCGGTGGTACTACCTCAGTGCCCTGGCCCACGAGGGGCTGGGTAACCAGATCACGGCCCTGGAGCACATCCGCCGGGCGGTTTCCATGGAGCCAACCAATCAGCAGTATCTGTGGACCCTGAACCGGATGGAAAGCGGCGGCCGGGTCTATCAGCAGCAGGCAGGCAATTACCGGGGCTTTACCATGCGAGGAAGTCCCTGTCTCAACCTGTGCCTGTGCTGGTTTCTCCAGTTCTTCTGCTGCCGCTGCTAAAAATATTGGTGGCATGTATTGATTTTTTCCTGTGCAAGTACTATAATATTCTTGTCATAATTATGTGAAAGGAGTACATAATCGTTATGAAGATCACCGAAATGTACGAGAATCTGCCTAAGCTGGTCAAGATCCTGCTGCAGATCTTCCTGGGCGGCGTCATCGGCGGTGTTTACCGCATTCTGCGCTTCCTGGAGACCAAGAACATCGTCACTCTGGTCGTTGGCATCCTGGTTCTGGTTACCGGTGTCGGCAACCTGATCGTCTGGGTTCTGGACCTGGTCACCGAGATTCTGCACAACAGAATCACTGTTCTGGCAGCCTAATCGCAACGAATATAAAAATCCGACAGGTTTTCGCCTGTCGGATTTTTATTATTTCATATGCTCGGACGCCGAGAAGCTATAGGGCAGCAGCTGGGCCAGAGTCACTTCCTCGAAGCCATTTTGATTGACCATCAGAATGCGAAAGTCATCGGCGCAGAATTCCCGCATCACCTGGCGGCAGACACCGCAGGGCGGAAAGCTGCCTG
>JAZUBW010000073.1:0-19378 GCA_045638785.1 Faecousia sp.
TCCCGAGGTCAAGGCCGCTATCGAGGAGTGCCGCTCCGCTGGTATCCGTGCCGTGATGATTACCGGTGACCACAAGGACACCGCTGTTGCCATCGCCAAGGAGCTGGGCATCATTACCGATGCTTCTGAGGCTATCACCGGCGCTGAGCTGGATAATGTCTCCGACGATGTGATCTGCGAATTCGTCAAGAAGTATGGCGTTTACGCCCGTGTTCAGCCCGAGCATAAGACCCGCATCGTCAATGCCTGGAAGAAGAACGGTGCCATCACCGCCATGACCGGCGACGGCGTTAACGACGCTCCTTCCATCAAGTCCGCCGACATCGGCGTGGGTATGGGCATCACCGGCACCGACGTCACCAAGAACGTTGCCGACATGGTGCTGGCCGACGATAACTTTGCCACCATCGTGGCCGCCGTGGGCGAAGGCCGCCGGATCTATGACAACATCCGTAAGGCCATCCAGTTCCTGCTGGCTTCCAATATGTCCGAGGTCCTGGGCGTGTTCTTTGCAACCCTGATGGGCTTCGTGCTGCTGAACCCTGTCCACCTGCTGTTCATCAACCTGGTCACCGACTGCTTCCCGGCTCTGGCCCTGGGCATGGAAAAGGCTGAGCCCGACACCATGCGCCGTCCCCCCAGAGATTCCAAGGACGGCATCTTTGCCGGCGGCCTGGGCTTCGACGTGATCTACCAGGGCGTCCTGGTCACCGTCATCACCCTGATCGCTTACCTGATCGGTGCTTCCTTCGAATTCAGCGGCGACTGGTTCGCTGCCCTGCGTACTGCCGGTGAGTCCGGCCACGGCATGACCATGGCCTTCCTGACCATGTCCATGTGTGAGATCTTCCATTCCTTCAACCTGCGCTCCCAGCGTAAGTCCGTGTTCACCCTGAAGGGCCAGAACATGGTGCTGTGGGCCGCTATGCTGGGCTCTCTGCTGCTGACCACCGTGGTCATCGAGGTCGGTCCCATCGCCCGTGCCTTCGGCTTTACCCCCATCCACTTCCGCGAGTACGCCATCTCCATTGCCCTGGCCTTCATGGTCATCCCCGTTGTGGAGATCGTCAAGTCCATCCAGCGTGCCGTCAAGAAGTAATTTTCCTATTAAAAACCACGGGAGCGGCACGCCCCTTCCCCGGTTTTTCTTCTTTGTTATTCGACGGTATAGACGGGCAACTTCACGATGGTGGGTGTATGACCCATAGCCGGGATGATCTTCTCCATCAGGTCGCTGGTTTTCAGCCGCAGGGAGGAGGTGTTGATGCAAGGGTGCATGCCGATGAATTCACCCTGCAGAATGTCCTCGTCAATGAGCAACTGCACCCGCATGTCCTTGTCATTCATGAGGCCCAGCACGCTGAGAGAGCCGGGAGTGATGTCCAAAAACTGCTGCATGTATTCAGCACCAGCAAAGGAAAGGCGGGAAGAGCCGATCTGAGCGGAAAGATCCTTGGTTTTGAACACCTTGCCGCCGGGCATCATCAGCATATAAAAGGCGGTACACTGGCGGTTGCACAGCAGCAGATTTTTGCAGATGGTTGCTTCCAACGCTTCATCCACAGCAGCACAGGCCTCCATGGTATCGGCAGCAGGATGATCCACCCGGGCGTATTCAATGCCCAGGCTGTCCAGCAGGTCATAGCAACGGATTTCCTTGGGGAGTCTGCCGCCGCAATCCGCCGGCCGTCCGTTCAAAAGTTCCATAAAAGATACCTTCTTTCTGAGTTTTTGCTATTCTAACATAGAATACTGCCCTTTGCAACCCATGCGCCTGTATTTCTAATTTTCGTTTATCGCTGCGTTGCTTTCGTAGGGGAGGGTCTTGACCCTCCCTAAACCTTTCCATCTTCGGAACTGCTAAAACGATGCGAAATGTACCATTGTGCAATATCAAACAGCTCAAAAAACGTAGCGTTGAGGGAGGGGCAAGACCCTCCCCTACGGATAAGACTGAACGATAAATCCCAATTTGCCGTTGGGCAAGCAAAATGAACCTTTTGGGGCAGATTCCAACATTTTTCTCAAAACTATGCTATACTGTCATCAAAAGGAGGTGCGGCGATGAAATTTAAACTGATCATAGACGAAACCAAAGAGGAAACCGTGGTGGTCACGGCCCATGGCCCCTCGGAGCTGACAGCCCGGATCGAGGAGCTGGTGCGGCAGTACAGCGGCACCGACAAGCTACCGGTGTACACAGAAGATGAAATGAAACTGTTGCCCTTTTCCCAAATTGAGTGCGTCACGGTCATGGATGGAAAAACCGTCGCCATTGATACCGCAGCCCGGAAATACCGCATTCGCCTACGGCTTTATGAGGTGGAGGCCCTGCTGCCCGGCTATTTCATCCGCATCAACAAATCTGCCCTGGCCAACGAAAAACGGCTGGAGCGGTTTGCTGCTACCTATTCCGGCGGTGTGGATGCAGTAATGAAAAGCGGCTACCGGGAGTATGTGTCCCGGCGCTGCTTTTCACAAATCAAAAGGAGGTATATGAAATGAAACGGTTTTGGAAGGAATTTTTGATCCGGGGCCTGGTGTCCTGCGGCTTTGGCCCCATCATTCTGGCGATCATTTATGGCGTTCTGGGTGCCACCGGCGTGGTCCAAACGCTGACCCCGGCAGAGGTTTGCAAAGGCGTCCTGACCATTGCACTGATGGCCTTTGTTGCAGGCGGTGTATCAGCCATCTATCAGTTCGAAAGAGTGCCCGTTTTTATGGCGGCACTGATCCACGGCATCGCCCTGTACCTGGATTACCTGATGATTTACCTGGTCAACGGCTGGATCGCCCAGGGTTTGAAGCCCATGCTGGCCTTTACGATCATCTTTGTGCTGGGCTATGCACTGGTATGGGCAGTGATCTACTGCCTGACCCGGAAAGCCACCAGAAATATCAACCGAAATCTGCTGAGCAAATAACATCGGTTGACATTTTGCTCGGTGCTGTGATAGTATAGGCGCAATATAACCGATTTGTCGGAGATAGGAGCCTTGCTTTGAGATACGAGTATCTTGCTGTGGATAAGCGGATTTTCCATTCCAAATGGATCCCTGTTGCCACGGCCTGCCTGCTGCTGGCAACGCTTTTTGGAATACCGGGCGTTGTGATGCAGTTTCACCCGGACTATATTGCCTATTGGCAGACCCGTCTGGCAGGTATTCAGGATGGAGATGCCCGCCTGACCTGGCGCATCATCCATACCGGCTTCTCGGTGCTGGCCCTGGTCTGCCCGGCTGTGTTTGCGGCAGGCTTTGTGCAGATCCTGTGGGGCCGTGCGGGCAGGGGATTCAGCGTTCTCACCTGGACCGGCCAGATCATGGGCTATTGCCTGGTTGGCGTTGCGATTCTGATCCAGATTTCTGTCGTCTTTCATGTGATCCGCTATGTGGTCCAGTGGATCACGGAGGATACGGGCATATATATGATCTATGCCATGGTGGTCACAGAGGGTGTTTTGCTGGTTGCGGTGTGGTTTGCCATTCGCTTGCTGCGCCGGTTTCTTGCCAGCATTTGCGACACCGCCGACAGCATGGCGGTCACCCTGTGCTGCGGCAAGTTGGATACTGTGCCGACACCGGTCTATACTTCCACCGGTTTTTTGATCCTGGGTATTGTTTGCCTGGTGTTTGGCTCCGACCGGCTGTTCAATCTGATCGTGGTCCCGGACTTGAAGCAGGCCTATTATGCCATTGCCTGGAGCGACAACTCCGTGCTGCAGATGGAAGGCATTTCCTACCTCTTCAGCGCAGCGGCCAATTTTGTCATCAGCGGATATGTCCGCCGCTATAAGCATACGGCAGAGCGGATCGTTGCCGATCATCGCCTGCGAATGCTGCGGAAGGAAGCGTAATCAAAAAACCCGACAGGCATGACCTGCCGGGTTTTTGTGCTTTACAAGGAAACGGATTTGTGCTAGTATGTCAATAAGACAACTGGATTGTCGAATAAAGAAGGAGGAATTCTGAATGAATAGAGCGACTCTCAAACAATTATCCAAAGAGCAAATCAAGGGCAACATTGGTATTCTGTTCCTGATTACCGTGGTGGTAGGCCTGATCGGCGGCGCACTGAGCATGATCCCTGTCGTCGGTACGATTGCCACTTTGCTGATTACCCCTGCTTTGGAACTGGGCATGATCAGCATCTACATGAACCTGACTTTTGGTATCAAGCCCCAGGTCGGCGATCTGTTCTCTCAGCTCAGTAATTTCTGGCCTGCTTTTAAGACTTATTTCCTGACGGGCCTGTATGTTGCGCTGTGGACCCTGCTGCTGTACATCCCCGGTATCATCAAGTCCTGTGCATATTCCCAGACCATGTTTATTCTCTATGAGAATCCCACCATGGGCGCCAACGAAGCTATCACCCGCTCCCGTGAGATGATGGATGGTCACAAGATGGAGTACTTCCTGCTGTCCCTGTCCTTCATTGGCTGGATCATTCTGGGTATGTTCACCTTTGGTCTGCTGTACATCTGGCTGATCCCCTATATGCAGACTACCATGACCAACTACTACAAATACCTCAAGGGCGAGATCGTCGCCTGACAGACAAAGAAAAACCGCCACCCCATCCGGGGTGGCGGTTCTTTTTTACACATTAAACAGGAAGTTGACGATATCGCCGTCCTTCATGACGTATTCCTTGCCCTCGCTGCGGACCTTGCCCTGGGCCTTGGCGTTGGCCATGGTGCCCAGTGCCTTCAGATCCTCGAAGGCGATGACCTCGGCACGGATGAAGCCACGCTCGAAGTCGGTGTGGATCTTACCGGCGGCCTGGGGGGACTTGGTGCCACGCTTGATGGTCCAGGCACGGCATTCGTCAGTGCCGGCGGTGAGGAAGCTGCACAGGCCAAGCAGGGCGTAGCTTGCCTTGATCAGCCGATCCAGGCCGCTTTCGTTGACGCCCAGCTCTTCCATGAACATGGCCTTCTCATCGGGGTCGTCCAGTTCGGCAATGTCAGCCTCCAGCTTGGCGCAGATGGGCAGGCACAGGCTGCCTTCCTCGTCTGCCAGGGCCTTGACGGCCATAAAGTGGCGGTTGTTCTCCGGCTCGTTGACCTCGTTTTCAGCCAGGTTGGATACATAGATGGTCTTCTTCAGAGTCAGCAGATCAGAGGTGCCGATCAGGGCCAGATCCTCGGGATCATTGGTGTAGGTCCGGGCCAGTTTGCCGGCATTCAGATGCTCCAGCAGACCGGAGAACAGATCCACTTCCCGCTGGAACTTCTTGTCGCCACCCTTCATGGCCTTCTGAGCCTTGTCGATGCGACGCTCCACCATTTCGATGTCGGCCATCACCAGCTCCAGGTTGATGATCTCGATATCACGCAGGGGATCGGTGCTGCCTTCCACATGGGTGACATTGCTGTCTTCAAAGCAGCGGACCACATGGACAATGGCGTCGGTGGTGCGGATGTTAGAAAGGAACTTGTTGCCCAGACCTTCGCCCTTGGAAGCACCCTTCACAAGACCGGCGATGTCCACAAATTCCACAACCGCAGGGGTGGTCTTCTTGGGGGTGTAGAAATCGCTGAGCCACTGCAGCCGCTCGTCGGGAACAGAAACCACGCCCACGTTGGGGTCGATGGTGCAGAAAGCATAGTTGTCAGCCGGAACACCGGCGTTGGTGATTGCGTTAAAGAGGGTGGACTTGCCCACATTGGGCAGTCCCACAATTCCTAATTTCATAGATATTCTCCCTTGGTTTAGGTTTTCATCCGTCGGTTGTAGAAGCCGGCCAGGCCGCCTTCGCTGGTTTCCTTGTACTGGTGGCTCAGGTTCAGGCCGGTCTCGTACATGGTCTTGACCACGATGTCGAAGCTGCAGCTACGGGTGCCGTAGAGGAAATAAGCCAGGTTGCAGGCGTTCATGGCACGCATGGCGGCAACGGCGTTTCTCTCGATGCAGGGGATCTGGACCAGACCGCAGATGGGGTCGCAGGTCAGACCCAGGTGGTGCTCCATGGCCATTTCAGCGGCGTACTCCACCTGCTCCAGGCCCAGGCCGTACAACCCAGCCAGAGCGGCGGCAGCCATGGAACAGGCAGCGCCAACCTCAGCCTGGCAGCCGCATTCGGCGCCGGAGATGGAGGCGTTGTGCTTAATCAGGGTGCCGATGATGCCGGCAGTAGCCAGACCACGAAGAATCTGATCGTCGCTCAGGTGACGGGTTTCCTGCACATAGCGCAGAACAGCGGGCAGAACGCCGCAGGAACCACAGGTAGGAGCGGTAACGATGATGCCGTTGGCGGCATTCTGCTCGGATACGGCGAAGGCGTAGGAGCAGATCTCGCGGCACTCACGGACCTGGGGTACCTCGGTGGACAGCTGCTGGACGTACAGATACTTGGCCTTACGCTCCACGCCCAAACCGCCGGGCAGAATGCCGGTGGCGTTCAGACCGTCCTCGATGGACTGCTTCATGGTGTTCCAAACTTCCCGCAGGAAATCCCAAATTTCGGGGCCTTCGTTCAGCTCCACATAATCGCTGAGCCGGTGTAAGTAACGCCACTTGCAGAAGTCATGGATCTCGGCAAAGGAATGCTCGGGGTAAATATCCTCGCCCTCAATGTCGGTGCGGCCAAGAATGCGGATGTCACCGCCACCAACGGATTCCACACGCATCTGGCCAACTTCCATGTCGCCTGCCAACGCCACAAAATCCATGGTGTTAGGATGGGCACCGGGCAGATTATCCTTGGAGAAAACGATCTCGGTGGGGATGGGAGAAAGAACCTCACGCAGCACACGGTCGGTACCGTGGCCCACGCCGGTCTTGCACAGGGAACCGTAAAGAATCACCTTGAAGCCGTCTGCCTGCGGATGTTCGTCCCGGAAGATCTTGGCAGCACGGGCAGGACCCATGGTGTGGGAAGAGGAGGGGCCGACACCAATCTTATAAATGTCTCTAATGGATTTCATAGGAATCCTCCTTCTATTTTCTGAGGCGTGGTACGGTAATTCCATATCCCGCCGATTATAGTCCATGCCATTATAGCAAATCCGGCAGAAAAATA
Source organism: Faecousia sp. (assembly GCA_045638785.1). Classification (GTDB taxonomy): domain Bacteria; phylum Bacillota; class Clostridia; order Oscillospirales; family Oscillospiraceae; genus Faecousia. The sequence goes on from JAZUBW010000073.1 coordinate 7,024, forward strand.
CAATAGGCAGAAATGAAAAAACAGCGTTCAGTTTGTGTTCTGATCAAGCTGTCAATGCGTGGAGCGAAGCGACGTGGCCTCCTCGCAATGACCGCGCTTTGTCGTAGCGGTCAGCAACCATTCACAGATCGATTAACGTGGATTTGCAGAAAGCTTGCATAATTGTGCAAACTGTGCTACAATGTCCATAACTATGTTTAAATAAGGAACGAATGCATTATGGAAAACAACATCACCTTTGCCGATCTTGGCTTATCGGAAGCCATGCTGAAGGCGTTGGATAAGAAGGGCTACGGCTGGCCCACCACCATTCAGGCGGAGGCCATTCCCCACTTCATGCAGTGGAAGGATGTCATTGCCAAAGCCCCCACCGGCACCGGCAAGACCTTTGCCTTTGGTATTCCCATGATCGAGCATATCGACCCGGCATGTCCCGATGTGCAGGGCCTGATCCTGGCTCCTACTCGTGAGCTGGCCATTCAGATCTGCGATGAGCTGCGGGGTCTGCTGACCTATTTCGAGGGCATCCGTGTGGCGGTGCTCTACGGCGGTGCCGGCATTGGCGGCCAGATCAAGCAGCTGGAAAAGAAGCCTCAGATCGTGGTGGCCACCCCCGGTCGTTTGATGGACCATTATAATCGCAAGACCGTCCGCCTGGATAAGATCCAAACCGTGGTGCTGGACGAAGCGGACCGGATGCTGGACATGGGCTTTTTCAAGGATGTGACGAAGATCATTGAAAAGGTGAAAAACCGCAAGAACCTGGGCCTGTTCTCTGCCACCATTTCCCAGGAGGTCATGACGGTTTCCTGGATGTACCAGCGGGACGAAGTGGAGATCACCGTGGAAGCTAAGCAGCAGGACAGACCCGATATCGACCAGTACAGCCTCACCTGCACCCCTTTGGAAAAGGCAGAAACCACTGTGCGGCTCATCCGCAGCCAGGGCTACGAGCGGGTGATGATCTTCTGCAACACCAAGCATATGTGCCAGCGGCTGTGTGACGATTTCCAGCGGGCCGGTATGGATGCCGACTGCATCCACGGCGACATCCGCCAGAGCCAGCGTGAAAAGACCATGCAAAAATATCGTGACGGCAAGCTGGCCATTCTGATTGCCACCGATGTTGCCTCCCGCGGCATCGATGTGGATGATGTGGACTGCGTCATCAATTACGATGTGCCGGAAGAAAATGAGTACTATGTCCACCGGGTGGGCCGTACCGGCCGTGCCCGGCGCAAGGGTGTTGCATGGAGCATGGTCAGCAATTTCCCGGAAAAGGCCAAGCTGGATGAGATCTGCAAATTCTGCAATTTTGCGGTCCAGCCCATGGTGCTGTCTGGTGACGGCGTGCTGACCAAGGAAGAGGTCAAGCCCGCTGCTCCTGCCAAAAGGAGAAAGTGGTGACCGGCCGGGAACAGGGCTTTCTGCTGCTGACCAGCCAGCTGGGAATCCCCGGAAGAAAAGTGCTGACCACCGCCCAGCTGCGGACCTTGGGAAACCGTGTCCGTGCTGCCGATTGGCAGGAGCTTGACCGGGATTTGACCGCCGATGATCTGATAGCGTTGGGTTACGGCCGGGAAATGGCCCGGCAGATCCTGGTGCTGCTGGAGGATGGACAGCTGCTGGAATACTACTGCCAGCAGGGCAAAAAGCGGGATTGCTATCCCTTGAGCCGAGTGTCCGATGCTTATCCCCAGCGACTCTACAAGGCCCTGGGCATGGAAAGTCCGGGCTGCCTGTGGTATAAGGGCGATCCGTCCATTTTGCAAATGCCTGCCATCTCCCTGGTGGGAAGCCGGGACTTAAGTCCGGAAAACAGGGCCTTTGCCCAGGAAATCGGCCGCCAGGCAGCGCTGCAGGGATACGCCCTGGTCTCCGGCAATGCCCGTGGTGCGGACCGGGAAGCCCAAAATGCCTGCCTCCGCTCCGGCGGCAAGGTCATCAGCGTGGTGGCTGACTCCCTGGCAGCACAAAGCCTGCAGGAAAATGTGTTGTACGTAAGCGAAGAGGATTTCGATGCGGAGTTTTCCGCTGCCCGTGCCCTAAGCCGCAACCGCTGTATCCACAGCCTGGGCGAAATGACCTTCGTGGCCCAGTGCGGCTACCAGAAGGGTGGTACCTGGGACGGCACAGTGAAAAACCTGCGTTTCGGCTATAGCCCCGTGTTTTGCTATGCCGATGACAGCCCTGCCCAGCACCTGCTGACCGACATGGGCGCCGAACCCATCCAAATTGAACAATTGACGAATTTTAAGGCTCTGCGAAAGGCGGTAGCCGGATTATTTGAGGAGGATACACTATGAGCAGAGCAGATGAACTCTATAAAGAAACTTGTCGAAAGATCCTGGAGGAGGGCTTCTCCGACGAGGGCATGCCGGTCCGTCCCCATTGGGAGGATGGCACCCCGGCCCATACCATCAAGACCTTCGGCGTGGTCAACCGCTATAACCTGGCGGAGGAATTTCCCATCATGACGTTGCGTCGTACTTACTGGAAGTCCGCCATCGACGAGCTGCTGTGGATCTGGCAGAAGAAGTCCAATCGCATTGCCGACCTGGGCAGCCATGTCTGGGACGAGTGGGCCGGCGAGGACGGCACCATCGGCAAGGCATATGGCTACCAGCTGGGTCTGAAGCACCACTACAAAGAAGGCGACATGGACCAGGTGGATCGGGTGCTGTATCATTTGAAACACAATCCCACCTCCCGCCGGATCCTCACCAGCATTTACAATTTTAATGACCTGCATGACATGAATCTCTACCCCTGCGCTTATTCCATGACCTTCAATGTCACCGGCAATAAGCTTAACGCCATCCTCAATCAGCGCAGCCAGGATATGCTGACCGCCAACAACTGGAATGTGGTGCAGTATGCGGTGTTGACCCATATGATGGCCCAGGTCAGCGGCCTGGAGGTGGGCGAGTTTGTCCATGTCATCGCCGACTGCCATATTTATGACCGTCACATTCCCGCCGTCAAGGCCATGCTGGAAAAGGAGGGCTTCGAGGCACCCAAGTTTGTCATGGACAAATCTATTGAAGATTTCTATGCCTTCACCAAGGATTCCTTCAAGGTCGAAGACTATAAATTCCACGAATTCAATTTTGAGATCCCCATGGCGATTTGAGGTATATTTATGGAACTGATTGTAGCGGTCTATGACGATTGGGGCATTGGCCGGGACGGTACCCAGCCTGTGGCCCTGAATGCTGACAGAAAATTTTTTCGGGAGACCACCCGTGGCGCCATGGTCATCGTGGGCCGTCGCACCATCGAGGATTTCCCCGGCCAGCAGCCTCTGCCCGGTCGTACGAATGTGGCCCTGACCCGGCAGAAGATCGAAATCCCCGGCTTTACCGTGGTAAATAGCCCGGAGGAAGCAGCCAACCTGGCCAAAACCGCCCAGCGTGCCTTCGTCATTGGCGGCGGCAGTATCTATCAGCAGATGCTTCCGTACTGCGATACTGCCTATATTACCAAAGTACATGCAAATCCCATCTCTGATACGTTCTTCCACAACCTGGACGAAGACCCCGGTTGGGAATTGCAGGAGATTCTCCAGTCCGGCGAGGAAAACGGCATTGCCTACGAAATGTGCCTGTATAAAAGAAAAGGAACGGCTTAAGCCGTTCCTTTTTCGCTCAACTGCCGTTTGAGGTAGCCATTTCAAGCGACAATTTATTGCCAAAATCGGCGGTGTTTGCTATACTGATGCCAACAGGACGGCCATCCTCAAAACGAAAAACAGGAGGAACACAATGTTTGATACTATGCAGATTGCAAAGCGCATTAAGAAGGCCCGCATCGATAAAAATATGACGCAGCTGCAGCTGGCGGATGCCATGGGTGTCAGCTATCAGGCGGTCAGTAATTGGGAACGAGGCAATTCCATGCCGGATATTTCCAAGCTGACGGATCTGTGCAGCATCTTGGGACTAACTGTCAACGAGTTGCTGGGCGTGGAGGAAAAGACTACTGCTGCTGTTACCAAGGCCATAGAAAAGGAAGAATTGGCGGTGGAAGAATTGGAAGAAGTGGCCCCCATGCTGCCGCCGGAACAGGTGGTAGATTTTGTAAAAAAAGCAAAAAAGAAAATGGATCTGTCTGCGATTATGAGCCTGGCACCTTTCCTGGATGAGGAATACCTGGGCGATTTGGTAGAGGAAGCGGAGCCGGAGAGCTTGGAGGAAGTGGTCTGCTTGGCGCCGTTTCTGAACGGCAGAAGTCTGCGGAAATTGGTTAACCGATGTGAAGCCGCCAAGGATTTCTCTACCATCATGAGCCTGGCGCCGTTTTTGGATCGGGAAACGCTGGACAACTTGGCGGATGGGCTGGTGATGGAGGATCTGTGGCAAGCCATTTCCTTGGCACCTTTGTTAAGCAATGCGGCGCTGGATAAGCTGGTAATGCGCTGCGATGCGGACACTGACATGGATGCGCTATGTAGTTTGGCACCCTTTCTTTCTAAGGAAACCTTACGGAATTTAGCCGATAAGATGCTTGAGGATGAGAACGAATGATTTAAGCGAAGAAAAAAGGAACGGTGTAAGCCGTTCCTTTTTGTTATAGCTGTTTTTTGTTGAAAATGGGAATACTAATCGCAAAGCAGGTCAGTGCTATGCCGGCGGCCACCAAAAGGGCGGGCATATACTTGTCCCCGTCTGCCAGGCCGTAGATGAGGGAATTGCCATCGGTCAGCTGAGTAGGCAGGAACTTCTGCAGCTTGGGCAAAAAACTCAGCAGGGAAGAGGCAAGCACCAGGCCGCCGGTTCCCAACAGCACCACCGTGTTCTCCTTTGCCCCGACAGAGAACACAACCACCAAGGCCACGACCCACAGGCCGAAGACCCACCAGCAAAGTACAGAAAGCATCAGATTTTGAGCCACCGCATTGTCCCAAAAATAGGCGTTGTAGACGTAGGTGATGCCAAAACACAGCCAGTACCCGGCGGACCACAGGGCCAGTAGAATCAGGCCCTTGGCAGATACCACCTTATACCGCTGCAACCCCTTGGTCAGCGACAGCAGCAGGGTGCCGGACTGGTATTCTTTGGTGAAAATGCTGCCCTCCATCAGCACAAAGGTGATCAGCGCCATGGGCATATTCTTGAAAAACTGTACCCAGGAATCCATGGCGGTGACTTCTCCGACGGTGATGGACATGCCGCCTTCGGCCATGGAATCGGCCATCACTTCCAGCAGCCAGGGGGTCATTTTTGCTACTGCCGGGTTCATAATGCCGAAGAGTACAAACAGGATGCTCAAAATTACCAGTTTTCCGGACCGCACCTGTTCCAACATCTCTTTTTTCATAAAGGCGATCATTTCTGCGTCACCTCCATGAACAGCGTTTCCAGGCTGGGCTCTGTCCGCTCCAGCTTCACAACGGAAATGTTCCGATCTGCCAGAAAACGCAGCACATCGGCTGCGCTGTGCCGGCTTTCCCGGAAGGAAGTCTGGCTTTGCCCGGTCTGCACCATCTGCGGAAAAACTGCACAGAGCTGTGCAAGATCTGCCGCCTGCTCCAATTCAAGGGTATATTCCTCGCTGCGGAATTTGCTTTTGAGATCGGAAAGCTTGCCCTGCATCTGAATGGCGCCGTCATTCAAAAAGGCCACATCGGTGCAGATCCGCTCCACATCCGACAGGATGTGGGTGGAAAACAGCACCGTGGTCTGTTGCCGCACCGACAGCAGAATGTCCAAAATCTCCTTGCGGCCCACAGGATCCAGGGCAGAGGTGGGTTCGTCGCAGATCAGCAGCTTCGGCCGGTTCAGCAGGGCCTGGGCGATGCCCAGCCGCTGCTTCATGCCTCTGGAAAAACCTTTGATACGGTGTTTTTCGTTCCGAAGCCCCACAAGATCCAACAATTCCTTGCAGCGGCTTTCGTATTCCGATTTCTGCATTCTGGAGATTTTAGAACAGAAACGAAGATACTCTTCGGCGGTCATAAAGGGATAAAAGGCAGGGACGTCCGGCAAAAAGCCAATGTGGCGGTTGGTAGCAGTTTGGCCGTAGGTTACCGGCTCTCCGTTTACGAGAATTTGCCCGGCATCCATCTGCAGAAGCCCCAAAATCGCCTTCATGGTGGTGGTCTTGCCGGCGCCGTTTTTGCCGATGAAGCCGAAAATGCTGCCCTCCGGCACCGCCAGATCCAAACCCTTCAGAACCTGCTTGTCACCGAAGTTTTTTTGCAGACCGGTGATGCGCAGCATATCCATCAGGCATCCTCCTTACCTAACAGGAAGTAGAGGATGGGACCTACAAAGTTCATGAAAACAATGGTGATCGCAAGCCACAATACCCGGTTGCCTCGCTTGTAAGTGTTGTGGGTCAAAATGTGGTACAGAGTATAGCCAAACAGGGCGAACTGGGCGATCACCAGGGGAATGAGAAAGGGAAGAAATTCCAGGATCTGATTCATATTGACAACCTCCTTTAGCTTTCGAATTTTGTCTGTTTTCGGTACAGACAGTAGGAATAGATGGTGGGTGCGGCGACCATGACCACCATGGCGGCAATCAGGAGCCAGAAGCTGCCCATAAAAGCGGTCGCCATGATCATCACACCGCCTGCCATCCAAACCTTCCCGCCGAAGCGGTGGGTCTTGTTCCAATTTTCTTCATTTGCCAGGGTCCAGGGCAGCTTGATGCCCATGGTGTAGCTTTGGCGGCACTTGGGCAGCAGATTGCCGATGATGAGGAACATCAAACCCACCAGCAGGGGCATGATGATCTCCACACTCAACTGATACCCCAGCGCCGTTGCATACACCATGGAATTGAGCAGCAAACTCAGCACCGGGCAGATCCACAGCACCAGCCGGATCATCTTCGGATGATAATTCTTAGCTTTCGGATCAGCGCAGCTGGCAAACACGCAGACCCAGTGAATAGCTATCAATAAACCGGGAAAGAAAAATACCGCAAAAGCTTTGCTGCTCCAGCCGTCCACTTCACCATGGATGTTCCAATGGGAGGGAATTTGTTCCGGCAGCTGATTCCACAGCAGCAGGCCGATGAACATGGGGATCAACATTATCACAGTGGTGATGATCAGCGTTATCTTATTCTTTTTAATCATGTTCCTTTTCTCCTTTCAGGTCCGTGATCCAGAGCATGATCTCTTCCAGGACCGATGCGTTCAGATCGTAATAAATGAATTTCCCTTCCCGGGTGTCCCGGATCAGATCCGCATCCTTCAAAACAGAAAGATGGCGGGATATGGCGGCACCGGTCACATCAAAACGCTCTCCGATTTCGCCCGCGGAAAGTCTGCCTGTCTTCAGTAGGTTCAGAATTTCCCGGCGGATGGGGTCGGCCAGCGCCCGCATGGTGTTTTGCAGACTCATAGACAGCTCCTTTCTTAACATTTAACTTAAATGTTAAATGTATTGTAGCACGGTGTTTTCTAATTGTCAACAGGGCAGTGGGTGGGTTTGGTCCGAATTGAAAAGAGGAGAAAGTCGATTTTGTGAAATGCGATAGAAAGCGGTTGCTTTTTGCGGAAGCCTTTGTTATAATATTACAGATTATAATATAGATCAGATGGAGGAAATGCCATGCTTGACTTTATTCGTGTTGCAACTGCAGTGCCCCCGGTTGTGGTGGGCGATGCTGTGAAAAATACCGAGGATATTTGCGCCTATATTGCCAAAGCCGACGCGGCCGGTTGCGATGTGGTGGTTTTCCCGGAACTGGCCCTGACGGGCTATACCTGTGCTGACCTGTTCTTCCAGCATACCCTGCTGCGGGAGAGCATGAAGGGCCTTGAGACCATTATGGCTTGCTCCCGGCAGTACCCCGGTGTCACTTCTGTGGTCGGCACCCCTGCCGTCATTGAGGGCCAGATGTATAACTGTGCTGCTGTTATTTCCGGTGGCCAGCTTCGGGGCCTGGTGACCAAGACCCACCTGCCCAACTACGGCGAATTTTCCGAGCGCCGCTGGTTCTCCTCCTCTGAGGACCTGCTGGCAACCTCTGTGAGCCTGCAGGATTTGGGCATTGAGGGTCAGGGCACCGTGCCTGTGGGCCGTGATCTGCTGTTTAAGGTGGGCGATGGCTGTGTGCTGGGCGTGGAGATCTGCGAAGATCTGTGGACACCCCTGCCTCCTTCCACTTTGCTGACCATCAACGGCGCGGAAGTGGTGGTGAATCTGTCTGCGTCCAATGAGATCGCAGGCAAGCGCCATACCCGTGCGGGTCTGGTGCAGCATCAGTCCGATGTCTGCTCCTGTGTCTATGCCTACTGCTCCTCCGGCTCCAGCGAGTCCACCCAGGACCTGGTGTTCTCCGGTCACAGCATCATCGCAGAAAATGGTGTGGTGCTGGCCCAAAATCAGAAGGTCATCGACAATGACTATCTGCTCTATACCGACGCTGACCTGGGAAAGGTTCGTTCCGCACGCCGCAAGAATAAGTCTGTCCGTGATGCCGCCTCCTTCTATGGTAAGGTGGAGCCTATGCGCACCATCGATTGCCAGTGCGGTAGCCTGCGTTCCGATGGCCGGGAATATCCCCTGGATAAGTACCCCTTCCTGCCCAAAAATCCGGAAGAAGCTGCCAATATCTTTGAAATTCAGGTTGCCGGCCTGCGCCAGCGGTTGCAGACCATCCACGCCGTGCCTGTTGTGGGCCTGTCCGGTGGTCTGGATTCTGCCCTGGCCATTCTGGTGGCGGCTGCGGCTGTAGAAAAGAAGGAAGACCTGCATGCGGTGATCATGCCCGGCTTCGGCACCACCGACCGCACCCACAATAATGCATTGAAGCTGGCTCAGGCCCTGGGCGCCACCGTGAAGGTGGTGGACATCTGTGCCTCTGTCCGGCAGCATTTTGCCGATATCGGTCATGATGAAAGTGTTCACAATGGTGTCTATGAAAATTCCCAGGCCCGTGAACGCACCCAGATCCTCATGGACTATGCCGGCAAGGTGGGCGGTATCGTTGTCGGTACCGGCGATCTCAGCGAGCTGGCTCTGGGCTGGTGCACCTACAACGGTGACCACATGAGCATGTACGCCGTCAACGGCACCCTTCCCAAGACCATGGTCCGCTGGATGGTGGAGGAACTGGCCAAGCTGCCTGCCTTCGCAGGTGCCGCCGAGGCACTGATGGATATCGTCATCACCCCTGTCAGCCCCGAGCTGCTGCCTGGCCGTCAGATCACCGAGTCCATCATCGGCCCCTATGATCTGCACGACTTCTTCCTGTATCATGTGGCCCGGTTTGCCTATTCTCCCACGAAGATCTACGCCCTGGCCTGCTGTGCCTTCGCCGATGAATTCGATGGCGCTGAGATCAAGAAGTGGCTGAGACTGTTCTACTCCCGCTTCTTCAGCCAGCAGTTCAAGCGCAACTGCCTGCCCGACGGCGTGAAGGTTGGCAACGTCAGCATGAGTCCTCGTGGCGACTGGCGTATGCCCAGCGATGCTTCCGCCCGCATCTGGCTGGACGAAGTGGAGAAGCTGTAATATTTATGTAAATAGTATTGCCCCGGTCGCTCGACCGGGGCATTCTTTTATAGTAAGATCGGTTGCAGTTGCCGGCCTTCCAGGGCCGCATCCAAAGCTTCATGAATACGGTTGAAATCGGCCACCATGCTGGTGGGCTTGTTTGCGGCGTCATCCTGCCGGAAGGGCACGAAATAGTAGTGCTTCCGGGCAAGGAGCTTGCCAATATTTTCTGCCGCACCGCCCAGGGCATCGTTGGTGGACACGGCGATCAACACCGGCCGACCGTTCCGCAGATGGCTCTTAACCGCCATGGTCACCGGGGTGTCGGCGATGGAATGGGCCAGCTTTGCCAAGGTGTTTCCGGTGCATGGCGCAACGATCAATGCGTCCAGCAGCTTTTTCGGCCCGATGGGCTCCACTTCGGCAATGGTTTTCAGGGGGAACTTTCCGCAGATATCTGCTGCCTGCTGCAAATGTTCCGCCGCAGTGCCGAAGCGGGAGTCAATGGTGACGGCAGCTGTGGAGAAGATAGGCGTTACCTCGTAGTCCCGGGTCAGCAACTCCATAATGGGAAATACATCCCTGTAAGTACAAAACGAGCCGCACATGGCAAATCCAATGTTCATCATCTCAACTCCTTTCTCAGGGCATACCGCAAGGCTGTCTTGGCCATCAGCAGCCCCGATTCCTCCGGGGCATCCTTGCTGGGCAAACCCCGGGCGCAAATGACTCCTTTGCCAAAAATTCCTTTCACCGATGCCAGATCGATGAGTTCCGCATCTGCCCGGCATTCCCCGGAAAACAGCACCGATGCTGGGGCCGTGTTGAACACTGCATCAAACTCCATGGGTTTCAGATCCATTAAATATGCCGCCCGAAATCCCAGTGCCGTCAGTGCCTGGTAATCCTGCTCTTTTCGTACTGCTACCGTCACTGCTGCTTCCTTCTCCGTCAGTAGCCGTGACAGGTGCTTGCCGATGCGGCCCCATCCGATCACCAGCACCTTGTATCCGGGCCGGATCCGGGCGTACTTCAGCGCACACCGGGCTGTGATGGCAGCGTTTTCCTCCAAATAGTAGCGGTCCTGCAGAAAATCAACTTTCTTGCCGTCGTACTGCTGCAAATTTCCGCCCATCAACGTTACATCCTTGCCGATTGATGGCAGCTTGTTGCCGCCTTTGACATTCCCGTCCTCGTCAAAGCTGGGCACTGGCAACAGAATGTGTGTGGCCTCCTCATACTTTTCGCACACCCCGTAGCCCCAGCTTTGCAACGCATTGCGGGCAAATTGCAGGGCAGGGGAGTTGCCGTAGGTAGAAAACAGGATCGATTCCATTCCCATCCTCCTTTCATACCACATTATGACAGCTGCCTGCCTTAGGTGCTTGATTTTTTGCCGGGGTTATGTATAATAAGAATAGAGGTGATCGTATGCAAAGATTGGGATTTATTCATGATATGCTGGATGTAAAGGTGCTGATTCTGTTTGTTATGGCCCGGGTCCACTATCCTGTCACCATGCAGGAGGCCTACGAGCTGTGCTACCAGGACGAGTGCCTGAGTTATTTTGATGTCTGTACCGCTATCCCGGAGATGGTCAAGAGCGGCCATCTGGAAGAAGTGGAGCAAGAAAAGTACCAGATTACTGGCAAGGGTCGGGAAACCGAGGAGCTGACCAAGGATTCCATTGCATTTACCGTCAAGCAGCGGGCGGAGAATGCCGTTGTCCGCTTCAACCGCCAGATCCGTCGCAGCAGCCTGGTCAAAACCCAGGTCCTGCCCCGGGAAAATGACGAGTATGCCGTCGTCATGTCCCTGGACGATGAGATGGGAAATCTCATGACTCTGGAATTGCAGGCCCCGGACTCCCGTCAGGCCACCCGCCTGGCTCGCTTGTTTGAGAATAAGGCGGAGAATGTCTATAACCTCATCATGACAGAACTTCTTTACGAAGAAGAGGAAGACTAACCCAAAAATAAATGTAGGGCGGGAGTTTGCTCCCGCCCGATTTCTTTCCTTAGTGGGAATTTGCAGGAGCGACTGCCACAACATCTTGTGTTTTTATATAAAATACACTTGCAATTCTGTTGCAGACATGATATAATGTAGACACACCGGATGACCGGTAAAAGAAAGGAGCTGCCGTCTATGAAATTCCAGTTTAGTGAAAAGAAAGTCAGACTGCCCGGTAATGTCCATGCTTATGCCGAGAAAAAGGTAATGAAGCTGGCACGCTTCTTTGATGAGGACGCGGAGGCCTTAATTGCCTTCTCTGTAGAAAAGGACCGGAACATCGCCGAGCTTACCGTTCACGGCGCCGGCACCTGGTTCCGTGCGAAGGAGTCCACCTCCAGCATGTTTGCGTCCATTGATGCCGCCGTCAGTACCATCGAGGGTCAGATTCGTAAGAATAAGACCCGCCTTGCCCGTCGCCTGAAGCAGGATGCCTTCGTCCGCAGCGTGGATGTGGAGGAAACCTCCTTCGTGCCGGAGGAGAGCGAGGACGACCTGTCCATCGTTCGTATCAAGGAATTCTACTTCCGTCCCATGACCCGGGAAGAGGCAGTCATGCAGATGAACCTGCTGGAGCATACCTTCTTCGCCTTCCGGGATGAGGATAACGATGGCGCTTTTGCTGTGGTTTACAAGCGTAACGATGGCGGCTACGGCCTCATCGAAGACGTTAAGTAATATAGAATATATATTGTAAAGGGCGTCCGAAAGGACGCCCTAAATTTTTTCAAAAAAATGAAAATTAGGTATTGACAAATGAGCTTGTATCTGCTAGAATACCCAAGCGCTCAAGAGAGCGGGACAAAAAAGCGCATAACGAAAAGAAATTTGAAAAAACTTGAAAAAAGTTCTTGACAAATGAAAAGTTATGTGATAGAATGTCAA
>JAZUBW010000074.1:0-11670 GCA_045638785.1 Faecousia sp.
CTCCATGAGAACGGCATCGTGGGCATCATGACCGGCTATGAGGAAAAGTTCCACGGCCTGGGCACCCCCATCAACCGCTGCGAAGTGGTCTGCAAGCCCTTCGAGCTGCCCAAGGAAGAGAAAAAAGCAGACGAAGAAGAAGTATAAATTGTTGTTTAGCAAAGCTCTGTAGGGAACGCTGTCCTCAGCGTTCCGACCGCGAAGCGGCACAATTTTGCACTACAGCATCCCAGAAAAATGCAGAAAATTCGCCCATCGAGGTCGAATTTTCTGACGGAACGCTGAGGACAGCGTTCCCTACAGGTGCAAACATAAACAACCATTTACCGTTCCACGGAGGAACTCCTATGAACTACTATCAAGCAGGATCTTGTGACATTGCCGTCATCGGTGCCGGTCATGCGGGCATTGAAGCTGCCCTGGCTGCCGCACGTTTGGGCCTGCACACCATCCTCTTTACCATCAATCTGGACGCCGTGGGCAACATGCCCTGCAATCCCGCCATCGGCGGCACCGGCAAGGGCCACCTGGTGCGGGAAATCGACGCTCTGGGCGGCGAAATGGGCGTGGCTGCCGACAAAGCCTGCATCCAGTACCGGATGCTCAACCGGGGCAAAGGCCCGGCTGTTCATTCCCTGCGGGCTCAGGCAGACCGGCGGCTGTATCAGAATGTGATGAAGCACACCCTGGAACAACAGGAAAACCTGGAGCTGAAGCAGGCCCAGATCACAGAAATTCTCACCGAAAACGGCACCGCTGTAGGTGTAAAAACCCAGCTGGGTGCCGTCTACGATGCCAAAGCCGTCATTATCGCCAGCGGCACCTATCTTGACAGCACCATTATCACGGGCGAAGTGATCATCGAGTCCGGCCCCGACGGCATGCATCCTTCCAAGGGCCTTGCCGACAATCTGCGGGCCCTGGGGCTGCCTCTGCGCCGCTTCAAAACCGGCACACCGCCCCGGATCAACCGCCGATCCATCGACTTTTCCCGCATGGAGCTGCAGCCCGGCGACGAGAAAGCCGAACCCTTCTCCTTCCGCACAGAGGAAAAGGTCAACAATACCGCCGTGTGTTATTTGGCCTACACCAACGAAAAGACCCACGAGATCATCAAGGAAAATCTGCACCGCAGCCCCATGTACGACGGCACCATTTCCGGTGTCGGCCCCCGGTACTGCCCCAGCATCGAAACCAAAATCGTCCGCTTTGCCGACAAGGAGCGCCATCAGCTCTTCATCGAGCCCTGTGGCCTGGATACGGAAGAAATGTACATCCAGGGTTTCTCCTCTTCCCTGCCGGAGGATGTGCAGATCGCAATGATGCGCACTGTGCCGGGCCTGGAGCATGGGGAAATGATGCGGGCGGCCTATGCCATCGAATATGAATGCATCGACCCCACTGCCCTGCTGCCCACCCTGGAAACCAAGCAGATCCAAAGTCTTTACGGCGCCGGCCAGTTCAACGGCACTTCCGGCTACGAAGAAGCCGCTGCCCAGGGCCTCATCGCCGGCATCAACGCCGCCCTGAAGCTACAGGGCAAAGCGCCTTTGATCCTCACAAGAGATACCAGCTACATCGGCACGCTCATTGACGATCTGGTGACCAAGGGCACCAACGAGCCCTATCGCATTATGACCAGCCGCTCGGAATATCGGCTGCTGCACCGGCAGGACAACGCTGACCAGCGTCTGACCCACATCGGTGCCGCCGTAGGTCTGGTGCCGCCACAGCGGCTGGCGGCTGTGGAAGAAAAATACGCCGCCGTTCATCGGGAAATGGCCCGATTGGAAGCCAACGGTGTTCCCGCCTCGGCGGAGCTGACCGCGATGCTGGCTGCCCGGGATTCGGCTCCGGTGGCAAACTCCGCCCGGCTGGCCGACCTTCTGCGTCGCCCCAATGTCAGCTACGCCGATATTGCCCCCTTTGACCCGGATCGCCCGGCACTGCCGGAAGGCGTCACCCAGGAGGTGGAGATCCAGATCAAGTACCCCGGCTATCTGGCCCGGCAGGAAAAGCAGGTAGCGGAATTTAAGAAGGAAGAAGCCCATCTGCTGCCCGCCGACCTGGATTACAGCCGCATCACCGGTCTTCGGCTGGAAGCCCGGGAGAAGCTGCAGCAGATCCGGCCCCTGTCCATCGGCCAGGCCGGCAGAATTTCCGGCGTTTCTCCGTCGGATATCGCTGTCCTCCTCATCTGGCTGGAGCAGCATAAATAAGATAATATTGTTGTTTATAGCACCGAAGGCGCGTACCTTCCCCCGGGGGAAGCGATTGCGGCTACGCCGCAAATAATGTAAACAACAATTTCGCGCACCAAAGAAGCAAACAGGGCATAGAATGATCAGAGGTGATCGTTCTATGCCCATTGTTTTACCTAATATACCCATGACATCCGCACGAAATGATGAACTGATCCTGCAGCTGGCGCAGACATACCCCTTTATCCGCACCCAGGTACTGGGCACCACCGCCTTCGGCCGGCCCATCCGCAGCCTGGTCATAGGCAGCGGCCCCCGGAAGGTGCTTTACACCGCCGCCCATCACGCCAACGAATGGATCACCGCCTACATCCTGCTGAAATTCGCCGAGGAGCTGGCCCAGGCCATCCAGACCGGCGGCCGAATCTACGGCATCAATGCCCAAAACATTGTCAATACCGCCACCATCTACATGATCCCCCTGGTGAACCCCGACGGGGTGGATCTGGTGACCGGGGCCATTGCGCCCGGTTCTCTGGAATACGAGATCGCCCGGCGGCTGGGAGAAAATTATCCCGATATTCCCTTCCCGGCAGGCTGGAAGGCCAATCTGCTGGGCGTAGATCTGAATTTGCAGTACCCGGCCGGGTGGCTGCAGGCACGGGAGATCAAATTCTCCCAGGGCTACACCAAACCGGGACCCCGGGATTACGTAGGCCGGGCACCCCTGGGCCAGCTGGAAAGCCGGGCCCTGGCCGACTACACGGAATCTGTGGACCCGGCGCTTGTGCTGGCCTACCACACCCAGGGCGAGGTCATTTACTGGAAATTCCGGGACATTGTTGTACCCGGCGCCCAGGTGCTGGCGGAGGATTTTGCCCGTACCAGCGGCTATTCTCTGGCGGACACACCCTATGAATCCGCCTGGGCAGGCTACAAAGACTGGTTTATCCAGGAATTCCGCAGACCCGGCTACACCATCGAGGTAGGCCAGGGCGAAAATCCTCTGCCCCTGCAGCAGTTTGACGAAATCTATCGGAAAAACCTGGGCATTCTCACCGCTGCCGCTACCGGCATTGCCCAATAAATTGGGGGTTATCGTTCCCTCGAAAGAACTGTCATTGCGAACCAGTCCGCAGACTGGTGTGGCAATCCCCTGGGTTTTCGGATCCTTTTCGATAGGTTTTCCTTCTATCCGGGGGATTGCCACGGCCCTAAAGGGCCTCGCAATGACATCTTGTCGGAACGACAAACTGAAATTTGCAAAAAACCTTCTTTTGTAGGAAGGTTTTTTATTTTTCTCTTGACAAGTTTTATATTTGCTTATAATATAAACATAAGCTTAAAATACAAGGAGGCGTTGCCATGACTGGGCGGGAACGGCAGATCCTGCGGCTAATCGAGGAAAACCCCATGATCTCCCAGCAGGAGATCGCGGACAAGCTGGGCATCACCCGTTCCAGCGTGGCCGTGCATATATCCAATCTGATCCAAAAAGGCTCCATTGCCGGCCGGGGCTATGTGCTGCGCAGCGGCAGCTTCGTGGCGGTAGTCGGCGGTGTGAATGTGGACATTGGCGGCCGGTCCCTGGCCCCGCTGGTGATGGCCGACTCCAATCCCGGCCAGGTCCGCATCAGTCTTGGCGGCGTGGGCCGCAATATTGCCCATAACATGGCCCTCATGGGGCTGGATGTACGGCTGCTGACAGCCTACGGCAGCGACATGAACGGCGAGCGGGTGGCCGCTTCCTGCTCGGAGCTGGGCATTGACCTGAGTCACGCCCTGCATTTGACGGACATGGCCACCTCCACCTATCTGTATTTGACGGATCCTGCGGGAGAAATGGCTCTGGCGGTTTCCGACATGGCCATTTGCGAAAAGATATCTCCCGCCTACCTCTGCGCCCATCTTCCCCAACTGCAAAACGCCCAGGTCGTGGTGGCAGATGCCAACATCCCCGCCGAATCCCTGGCGTATCTGGCAGAAAACTGCACAGCACCCCTGTTTGTGGACCCGGTTTCCACCACCAAGGCGGAAAAGCTGCGACCCATCCTGCACAAAATCCACACCCTCAAGCCCAATAAGCTGGAAGCGGAGCTGCTCAGCGGCGTAAAGATAGAAAGTAAGGACGATCTGCTGCGGGCAGCGGACCGGCTGCTGGAAATGGGCGTCCACCGGCTATTCATCAGCCTGGGTGCTGACGGTGTGCTGGCTGCCATGGGCGATCAGCGGCTGTGGCTGCCCAACATTGCCGGCAACATGGTCAACACCACCGGCTGCGGCGATGCCTTTATGGCGGCCCTGGTGTGGGCATACTTACAGGGCAGCGACCTGGAGCAGACCGCCCGGGCCGGCCTGGCAGCAGGTTCCATCGCCATGGAATCGGCTGAGACCATCAATCCCAATATGAACGCCACCGCACTGAAAACCCGAATGGGATAAATTAGGATTTATGGCACACCCATTCGTAGGGCGGGGTCAGACAGCGCCCTTCGAAGAAACTATACGACAAACGAAAATTTGAAACACAAAACTTACGATATAAGGAGAACTGATACGAATATGAACAAGTATTTGGACGTTAATCCCGAGGTTGCTCAGGCTATTGCCGAGGGTAAGCCCGTTGTAGCCCTGGAATCCACCATCATTTCCCACGGCATGCCCTACCCCCAGAATGTGGAGACCGCTCTGGCTGTGGAGAGAATCATCCGTGAAAACGGCGCTGTGCCTGCCACCATCGCCATCATCGGCGGCCGTCTGAAGGCAGGCCTGACCGCTGAGGAAATCGAGTATTTCGGCAAGAAGGGCCAGGCCATTCACAAGGCCTCCCGCCGTGACCTGGCTGTGCTGTGCGCCCGTGGCGAGGACGGCGCCACCACCGTCACCACCACCATGATCATCGCCCACATGGCCGGCATCAAGATCTTCGCCACCGGCGGCATCGGCGGCGGGCATCGTGGCGCCGAAACCACCATGGACATCTCCGCTGACCTGGAAGAGCTGGGCCAGACCCCCGTCATGGTTGTCTGCGCCGGTGCCAAGTCCATCCTGGACATCGGTCTGACCCTGGAATACCTGGAGACCAAGGGCGTGCCCGTTATTGGCTACGGCACCGACGAGCTGCCCGCCTTCTACACCCGCCAGAGTGGCTTCGGCGTGGACTACCGCATCGACACCCCCGAAGAACTGGCCGCTGCCTTCAAGGCCGGTCATGAGATGGGCCTGAAGTCCGGCATGCTGGTGACCAATCCCATTCCCGAGGAATTCGCCATGCCCAAGGCCGTTATCGACAATGCCATCGCCCAGGCCGTTGCTGAATGCAACGAAAAGGGCATCAAGGGTAAGGAGACCACCCCCTTCCTGCTGGCCCGTGTGGCCGAGCTGACCGGCGGTGA
This sequence comes from Faecousia sp., assembly GCA_045638785.1. GTDB lineage: Bacteria > Bacillota > Clostridia > Oscillospirales > Oscillospiraceae > Faecousia. The sequence goes on from JAZUBW010000074.1 coordinate 5,597, forward strand.
CTCCCTGGCCTCCAACATCCGTCTGGTGTTCAACAATGCCAAGGTGGCCGCACAGACCGCCGTGGCTTACTGCAAGGAGGGTTAATTATGGCCATTATAAATAACGGTGCCTGGGTGGCCAACAACGCCACCGTAGTGGGCGATGTGGTTCTGGGCGAAAACGCCAGCATCTGGTACGGCGCTGTGCTGCGTGGCGACCGGGGCACCATCACCATCGGTGACGGCACCAACGTGCAGGATAACTGCGTGATCCACGAGAAAACCACCATCGGCAAAAACTGCACCATCGGTCACGGCGCCATCGTCCACGGCTGCACCATGGGCGACGATTCCATGATCGGCATGGGCGCCATCGTGCTGACCGGTGCCAAGATCGGCAAAAACTGCCTCATCGGTGCCGGCGCTGTGGTCACCGGCAAGATGGACGCTCCCGACGGCTCCCTGATCCTGGGCAGCCCCGCCAAGATCGTCAAGGAGGTCAGTCCTGAGATGATCGCCGAGATCGAAAAGGATGCTGCCCTGTACATCGATTTGGCCCGGGCCCAGCTGTAACTTGCAGTTTATCGTTCAGTCTTATTCGTAGGGGAGGGTCTTGACCCTCCCCTACGAAAGCAACGCAGAACAAAACGAAAATTTAAAATAATCGTATGCAAAAGGCCCTGCCGTTTCCGGCAGGGCCTTGGGCTTTTATTCGGTTTCTCTGACGATGACGAAGCCATCCACCAGGTTGGCTCTTTCCAGGACGCCCCGGATCTCCACCTGGCGCTCCATCAGGTCGGTGAGGATCACCAGGCCGTCCCGGCACTCGATGGCCATCACATTGCGCATGGCCACAGCCTCGGGTGCCATGGTGTTCTTATAAACGGTAGACAGGCACATCTTACTTGACCTCCATGCTGGCCAGCACAGCAGCCAGGCGCAGGTTGCCCTTCTCATAGTCGGACACGGCAGCCATCACCTGCTCATAGGCCATGGCGTTACCGATCTGCTTCAGCTGCTGAGCCAGCTGAGCCAGCTCGTTGGCGTGGGCAGCGTTGTGGTTTGCCATGTAGCGCATCAGAGCGGACAGCTCCTCCATGGGGGTATGCTCATGATGACCGCAGCCGCCGCAGTGACCGCCGCACTCGTGGTCATGGCTGTGGCCGTGGTCATGGCAGTGGCCATGATCGTGACCGTGCTCGTGGCAGTGGCCGGTGCACTCGTGGTCATGATCGTGGTGATGATGATGGTGGGCGTGGCCCTCGCCATGGAGATGGTCGTGGGTATGGGGATGCTGATGGTCATGCTCGTGGGCATGGGCATGGTCATGGGTATGAGTCACCCCGTCATGGGTATGCTCGTGGGAATGGGTATGCTCATGCTCGTGGGCATGAGGATGATCGTGATGATGGTCGTGATGATGCATAAGACATCCTCCTATTTCATTTTTTCTATATTATAGCGGGAAAAAGCCGCCTTGTCAAAGCATTTATTTTTCCGCAACATCCCCCTTGGGGGCTTGCGCAGAGGCAAAAAAAGCGGTATAATAGCGAAAAACACAGAAGGAGGGGCAAATAAGTGGAACATCATCACCACGAGCACGAACATCACCACGAGCATGAACACGATCACGCCTATATGCACGCCCACGGCATTGCCCATTCTCACGGCCATGTCCACGAGAATCAGAAGGCGGTGGTCAACCGGCTTGCCCGGGCCATCGGCCACCTGGAAAAGGTCAAGCGGATGGTGGACGAGGGCTATGACTGCTCCGAGGTACTGGTGCAGCTGGCAGCGGTCCGCTCCGCTCTGGACAATACGGGCAAGGTGATCCTGCAGGATCATCTGCGCCACTGCATGGTGGATGCCGTTGCCGCCGGCGACGAAGCCGCCATCGACGAGCTGTGTACCGCCATCGACAAGTTCATGAAATAAAAAAGAGCCGTTTGGTCGGCTCCGCATCGGAATGTTTTGACCCGACAGGCTTCGTACCTGTCGGGTCTTTAACATACTTATTCTCGTCCGCTGAGCGGCTCTTTTCTTTTACTTTCTGCCGGTGACCTGGTACATACGGTCATCGGAAATTTTGACTTCCACGGACAGGTATTTTTCAAAAATGGCAGCCAGGTCATCCTCGTGCATCAGACCCACGGAGACCTTGCTGGCACCGCCCTGGTGGCGGCGGTCAATGGCTGCACGGCTCATGCCATGGGCCACCGTCAGCGTTCCGCCGGGCTTCAAAAGGCCGGTCAGGGTGCGGATCAGATTGTCCGGGTCCGGGAAATGGGGGAAGGCATTATAGACCATGATGCAGTCAAACTGCATGCCCGGCTCCCAATTTTCCACATCGGCACAAAAGACCCGGACATTTTCTTCCGGATACTTTTCCGCCGCGATCTTCACCATCTCCGGTGAAATATCCACGGCGGTGATGCCGCCCACCTGCCGCTGCAGGTAATCAGGGAACAGCACGCCGGTACCGCAGGCCACATCCAGCACCTGGACGCCGGGACCAACGCCGGCACCGTCCATAATCTTTCCAATGATCTCGTCGGAACGGATCAGATCGGCATCCCACTGGGGTGCCAGGTGGTCAAAAAACGCAATTACATCTTCTTTATGCATGGCAAACACGCTCCGGATAACGATTGGGGATCAGTCTGGCCTTGGTCAGCGAAGCCACCAGGGCGGGCATCACGATCAGCTGGATCACAATGCCGGGAATTCCGGCCACCAGAGAAGTGGTGACCCAGGCAAAGGGGGCAACGCCGGGTGTAAAGATCAGCGCCTTGGCCAGGCCCGCTACGGTGCGGCCCAGGAGCATGGCAGCGATCATACTGACATACAGGTCAACGGTGGTCCGGCCAGTGCGGATATACTGCATGCCCAGGCCCGTCACCAGGCCGTACATACCGCACTCGACCATCATCGACGGCAGCACGCTCAGCGGCGGCATGCCGGTGAAACTGGAAATGAAGGGTCCCAGCAGACCGCAGATCAGGCCATAGGGCCAGCCGCAGATCAGACCGCACAGCAGCACCGGGATGTGCATGGGCAGCAGCACCGTGCCAGCATTGGGGATCGAGTGGAAGGCAATGGGCAAAACCACACACATGGCGATACAGATTGCTGTGGTCACCATCCGCTTTACGATTGTCATAGGCTTGTCCTCCTGCTCTTGTTTTCTGTATTGTAACAGACGGACAGATGCTTTTGAAGCCCCCTGGGGGGATGTATTTTTCCGATTCGTGTACTTTTTTGTTGCAGTGGGATCACCGCTGGTCGGTATTCTGATACATCTGGCGCAATGTCTTGATGATCTGCTCCGCAAACCCCCACACCGGGGGTTCCAGCCATTTATCGTACAAAATACACATATACAGTGCCTGGTGCCAGTTGCGGATCGGCACGAAGCGGACATTGGGCCGGCTCTGGATGCAATCTTCCGACAAAACGCAGACACCCACGCCGGCCTCCACCAGGTCCAGGGCCGCCTGGGCCGTATTGACGGAACATGGGATTCGCTCATCGGCACCCAGGCCGCTGGCCCACTGGCCAAAGCTGTTTTCGCTGTTATAGTTAAACACCACCTGGGGCTGGCTGGACAGCTGCTGGGGCAGCAGGTAATCGCTGCCTGCCAGGGGATGTTCCAGAGGCATAGCTGCATAAAAGCTGCGCTGGCAGAGCTTGCGGAAGTGCAGGCTCCGGTCCCGGTTGGTGGTATCCACAATGGCCATATCCAGCTTCTCCTGCCGCACCAGGTCCATCAGCTCCTCGGCGGAACTTTCCGTCAGACGGAATCGGATCCGGGAATTTTGATTGATATAATCGGCGATATGCCGGGCAACGGTGCCGCTGAGGGTACCGGAGACCAGGCCCATGCGGATCTGCACCGGCGCACCGGATTTGCTGTCCCGCAGGGTCATGGAGGCGGTGTTCAGTTCCCCCAGTGCAAAATCCACCTTCTCCCGAAAATACCGGCCTTCCTCCGTCAGACGGATGTTGCGGCCCACCTTTTCAAAAAGGCGGACACCGCCCAGTTCCGTTTCCAGATTGTGGATGGCGCTGCTTAAGCTGGGCTGGGAAATGCCCAGCCGGGCAGCGGCCAGGGTGTAGTGCTCCACCTGGGCCAGCACGGAAAAATAGCGAAGATAGTTATAGTTCATAGTGTTACCCCGCAATCTATAGGCTGAAACTATAGATATAATATCATAACTATATTGTTTTTTGCAAGCAAATTCTATATAATACCTAATGGCTTTGAAAAAAAGCCCTGTTTTTTTCCGAAAATACGCAATCAAGGATTGCCTTTGTTGCATATTTATGCTATGATGTACAAGGATATCTGTAGTTCCGGCAAAGATATCGATTTCACATTTGGTCGCAGCCCCGGGCTGCACAAGAGGTTTTCATGAGCTTTACTTACAAGGGCCTGCAGGCCCAATATTCCCGTCATGTTGTAACGGAGGAAGAGATCAACCGTCAGATGCATCGGCTGCAGCAGCAGACCCCTCGCATCGCGGAGGTCAATGACCGTCCCACCGAGCTGGGTGACGAAGTGGTGCTGGATTACGCAGGCTTCTGCGACGGCGAGCAGTTCGCCGGCGGCACTGCCGAAAATCAGACCCTGGTGCTGGGCAGCGGCATGTTCATCCCCGGTTTTGAGGAACAGCTGCTGGACAAGGTCCCCGGCGAAAAGGTCACCGTGAAGGTCACCTTCCCCGAAACCTATCACGCAGAGAACCTGGCCGGCAAGGAGGCCGAGTTCCACTGCACCATCCATCAGATCCGCATCAAGTCCACCTACGATCTGGACGATGTGTTTGCCAAGGAAGTTGGCGGCTGCGAAACCTACGAGGAAATGCGGCAGAAAATGGGCCAGAGCATGCAGCAGTATGCCGATCAGCGGGGTGAAATGGACCTGCAGGATCAGTTGCTCCGTCAGGCCGCCCAGTCCCTGGAATTTGAGCCCAATGAGGCCCAGATCGACGCCGAGGTGGAAAATCAGATGCAGAATCTGACCGCCCAGCTGGCACAGCAGGGCCTGCAGCTGGAGATGTACTGCTCCTTCATGGGCGTCACCGAAGAGAAGCTGCGGGAGGATTTCCGTGGCGATGCCAAGGTCGCCGTGCAGATGCAGGCAGCCATCGAGCTGATCGCGGACCTGGAAGGCCTGGAGGCCACTAAGGAAGAGATCGGCGAGGCCGTTGCCGTGGTCGCACAGCAGAACGGCATGACCGTCGAACAGCTGAAGCCCTATTACGACGCCGAATTTGAACAGGCGCTCATCAGAAGTATACTAACCGGCAAGGTCATGCATCTCATTCGTGAGAATGCGGTCATTGCTGAGGTATAAAAATACATTAATATTGTGCCTTTGGCACTGAAAAACAAGGAGGAAACCCACTATGGCAATCGTTTTTGATCAGAACGGCAAGTACGTAGACGAGAAGGGTCTGGTAAAGCTGGATCCCACCATGTTTGCTGACTGGCAGATCGCTGAGGAAGCTGAGAAGAGCCTTCCCTCTGTCGAATTCTTCCGCGAAAAGCTGGGCCTGCTGCCTGAGGAAATCATCCCCTACGGCAAGACCCCCAAGATCGACTTCATCAAGGTTATGAACCGTCTGGCTGACAAGCCCGATGGCAAGTTCATCGAAGTCACCGCTGTTACTCCCACTCCCTTCGGCGAAGGTAAGTCCACCGTTTCTCTGGGTCTGATCGAAGGCCTGGGCTACATCGGCAAGAACGCCGGTGGCGCTCTGCGTCAGCCCTCCGGCGGCCCCACCATGAACGTTAAGGGTACCGCTGCTGGCGGCGGCAACGCTCTGCTGATGCCCATGACCGAGTTCTGCCTGGGTCTGACCGGCGACATCAACGACATCATCAACGCTCACAACCTGGCTATGGTGGCTCTGACCGCCCGTATGCAGCACGAGCGCAACAACACCGACGAGTGGCTGGCTAAGAAGGGCCTGCGCCGTCTGAACATCGATCCCTCCCGTGTGGAAATGGGCTGGGTCATCGTCTTCTGCGCACAGTGCATGCGTAACATCATCATCGGTCTGGGCGGCCGTCTGGACGGCTTCACCATGCAG
>JAZUBW010000075.1:0-29667 GCA_045638785.1 Faecousia sp.
GTGTCGTCACCATCAACCTGCCCCGCATTGCCTATTTGGCTGCCGACGAGCAGGACTTCTACAACCGCCTGGACAAGCTGATGGACATCGCTGCCCGCTCCTTGAAGACCAAGCGCCAGGTCGTCACCCGTCTGATGGAAAGCGGTCTGTATCCCTACACCAAGCGGTATCTGGGTACCTTCTCCAACCACTTCTCCACCATCGGCCTCATTGGCATGAACGAGGTGGGCCTCAACGCCAACTGGCTGCGCAAGGATCTGACCCATCCCGAGACCCAGAAGTTTGCCCGTGAGGTGCTGGATCATATGCGTGAGCGCCTGTCTGACTACCAGGAAAAGTACGGCGACCTGTACAACCTGGAGGCAACTCCCGCCGAGTCCACCACCTACCGCTTCGCCAAGCACGACAAGGAGCGCTTCCCCGAGATCATCACCGCCAACGAGAACGGCACTCCCTACTACACCAACTCCTCCCATCTGCCCGTGGGCTACACCGAGGACATCTTCACCGCCCTGGAGATCCAGGACGAGCTGCAGACCCGCTACACCTCCGGCACCGTCTTCCACGCCTTCCTGGGCGAGAAGCTGCCCGATTGGCAGGCTGCCGCAGCCCTGGTCCGCAAGATCGCGGAGAACCACAAGCTGCCCTACTACACCATGAGCCCCACCTACTCCGTCTGTGCTGACCATGGCTACATCACCGGTGAGAACTACAAGTGCCCCATCTGCGGCAAGGAGACCGAGGTCTACAGCCGTATCACCGGCTACTACCGTCCCGTGAAGAACTGGAATGTGGGTAAGAGCCAGGAGTTCAAGGACCGCCTGGTGTACAATGTGGCAAATTCCCAGCTGAAGAAGACTGCTCCTGTTACGGAGGAGATCAAGGCTATCAAGGAAGAGATTGCCGCGCCTGCTGCCGTTACCGGTAAGGTCATCCTGTTTGGCCGTGTCACCTGCCCCAACTGCCGTGTTGCCGAGCAGCTGCTGGGCAAGGCCGGCGTGGAGTACGAGAAGCTGATCGCTGATGATAATAAGGATCTGTGCCTCAAGTACGGCGTCAAGGGCGCTCCCACCCTGGTGATTACCGATGGTGAGAACTTCCAGAGCTACTACAGCGTGCCGGAAATCAAGAAGTATCTGGCTTCCCTGTAATCTTCAAAACCAATAGGGCCGGGCATTGCCCGGCCCCTTACTTATATTCCATAAATTGAGGGTTGCCGGGTAGATACCATCGTAGGGGCGAGCATTGCTCGTCCGGGCATTTTGCAACGCGAAATGCTGTGCCGTAGGCACAACATAGTTATTTTTCTTGGAAAAATCCGAAAAATGTTCCATTTTTCGGCGGACGGCCAATGGCCGCCCCTACAGAATAACTACCAGGCAAACTGAAATTTGCATTTTGAAAGAAGGATTTTCTTATGTATGATATTTTGATTGTTGGCGGCGGCCCGGCAGGTCTGACCGCTGCGATTTATGGCCTGCGGGCCGGTAAGACCGTACTGGTCATTGAAAAGGGCGGCTTCGGCGGCCAGATCGCCTTCTCTCCCAAGGTGGAGAACATCCCCGGCACCAAACTCATCAGCGGTGCGGAATTTGCCGACCAGCTGACGGAGCAGGCCATGGCCCTGGGTGCCGATGTGGAGCTGGAGACGGTTACGGGTGTGGAAAAGCTGGCTGATCACTTCCGGGTGGACACCGAGGAGGGCAGCAGCTATGAAGCCAGATCCGTGATCCTGGCCCTGGGCGTTAAGCACCGGATGCTGGGTCTTCCCGGCGAAGAGGAACTGATCGGCCATGGCATCTCCTTCTGCGCGGTCTGCGACGGCGCGTTCTATGAGGGCCAGGAGGTGGCTATGATCGGCGGCGGCAATTCTGCCCTGCAGGAGGCTTTGCTGCTGAGCGAAGTGTGCAAGAAGGTCACCGTGGTGCAGAATCTGGCAGATTTCACCGGCGAGCGGAAGCTGGCCGATGCCCTGCTGCAAAAGGACAATGTGACCGTACATTTTTCCACGCTGGTGGCAGGCTACAAGACCGAAAACGGCGAGCTGACGGGCCTGCAGCTGAAGAGTGAAAACGGTGAAGAATTTGAAATTCGGGTAGACGGCGCCTTCCTGGCGGTGGGCCTGGAGCCTCGCAACGGCGCTTTTGCCCACATGGCCAAGACCAACGCCTGGGGTTATTTCGATTCCGGTGAGGATTGCACCACCCAAACCGAGGGCCTGTTTGTGGCCGGCGATTGCCGCAGCAAGCGGATCCGTCAGGTGGTCACTGCCTCCGCTGACGGTGCTGTGGCTGCCATGGCCGCCTGCAGCTACCTGGAGCAGTAAGATGATCCGCACACCTGTTATCCCGGATCTTTCGGCCTTCCCGGCGGTGTTTCACCCCTTTTTGCAGGATGCAGCGGTATTTGACAGCAGTTGTTCTGCAGTGGCCCGTGTCTGGTTTTTGGACAAGGGACCGGGTTTTTACCTGAAAACTGCCCCCAAGGGGACGCTTTTTAAGGAAGCGACCATGACCCGGTTTTTCCATGAAAAGGGCCTGGCGGCCCAGGTGGTGGCCTATGAAAGCCTGGAGGCGGACTGGCTGCTGACTCAGCGAGTACCCGGAGAGGATTGCATCGATGCCCTGTATCTGGCAGACCCGGTGCGGTTGTGCGACACCACGGCCCAACTGCTGCGGATGCTCCATGACACCGACCCTGCCGGCTGCCCCGTGCATCGCACCGCCGATTATTTGGAAACCGCCCGGAAAAATTACCGGGTGCAGGCCTATGATACGACCCTGTTTCCCGACAACTGGGGCTACGCCACGGCGGAGGAAGCCTGGCAGGAAGTGGAGCGAAACGGCAAATTTCTGCGTTCCGATACGCTTCTGCACGGCGACTATTGCCTGCCCAATATTATGCTGAACAACTGGCAGTTTTCCGGGTTTATCGACCTGGACGCCGGCGGCATCGGTGATCGGCATATCGACCTGTTTTGGGGCATTTGGTCGCTGCAGTTTAATTTGAAAACGGATGCATACCGGGACCGGTTCCTGGATGCCTACGGCAGGGACAAGGTCAATGAGGACGTGTTCCGTACTGTGGCCGCCTGCGAAGTATTTGGATAAAGAAAAAATACCCGGCAGATCTTGCCGGGTATTTTTGTTTGTCGATGCGTTGAGAAATGATGTTCAAAGCTTCTCCCCGGGGAGAAGCTGTCAGCGTGCGAGGTACGAGCCGCTGACTGATGTGGAATACGGGCAGGAAAATAACGACTTGTACAGGTTTCTAGGCTTCCAAAAGGGTAAGTCATCCGCAAATCTTAGCATTTACCGTATCCCACTGCTTCTCCCGCGTTCCACATCCGACCCGCCTGCCGGCGGCCCACCTTCTCCCCGGGAGAAGGTATTGCGGCCTGCGGCCGCTGTCGGCCCGCAAGGGCCGACATTATCGGAATGATTAGATCAGAATGCCGTTACAATGGTCCACTTCGTGCTGGATGATTTGGGCGGTCCAGCCGTCGAAGGTTCGCAGGCGTTCCTTCAGGTCGGCGGTTTGATAGCGCACCTTGATTTTTTGGTATCGGGTGGTCTTCCGGGGCCCGCCCAGCAGGGACAGGCAGCTTTCCTCGGCTTCATAAGGCCCGGCGCAGGCGATGATCTCCGGGTTCAGCATCAGCATATATTCCTTGCCGCAAAGGAAGGCGATGATCCGCTTCTGCACGCCGATCATATTGGCGGCCATGCCCACGCAGGTTTCGTGATGGGCACGCAGGGTATCCAGCAGATCTTGAGCAGATTCCAAATCTTCCTGGGTGGCCGGCTGGGATTTCCGGGCCAGCAGCAGGGGGTCATGCACCAGTTCTTTTACCATATTTTTCCGTGATCCTTTCCAAAATTTCCACATCCGCCGGGCAGAAATCGAAATCGGGGATCTGCGCCGGCGTGATCCAGCGAATGTCGTTGTGCTCCAATTTCTGGGGTATGCCGATGGCGATGACTGCGTGGTACAGGGTCAGCACGATTTCAATGTCGGGGTAGGTGTGGAGCACCTCCATAAACAGTTCGCCTACCCGGATCGTGATGCCCAATTCTTCCCAGCACTCCCGCTGGAGTGCTGCCTCCGGCGCTTCGCCGGGCTCGACCTTGCCGCCGACGAATTCCCACAATAGCCCCCGGGCCTTGTGGGCCGGGCGCTGGCAGATCATAAATTTGTCGCCGTCCCAGATCAGAGCGGCTACGACGTGGGCTTTCTGCATCGCTGTTACCTCGCTTTTTTGATGTCTTGATTATAGTGGTTTATGGCCTGTTTTGCAACGGCACAGGGACTTTTTTTGTAAAAATTTTCCCAGTTATGCAAAAAAAGTATTGACAAATGGGCCGGGAGCATATATCATAAGCGTGCGGTTAGCTTGGGCTAACCGAAAAATTGCTCACATGAGTTAGCTTTCGCTAACTTTCCAAATAAAAGGAGGAAATTTTATGCGCATTGCCTTTGCCGGCAATCCCAATTCCGGTAAGACCACCATGTTCAACGCCCTCACCGGCAGCAAGGAGAAGGTGGGCAACTGGGCTGGTGTTACCGTGGACAGAAAAGAAGCCCCCATCAAGAAAGCCTATGCAGGTGAGATGGAACTGGTCGCCGTGGACATGCCCGGCGCCTACTCCATGAGCCCCTTTACTTCCGAAGAGAGCATCACCAGCGCTTATGTCAAAAATGAGCATGTGGATGCCATCATCAACATCGTGGACGCCACCAACCTGAGCCGCTCCCTGTTTTTCACCACCCAGCTGCTGGAGCTGGGCGTTCCCATGGTGGTGGCCTTGAACAAGGCTGATATCAACGAAAAGAAGCAGACCCAGATCAATTCCAAGCAGCTTTCCGAAAAGCTGGGCTGTCCCGTGGTGGATACCACTTCTACCACCGGTGAAGGTCTGAAGGAGCTGGTTGCCGTGGCGGTTGCCCTGGAGGGCAAGGAGCAGGTGGCCCCTTATTACCAGGGTGTCATCGATCTGACCGACAAAAAGGCAGTGGAAGAGGCAGACCGCAAGCGTTTCGAATTCGTCAACAAGATCGTTGCAAAGGTGGAAAAGCGGAAGATCTTTACCAAGGATCATAACTTCCAGGATAAGATCGACGCGGTTTTGACCCATCCCGTTGGCGGCCTGGCCATTTTTGCCGCCATCATGTTCCTGGTGTTCCAAATCAGCCAGGCATGGCTGGGAGTTTGGATCGCCGAGGGCTATGAATTTGAAAACGGCACCGTGATTCCCGGCCTTGTGACCCTCATCGATATGTTCAAAGAGTGGGTGGCCGGTCTGCTGGAAGGCGCAAATCCCTTCCTGGCTGCCCTGCTGACGGAAGGCATCATCGGCGGCGTGTCTGCTGTCGTTGGCTTCCTGCCTTTGGTTATGGTCATGTACTTCATGATCTCCCTGCTGGAGGATTGCGGCTACATGGCCCGTGCCACCGTGGTGCTGGATCCCATCTTCAAGAAGGTGGGCCTTTCCGGTAAGTCCGTTATTCCCTTCATCGTTGGCACCGGTTGCGCCATTCCCGGCGTCATGGCTGCCCGCACCATCCGCAACGAGCGGGAGCGCAATGCCACCGCCATGCTGACTCCCTGGATGCCCTGCGGCGCCAAGCTGCCGGTCATCGCCCTGTTTGCCGGCGCTTTCTTTGATAACGCAGGCTGGGTGGGTACCCTGATGTATTTTGTGGGCATTGCCCTGATCCTGCTGGGTGCTCTGCTGGTGAACAAGATCGCCGGCCACAAGAACCGCAAGTCCTTCTTCATCATGGAGCTGCCGGAATACAAGGCACCCAGCTTTAAGCGTGCCTGCATGGATATGCTGAGCCGTGGCTGGGCCTACATCGTCAAGGCCGGTACCATCATCCTGGTGTGCAACGCCGTGGTCTTCATCATGCAGTCCTTCAACTGGAATTTCCAGGTGGTGGAAGAGGGCATGGAGCATACCTCCATCCTGGCTTCCATCGCAAACCCCATCGCCGCTCTGCTGGTGCCCGTGGTGGGCATCACCGCCTGGCAGCTGGCTGCCGCCGCTGTCACCGGCTTCATCGCCAAGGAAAATGTGGTGGGCACCCTGGCTGTGTGCTACGGCTTTGCGGTGAGTGAGGACCTGGAAATGATCGGCGCCGGCAACGAAGTGGCTGCCGCTATGGTCGGCATGACCAAGGTGGCTGCCCTGGCTTATTTGATGTTCAACCTGTTTACACCTCCCTGCTTTGCGGCTATGGGTGCCATGAACGCCGAGATCAAGGACAAAAAGTGGTTCTGGGGCGGCATTGCCCTGCAGCTGACCACCGGCTACGCCATCGGCTTCCTGGTCTACCAGATTGGCACCCTGATCACCACCGGCGCTTTGGGCGCAGGCTTTGTGGGCGGTCTGATCTTTGTCATCGCTTATGCCGCGGTGCTGACCTGGCTGTGCGTCCGTTCCGACAAGCAGGTCAAGGCGGAATATGCCCTGGGCGGAAAGAAGTAAGCCTATGAATCCAATCGATTACATCCTCATCGCCATTGTAGCCGCTATTGTCGGCGGTGCGGCCTTCTACATCTACAAGGCCAAGAAAAGCGGCAAAAAGTGCATCGGCTGCCCAAGCGCCGGTTCTTGCAGCGGCAACTGCGCCGGCTGCACCGGCTGCGGCTGCAGCAAAGAAAAATGATAGTTTCCGATTTCCCTCCCATATAAACGAAAGCGACGCTCCACCCGGAGCGCCGCTTTTGTTTTTATCGTTAAGTTTTCGTTTGGCGTTCTGTTGCGGCGAAGCCGCAATAGCTTCTCCCGGGGAGAAGCTGGCAGGCCGCTAGGCCTGACTGATGTGGAATGCGGGCGAAAGTGTTGGATGCTGTACGAGTTTTAGACCTAGTAATGCGTAGCTTTTCAGCAAGTCTTAGCAGGTACATCATCGCAGGTTACCTCCCGCATTCCACATCCGCCCCCTGCGGGGGCACCTTCTCCCCGGGAGAAGGTAAGCGCCTACGGCGCTAAGAAGAATAATAAACAGCAATTTATGGCATTTTCCATTGGTAGGTTTCCAAGCACACGGTGCCGTTTATGACCTCGATACCCTCAGCTTCCAGGCGGCTTTTTTGTCCGTCCATGCCGCCGAAGGCGAAGTGTTCCGACAGTTTCCCCTGGGAACTCACCACTTTGTAGCAGGGATACTTGTCCGGGTCGGGATTTTTGTGCAGGGCATTGCCCACCGCCCGGGCCAGCCGCTTGTCCCCTAAGTAGGCTGCGATCTGACCGTAGGTGACCACCTTCCCCTTGGGGATCAACTGCAGATAGGCGTAAATTTTCTCTTTCATAATGTTGTTTCTGATGTTAATTGTTGTTTAGCAAAGCTCTGTAGGGAACGCTGTCCTCAGCGTTCCGACCGCGAAGCGGCACAATTTTGCACCGCAGCATCGCAGAAAAATGCAAAAAATTCGCCCATCGAGGTCGAATTTTCTGACGGAACGCTGAGGACAGCGTTCCCTACAGGTGCAAACATAAACAACAATTTACCGTACTAAGCACACGATGGATTCTACATGGCTGCAACGGGGGAATAAATCGGCGGCCAGGGCGTTTTTGACGCTGTAGCCACGCTCTTTCAGCAGGGCCACATCCCGGGCCAGGGTGGCGGGGTCGCAGGACACATAGACGATCCGCCGGGGCGCAAAGCGGGACAGGGCCTCGATGGTGCCGGCATTCAGGCCCTTTCGGGGCGGATCTACCACCACAACATCTGCCTTGATGCCCTGGTTTTCCAGCTCCAACGCTGCCTGGCCTGCGTCGCCGCAGAAAAATTCCGCATTTTCGATGCCGTTACGCTTGGCGTTGTCCTTGGCATCCTCCACGGCCTGGGGTACTACCTCCACGCCGATGACCCGGCCTGCGGCCTTGGCCATGGCCAGGGTGATGGTGCCGACGCCGCAGTACAGGTCCAGCACGGTATCGTTTTTGGTGATCTCGGCCTGTTCGATGGCAGCCTCGTACAGCCGCTGGGCCTGGGCGTGGTTGACCTGGTAGAAGGACCGGGGAGACAGGCGGAAGTTGAGGCCGCAGAGGGTATCCTCGATGTAACCGGGGCCGTAGAGGGTGATAAATTCGTCACCCAGCACGGCGTTACCCTTCTTGGTGTTGACGCTCAGCACCAGGGTGGTAAAGCCGGGGATCTTTTTCAGCCGTTCAAGCAGCAGTTTTTCCTTGGGGATGGCCCGGCCGTTGATGGCAAGGCACACCAGGACTTGTTTGGACACGGGACCCCGGCGGACATAAATATGGCGCACCAAGCCGGTGTGGGCGATCTCGTCGTAGGCACTGACCTTATTTTCATTCATCCAGGCGATGACCGCATCCTTGACGGCGTCCATTTCCTCCGGCAGGATCAGGCAGCGCTGGTTTTCCACTACCTGGTGGGTGCCTGCCTTAAAGAAACCGGCAAAGGCTTTTCCCTTGCGGCTGGATACGGGGTACTGGGCTTTATTGCGGTAGCAAGTCTGTTCCTCCGCTGCCAAGATGGGTACATGTTCCAGCTGCTCACCACCGATCCGATTGAGGCAGTTGCGTACCCGCTCGGCCTTCAGCCGGGATTCCTCCTCATAGTCCATGTGGTGGAAATCGCAGCCGCCGCAGAGCTTGGCCACGGGGCAGGCCCGGTTGATGCGGTGCGCAGACCGCTCCAGGATCTCCACCATTTTGCCGGCGGCCCAGGTTTTCTGTGCTTTTTCGATGCGGACGGTGACTTTTTCGCCGCAAATGGCGTTGGGGATGAAGACGGCGCAGCCCTCAATGTGGGCAACGCCCTGGCCTTCCGATGTGTAATCCGTGATGACGGCTTCGTAAATTTGATTTTTGTTCAGCATGGTATCCCTCCAAAGGGCATATTTTTGTTATTATAGCATATTTTTGCGCAATGGTAAACCCCGGTTGCAAAATTGAGGGAAATGTAGTAACATAAATTGTTGTTTGGCGGCGAAGCCGCAATCGCTTCCCCCGGGGGGAAGCTGTCATAAAAATCCCAAACGGATTTTTATGACTGAAGAGGAATGCGGGCGGCAATCTTGGATAATTGCGCTGTAAGAGGCCTTTTCCTGTTTCCAACATATCGCCATTCCTCTTCCGACCTCGCTTCGCTCGGCCACCTTCCCCCCCCGGGGGAAGGTACGCGCCTTCGGCGCTATAAACAACAATTTACCATCCTAAGGATATGAGACTATGGATTATACAAGCTGCAAATTATGTCCCCGGGAGTGCGGGGTGGATCGCCTTCACGGTCAAACCGGCTTTTGCCATTGCCCGGATACGGCGCTGGTGGCCAAGACCATGCTCCATCAGTGGGAAGAGCCGGCCCTGGCGCCAAACGGCAAAAGCGGCGCCGTGTTTTTCGGCGGCTGCACCCTGGGCTGCAAATACTGCCAAAATGCCGCCATTTCCGGCGGCGCTGTGGGAACACCCACCAGTTCTGCGCAGTTGCGTCAGATTTTTGAAGAACTGATTGCCGAAGGCGCGGAAAATATCGATCTGGTGACGCCCACCCATTTTCTGCCCACGATCCTTCCGGCGCTGGAGCCCAAATTGCCGGTGCCTGTAGTCTACAACTGCGGCGGTTATGAGGAAATGGAAAGCATCCGGGCCCTGGCGGGAAAGGTGGATATTTATCTGCCGGATCTGAAGTATGCCGATGCCAGGCTGGGAAAGGCCTTGTCGGCGGCACCTGACTATTTTGAACGGGCTACGGCGGCCATCCGGGAAATGGTGGCCCAGGTGGGTCCTCCCCGGTTTGAAGGGGAGAAGATGGTGGGCGGCGTCATCATCCGCCATCTGATCCTGCCGGGCTTTGTGGAAAATTCTCTGAAGGTGATGGACTGGATCGGCGAGAATTTTGCGCCGGGGCAGGTGCTGGTCAGCCTTATGCGGCAGTACACCCCCATGCCGGGGCTGTCGGCGCCGCTGGACCGCCGGGTCACCGATGACGAGTACGACTCGGTGCTCAGCTGGATGTACCTCAATGATCTGGAGGGCTTTACACAGGATGAAAGTGCCGCTACCGCTGACTTTATTCCGGATTTTTAAGTGGATAAATTGTTGTTTGGCGGCGAAGCCGCAATCGCTTCCCCCGGGGGGAAGCTGTCATAAAAATCCCAAACGGATTTTTATGACTGAAGAGGAATGCGGGCAGTAATCTTGGATGATTGCGCTGTAACAGGCTTTCTCCTATGTTTCAAATATCGCCGTTCCTCTTCCGACCTCGCTTTGCTCGGCCACCTTCCCCCCGGGGGAAGGTACGCGCCTACGGCGCTATAAACAACAATTTATCGTTTGGTCGCCTTTCTTTCAGCGGAAAGGCGATTTTTGATTTGTTTACAAATTCATCTATTATTTTTTTGAATAGTGTGCTATAATGAGTAAAATTGGATGGAATCGCCATTTTTATGAGAAGGAGTTCGTTTATGGGACTGTTTGCTAAAATTTTCGGCACCCGATCTCAGCGTGAGCTGAAGCAGATCAAGCCGATCGTGGAAAAGATCCTGGCTATGGAGGATACCTTTGCTGCCCTGTCCGACGAGGAACTGCGGGGCAAGACCCAGGAATTTAAGGACCGTTTGGCCAATGGCGCAGATTTGGATGATCTGCTGCCGGAGGCTTTTGCTGCCATCCGGGAGGCTGCCTGGCGTGTCATCGGCCTGAAGCCCTATCCTGTGCAGCTCATCGGCGGCATCGTGCTGCACCAGGGCCGCATTGCCGAAATGAAGACCGGCGAAGGCAAGACTCTGGTGGCCATTTTGCCCTGTTACCTCAATGCCCTCACCGGCAAGGGCGTCCATGTGGTCACCGTCAACGATTACCTGGCCAAGTACCAGTCCGAGTGGATGGGCAAGGTCTACAAGTTCATGGGCCTGAGTGTGGGTCTGATCATTCCCGGCATGACCCCTGCCGAGCGCCGGGTCAGCTATGCCGCCGACATCACCTACTGCACCAACAACGAGCTGGGCTTTGACTATCTGCGTGATAACATGGCCATCTACAAGTCCGAGCTGGTGCAGCGGGGCCACAATTTTGCCATCGTTGACGAAGTGGACTCCATTTTGATCGACGAGGCCCGTACCCCTCTGATCATTTCCGGCCAGGGTGAGGAGAGCTCCAAGCTCTATGAAATGGCTGACTACTTCGTGTCCACCCTGCGCCGTCATGTCTATGCCAAGACCGAGGACAAAGAAAGCTACGACGAGATCGACTGCGACTACTACGTGGACGAAAAGAGCCGCACCGTGAGCCTGACGGCCAGCGGTATTGCCAAGGCGGAAAAGTATTTCGGTGTGGAGAATCTGGGTGACGGCGAGAATGCCACCCTTTCCCATCACATCAACCAGGCCATGAAGGCCCGGGGTCTCATGAAGAAGGACACGGACTATGTGGTGAAAGACGGCGAGATCATCATCGTCGATGAGTTCACCGGCCGTCTGATGTATGGCCGCCGCTACAACGAGGGTCTGCACCAGGCCATCGAGGCAAAGGAAGGCGTCACCGTGGCCAATGAGAGCAAGACCCTGGCCACCATCACCTTCCAGAATTTCTTCCGCCTGTACAGCAAGCTCTCCGGTATGACCGGCACGGCCCTGACGGAGGAAGAGGAATTTGGCACCATTTACCGGCTGGATGTGGTGGAGATCCCCACCAACCGGCCCGTGATCCGCAAGGATCACACCGACGTGGTCTACAAGACCGTCAACGGTAAGTACCGGGCCATCGTTGAGCAGGTCAAGGAATGTCATGCCAAGGGCCAGCCGGTGCTGGTGGGTACCATTTCCATCGAGCGCAGCGAGCTGCTGAGCAAGCTGCTGAAGAAGGAGGGCATCCGGCATACCGTGCTGAACGCCAAGTTCCACGAGCTGGAGGCCCAGATCGTGGCCCAGGCCGGTAAGCTGGGCGCTGTTACCATCGCCACCAACATGGCCGGCCGTGGTACGGACATCATGCTGGGCGGTAACGCAGAATTTTTGGCTATGAGCGAGCTGCGCAAGGGTGACTACACCGACGAGCTGCTGGCTGAGGCCGATGCCCATTCCGAAACCGACGATCCCGAGATCCTGGCCATCCGGGAAAAGTACAACCAGCTTCTGCAAAAGTACAAGGAATCCATCCAGGGCGAGGCCGAGCAGGTCAAGGCTGCCGGCGGCCTGTTCATCGTGGGCACCGAGCGCCACGAAAGCCGCCGTATCGACAACCAGCTCCGTGGTCGTGCCGGCCGTCAGGGTGACCCCGGTGAGAGCCGGTTCTATCTGAGCCTGGAGGACGATCTGATGCGTCTGTTCGGCGGTAGCCGTATGGATCAGATCAAGAATATGATGAGTTCTCTCGGCATGGACGAGGACACCCCCATCGATGCCAAAATGCTCTCCGGTGCCGTGGAAAATGCCCAAAAGTCGGTGGAAAGCCGCCATTTCCGCTCCAGAAAGAGTGTTCTGGAGTACGATAATGTGATGAACACCCAGCGTGAGGTCATCTACCAGCAGCGCCAGAAGGTCCTCGACGGCGAGGATCTGCGGGAGAATATCCTGGCCATGCTGCGCCAGAGCCTGGAGAGCACCGGCGGCGACGAAGAGGAACTGAAGCGCTACGAGGGCCTGTTCTATCCCCATGGCACCTTAAACCTCACCTCCGATCTGGACGAGCTGTATGAGCTGGCAGTGAAGACCTACGAGCGCAAGGAAGCCGAGTATGGCGCCGATGTGATGCGTGAACTGGAGCGGGTCATCATGCTGCGTGTCGTCGACGAATATTGGATGGACAATATCGATGCTATGGACGACCTGAAGCAGGGTATCCATCTACGGGCCTACGGCCAGCATGACCCGGTCATCGAGTACAAAAATGAGGGCTACGAGATGTTTACCGCCATGGTCCAGGGCATCCGGGACGAGACCGTGCGGCGGCTGTTTGCCGTGCGGCTGCAGCCCCGGCAGGAGATCAAGCGGGAACGTGTGGCCAAGGAGACCGGCACCGGCGCTGCCAACAATGCTGTTGTGAAGAAACAGCCGGTCCGCAAGCAGCAGAAGGCCGGTCCCAATGATCCCTGCCCCTGCGGCAGCGGCAAAAAGTATAAAAAGTGCTGCATGCAGAAGGATAAAATGGCGGAGTAAGCGCCGAAGGCGCAAGAAGGAGAAACTATGGCAATCAAAACCGTGAAGCAAGGAACAATGGAATATTTGGTTGCTGAGAGGATCGGGGTACGGCACTGCTTTACTACCCGGTTGGGTGGCGTGAGCGAGGGCTACCTGGACAGCCTGAACATCGGTATGAACCGGGGGGACAAGCCGGAGCATGTGGTGGAAAATTTCCGCATTTTGGGCCGAGCCCTTGGGTTTGACATGGAGCGGCTGGTGCTGACACACCAGGTCCACACCGACCTGGTGCGCCGGGTAACGAGGGCGGATCACCGTGGGCTGGATCACCGGGATTATCCGGAATGCGACGGCCTGGTGACGGGAGAACCCGGCACGGCGCTGGTGATCTTCACCGCCGACTGCACCCCCATTTTGCTCCATGACCCGGTGACCGGAGCGGTGGGTGCCTGCCATGCCGGCTGGCGCAGTACAGCGCTGGACATTGCCGGCAAGACCGTCCGGAAAATGATGGCGGAATTTGGCTGCGATCCCAAAAATATCCGAGCGGCCATTGGTCCCAACCTGGACGCATGCTGCTTCGAGACGGATGCCGATGTGCCGGGGGCCATGGTTGCCGCCTTTGGCGGGGAAGTGAAAAAATGGATCCGTCCCGCCGGAGAAAAGTATTATGTTAACCTAAAAGAGATCAATGCCTTCGCTCTCCGCCGGGCCGGTGTGGAGCAGATCGAGATCAGCGACGCATGCACCCTGTGCCAGCATGATCGGTATTGGTCCCACCGCTATACCCGGGGCGTCCGGGGGTCTCAGGGTGCGATCATTTGCTGCGAGGAGGCCAAATTATGAAGAGAATAACGGCCTGTTTGCTGCTGGCCTGCCTACTGCTGACAGGCTGTACCGTGGGCAAGGAACCCTATCAGCCCTCCGGTGACGGTCTGCTGCAGCCCACTACGATGCCCACTGTCACGACCCCTGCGCCAGTGGAGCAGACCCTGACCCTGGGCTATCACCCGGAGAAGGAGCTGAATCCTTACACAGCCACGGATCTGAGTAACCGCATGCTGTTTTCGCTGCTGTACCAGGGCCTGTTTGCGGTGGATGCATCCTATCGGGCAGAGCCCATCCTCTGCAAAAATTACAGCGTTTCCAAGGACCAGAAGACCTATGTGTTCTACCTGGAAAATGCCACCTTCTCCGATGGCACGGCACTGACTGCTGCCGATGTGGTGGCCAGCCTGAAGGCTGCGGTGAACAGCCCGGTCTACAGCGGCCGCTTTGGTTATGTCAGCAAGATTTCTGCCACCGGTGACGGAGCCGTCAAGGTGAGCCTGACGATCCCCTATGAAAATTTCCCCATGTTACTGGATGTACCCATTGTGAAAGAGAGCGACGTGAAGGCAGACTGGCCCCTGGGCACCGGCGCTTATTACAAAGAGGATGGCCACATGGGCATCCGTTTGATCCGCCGCGCCGATTGGTGGTGTAGCGCCGGCCTGGCCGCCACGGCCGACAGCATTCTGCTGATGGAAGTGGAGTCTGCCGCCGCGTTGCGGGATGATTTTGAATTTGGCAACATCACCATGGTTTGCGCCGATCCCGGCACGGACAGCTATGTGGATTTCCGCTGCGACTATGAGCTTTGGGGCTGCGAAAGCGGCGTATTTCTGTATCTTGCCTGCAACGAGAAAAGCCAGGTCTTTTCTAAGGCTACTCTGCGCAGGGCTCTGACCCATGCCATCGACCGGGACAGCCTGGTCAATGAGTTCTACGGCGGTTTTGCCCTCAGCGCCACTCTGCCGGCTTCCCCCAGAAGCCCGGTGTACAACAACAAGCTGGCGGCCCAGTATGGCTATGATCCGGATGCCTTTATCCAAAGTGTCCAGCAGGTGGCCCCCAAGACCATGAAGCTGACCCTGCTGGTCAACGGCGCCGACAGCCGCCGGATCCGGGTGGCCCGGCGGATTGCCGAGATGCTGGAAGTGGCGGGCTTCACCGTCACCGTTAGTGCGCTGCGGGATACGGCTTACACCAACGCCTTGAAGAAGGGCGATTACGATCTGCATCTGGGCCAGACCCGTTTGAGTCCCAATATGGATCTGTCGGCATTTTTTGATCCCAAGGGCAGCCTTAATTTCGGGGGCCTGACGGATGCCGGCATCTATGCCCTCTGCCAGGAGGCCATGGCCAATGAGGGTAACTACTACACCCTGCATCAAAAGGTGATGGCCGATGCCATGCTTTGCCCCATTTTGTTCCGTAGCTATGCCATTTACGGCCAGCGCGGTGTGCTGCCGGCGCTGACGCCCACCCGGGACAATATTTTCTATTACTCCCTGGGTAAAACCCTGGAGGGCGCCCGGATCGAAGAGATTGTCACAGAATAAAATAACGGACGCCCTGCAAAAAGCGTCCGATAGAATCCGTAGGGGCGATTATCAATCGCCCGCGGGCGGGCAAAGACCGCCCTTGCATCCGATGGATGTAGAAAATGCATATGGTTAGGGGCTGTTGCTTGGTTTTTGCAACAGCCCCTGATTTTATTTGTCGAGGCCGACCTTGGCGCGGATCTTTGCCAGGGCGGCTTTCATGTTTTGGTAGGCTGTTTCGCTAACACAGCCGATGTGATTGTTTTCGTACTGGTGCATGGCATCCAGCAGCCGCACCACCCGCATTTCCTCTCCGTCCCGCTCCGGGGTCAGGGTGTACACGGGAATATAATCGCAGCCGGTGATCTTGGTTTCGCCGGTGGCGTTGTTCCGGGTGATCTGCAGCTGCAGCAGAATGGAGTAGTTGGTACCGTTCTTTTCGGCGCTGCCGTAGAGGTCACCGAGGGAGTAGGCGATGACGGTGCCGTTGGCCCGGTCATAGACGATGTCCTGCACATAGTGGGAATGGGTGCCGATGATGGCATCCACGCCGCCGTCCAGCATCAGCTTGGCGATGGTTTCCTGCCGTGTACCGATGACAGAGTTGTACTCGCTGCCCCAATGCAGCAGGGCAACGGTCACATCCGGCTGCTGGGCCTGGACATTCTGTAAAATGGCCTTGATGCCGTCGGTGTTGATCTCCTGGTAGGCGGTGGCGTAATCGGTGTAGAGAAGGTTCACGCAATGCTCGCTGCCGCTGGGCAGACTCAGGCCGCCCAGGCCCTTGGTAAAGACCACAAAGGCTACCCGGATGCCGCCGATATTGCGAATGGTGAAGCCCTGGTGCTGCTCATATTCAGCGGCGGAACCGAAGGTGCCCAGGGGGATCATGCCTGCCTGGCGAATGCCGTCCAGGGTTTTTTGCAGGCCGGTGATGCCGTTGTTGACAGAGCAGGAATTGCCGGTCTGCACAAAATCCACGCCGGCCCGCTGCAGGGCCTCCATCAGCGCCTGGGGTGCGGAGGAAGACACGGTGCCGTAGGGGCTGCCCACCAGATTGCCTTCAAAATTGACGAGGGAAGCATCTGCGCCGGCAAAAACAGGGGCGATATCCAGGAAAATTCCCGTGTAATCATACTGTCCGGCAAATTCGCCGGAGGCCACCGTTTTGTCCGTGGCGATCACATCGCCGCCGGCGATGAGGGTGATCACCGTTTCGCCGGTGGCAGGGGCCGTGGTGGGCGGCGGTGTGGGTGCAGTGGGAAGGGTTGTGGGCTGGGATTCGGGGGTTTTGTCCCGGGCCTGGCAGCCCCGGACCAGGACCACGCACAGCACAAGCAAACTGACGGCCAGCACCGCTGCCAGGGTCAGATGCTGGCGACGCCGGGCCTTTTTTTGGGCCTGCCGGCGGTGCCACTGCTTGCTGTCCCGGCTGTTGCCGGAACGGGGGTTATTATATTCGTAAGCCATAAGCATTCTCCCAATCGGTATCGTGGCAAATATTATATACTATTTTGCGGCCAGACACAAGGGTTGTCGGAGAAATAGTTTTATGGTGCGAAAAATTTTCAATCCGGCTTGCCTTTTGCGTCAATTTGCATTATAATAAACGGATAGTAGAGAAAGAAGGTGCGCAGGATGATCTATGTCATGTCGGACATTCACGGCAATTCCCGCCGATTCAATTCCATAATGGCGCAGATCAATCTGCAGCCGGAGGATGAGCTCTATGTGCTGGGCGATGTGATCGACCGGCATGGGGACGGCATCCGCATTCTGCGGCGTTTGATGGCCATGCCCAATGCCCACATGATACTGGGCAACCACGAGTACATGATGCTGCGGGCTCTGGCAGAACCCTATGAGTCCTGGGATGATTTGAGCCGCATCGAGGAGTACCGATTCCACTGGTACCGCAACGGCGGCAATGTGACCCATGCTTACTGGAAGCGCATCCGCAAGACCCTGCGTGCCGAGGTGCTGACCTATCTCAAAACCCTGCCCCTGAACCTGTCGGTGCAGGTGGGCGGCCGGACGTTCCGGCTGGTCCACGGCAGCCTGCCGGAGAATTTTGATACCGAGGACGGAAAGTACAAAACGCCCGTCCACTACGCCGTGTGGAAGCGGCTGGAAAAGGGCGATCGGCCCGCAGCGGGCGAAACGGTGATTTTTGGCCATACCCCCACCAAATACTATCAGTCCACCGACCCGCTGCGGATCTACCGCGGGGAAGGCATCATCGGCATCGACTGCGGTAGCGGCTATCCGGATGTGCCGGAGGACAGTTACGATCTGCAGGGCAGACTTGCCTGCCTGCGGCTGGATGATATGCAGGAGTTTTACTCGGAAGAAGTGACAGAATAACCGGTTTTTTCCCGGTAAAAGCCCATTGACAGTGCGTTTTGAGCATTGTATAATAATTGTACCATGGGATACTGTGGAGCACCGGCGGATGCCGGTTTTGGAGGAATACAAATGAAGTATAATTTTGACGAAGTTATCAACCGCTGGAACACCAGCTGTGAAAAATATGATATGATCACCGAGAAGGGCTATCCCCAGGATATGATCCCTCTGTGGGTGGCAGATATGGACTTTTCCGCTCCCGAATGCGTCAAGAATGCCATGCGGGAAGTGGTGGATCGTGGCATTTTCGGCTACAGCCATTGCATGGACCGCTACGGTAAGGCCGTGGAGAGCTGGTTCTCCCGCCGCTACGGCTGGAATCTGTCCGGCTCCTGGATCGTCCGCACCCCCGGCGTTGTCACCGCCCTGTCCGCTGCTGTCCGTGTGGTGACCGAGCCCGGTGACGGCGTTATGATCCAGCCCCCTGTCTATCACCAGTTCTTCAATGTCATCAACCGCAACGGCCGCCGTGTGGTGGAGAACACTCTGAAGTACGAAAATGGCGCTTATTCCATGGATTTTGAGGACATGGAGCGCAAAATCAAGGAAAACGGCATCAAGCTGTTCATCCTCTGCAGCCCCCACAACCCCACCTGCCGTGTGTGGAGCCCTGAAGAGCTGCGCCGTGTGGGCGATATCTGCAAGAAGTACAATGTGACCGTCATGTCCGACGAGATCTACTGCGACTTCTTCTCTCCCGGCTACAAGCACACCCCCTTTGCGGTGGTTTGCCCCGAGCTGGTGGAAAATCTGATTGTCAATACCTCTCCCAGTAAGAGCTTCAATACCGCCGGCCTGCAGATCTCCAACATCATCATTCCCGGCGATGAGCTGCGTGCCCGTTTCCAGACCGAGCTGGGCGTTGTTGGCTACAACAACTGCAACTACATGGGTCTGCATGCCTGCCAGGCTGCCTACGAGGGCGGCGAGGAATGGCTGGAAGCCTGCAAGGCCTATATCTGGGAAAATGCCCAGTATGTCATGGACTTTATCGCCAAGCGAGTGCCTGGCATCCGTGTCATCGAGCCCCAGGGCACCTACCTGATGTGGCTCGACTGCAGCGGCCTGGGTCTGACGGCCCCGGAGCTGGAACAGCTGCTGCTGGGCGAGGCCCATATCTGGCCCGACATCGGCACCAAGTTCGGTGAAAAGAGCGGCCAGTTCATCCGCATGGCTCTGGCCTGCCCCCGCAGCGTGCTGGTGGAGGCTATGGAGCGGCTGGAAAAGGCCCTGAGCAGCCGGCTGGCAAAAGTGTAATTCAAAGCAGGGAGGCTTGGCCTCCCTGCTTTCTTTTGAAAAAACAGGTGACACCGAGAAAAAACTGTGGTATGATGGCTTAAATATCCCCCCAGGGGGGATATGAAAAGACCATTTGTACAGGAGTGTTGCCTATGAAAACCAAGAATATCGCTACGATGTTTGCCATTCTGGCGGCAGCGCTGTATGCCATCAATATTCCGCTGAGCAAATTGCTGCTGCAGCAGGTGGGGCCCACGATGATGGCGGCTTTTTTATATTTGGGTGCCGGTTTTGGCCTGTTGATCTACGGCCTTCTTAGCCGGGACAGGGAGAAAAGCGAGCCCCTGACCTTGGCAGAGCTGCCCTACACCATCGGCATGATCGTGCTGGATATTGCGGCGCCCATTTTGCTAATGCTGGGCTTGCAACACACCAGCTCGGCCAACGCATCGCTGCTGAATAATTTTGAGATCGTAGCCACCTCCCTGATTGCGTTTTTTGCCTTCAAGGAGTTGCTGTCCAGGCGGCTGGTGCTGGCCATCGGCCTCATTGCGCTGGCAAGTACCATCCTGGGCTTTGAAGGCGCAGGCAGCTTCCGCTTCAACCTGGGATCTTTGCTTGTGCTGGGCGCTGCCTGCTGCTGGGGTCTGGAAAACAACTGCACCCGGATGCTCAGCAGCAAATCTTCCGTGCAGATCACCACCATCAAGGGCATCGGCTCCGGATTGGGCAGCCTGGCGGTGGCACTGGTGCTGGGGGAAACAATTCCCGGTATTGTGTGGATCTTGGCGGCTTTGGCGCTGGGCTTTGTGGCCTATGGCCTGAGCATCAATTTCTACATCAAGGCCCAGAAGGACCTGGGCGCTGCCAAGACCAGTGCCTACTATTCCGTGGCACCGTTCCTGGGCGTGGTCTTTGGCGTCCTGATCCTGGGCGAACGGCCCGGCCTGCAGTTTTTCCTGGGCCTGCTGCTGATGGTGGTGGCGACGGTGCTGCTGGTGCGGGACACCATCGGCCTGCAGCATACCCATACCCACAGCCATGACCATACCCATCTGCATCGCCACGGAGCGCTGGAACACAGCCATGTGCACACCCATGTCCATAACCACAACCATATCCACGGACAGGATGAATCGGCCCACGATCACAGCCATGACAGCATGGAAGATCACGATCACGCCCATCCGGAAAATACTTAAGAGGTCAGTATGTACAGTGACGTTTTTTGCAAGGTATATAACGAATTTGGCTGGAACTATTATCCGGAAATTTTTGGTGAGCAGCTGCTGAAATGGCTGCAAAAACAGGACTTGAAGCCGAAGAATGCCCTGGACCTTGGCTGCGGTACCGGCGTTCTGTGCCAGATCCTGTATCATGAGGGAATCCGGGCCTCCGGCATGGATTTTTCCTCCGGCATGATCGACATCGCCCGCCAGGGAAATCCCGAGATTTCCTATGAGGTGGCGGATATGATCACCTACCGGCCCGATGCGAAATTTGACCTGGTGACCTGCACCGGCGATGCGCTGAATCACATCCCGGCGCTGGGTGATGTCCGGCAGATCTTTGAAAATGTGTTTGGCTACTTAAATGAGGGCGGCTGGTTCGTTTTTGACATCCTCAATGAAAACGAGGTGTCCACCAGCGAGCCCTTTGAAATGGATTTTGACGAAAAAATCCGGGTGTGGTTCCAGATGACCCAGCCCGGGGAGAAGCAGGTGAATCTGAAGGTGCGGGTGTTTGAGCATGGGGCCCTGGCCTTCGAGGAAAACATCCGGGAGACCGTCCATGACCCGGCGGAGATTTGCCGGCTGCTGGAAGAATGCGGATTTGCCGTGACCCGGTGTGCCGACAATCTACTGGACGACGGCGGCCACGGTACCACCTGGTTCATCACCGCCCAAAAGAGAGGAGCATGATATGGCTTACATCATTGGTCAGATATTTGGCCTTATGTCCACGGTTTGTACCATTATTCTTCCGTTTTTCAAGAAAAAGTGGCAGATTTTGGCGTTGAATATTGGTGTCAATCTGCTGGTGGCCGGTAATATGGTGCTGATCGGGCAAATCGGCTCGGCCATTTTCCTGTGCCTGGTGGCGGTGGTGCAGTCCATCGTGTCCATGGTCCACGATACCAAGGCCACGCCGGTGTCCCTGGGGGAAAAGGTGCTGTTTCTGCTGCTGTATGTGGGCTTCGGCATCTTTGGCATCGTCACGGCCCCGGGCTTTGTGCCGGAACTCAGTTGGGAAAATCTTTTGGAACTGATGCCCATTGTGGGCGCTCTGATGCTGTTCTTCTCTGTGTTTTCCAAGGACGAACAGACCCTGCGGAAGTTCCTGCTGGCCAATGCCGCCAGCTGGACCGTCTACACAGCTATCATCGGCTCCACCGTGTTCTTTACGGACCTGGCCGCTGCCATTTCCACCATTGTGGCCCTCTATAAGTACCGGAAGAAGTAAGGAGGCACTATGAAAAAAGCATGGAAGATTGGCCTTATTTGCCTGCTGGCAGCGGCGTTGGTGGCAGGTTTGGTTTGGTTTTTTGGGTTTCATTTGCCAGCACAACGGCAGCGGCAGGAGCATGCCCGGGCGGTGCAGGCGTACCGGGAGGCAAAAATGGCCAAGTACCGGGCAGAAAATGAGAAATATGCAGATTTCCAGGTGGAAGTGGCGTTCTTGGGTGACAGCTTGACGGATCTTTACGACCTTGCCAAGTATTATCCCCAGTACCTCACCTCCAACCGGGGCATCGGCGGCGACACCAGCTTTGATCTGGAGGCCCGGCTGCAGGTGTCGGTGTATGACCTGAAGCCCCAGGTGCTGGTGATGCTCATCGGCGCAAACAATCCGGACAGCATGCTGCAAAATTACGAGTCCATTTTGCAGGGCATCCGGGAAAATCTGCCCGAAACCAAGGTGGTGCTGCTGTCCATGACCGCCATGGGTGGTGAACACTGGGGTCGCCACAATCAGCAGGCGGCCTACAACAATGTGTCCATCCGGCTGCTGGCGGAGAAGTACGGCTTTGCCTTTGTGGATCTGTTTACGCCGCTGTATGATGTGTCTGCCGGCGAGGTTTTTGATGGCTATACTGTGGACGGCGGCCATTTCAGTGACACTGGCTATACCGCCGTGACGGCGCTGATCACGCCGGTGCTGGAGCAGCTGCTGGGAAAGTGAGGGCGTTATGTACATTCAGACAAAACGGCTGGAACTGAAGCAAATTGAGCAAAAGGATCTGCCGGAGTTGGTGGAACTGCTGACCGACCCGGTGGTGGGAAAAACCTACATGGTGCCGGATTTTGAGAGCAAAGCCCAGGCCGAGGCCCTGGCACAGCGGATCGTAGCAATGTCCCAGTGGGAAGACCGCTATGTGGCGGGCATTTTCCTGGAGGACCGGCTCATCGGCATGCTGAACGAAACCGAGCGGATGGAGGATGGACTGGAGGTGGGCTATGCCATCGATTCCCGGTATCACGGCCGGGGCTATGGCACGGAGGCTCTCACCGGGGCCATCGGATTTTTACACGCCCGGGGCTTCCGGGAGGTGGTGGCCGGTGCTTTTGAGGGCAACAGAGCCAGCCTGCGGATCATGGAAAAAAGCGGCATGACCCGGCTGGAAAAAGAGGATACGGTGACTTATCGAGATCAGGAACACCGCTGCATCTATTATGCTGCCCGTAAAATGTGAAAACGCCCGGAATTGGCCATGACCAATTCCGCCCTGTTTTTGTGGAAGAAATGGGGGCTTATCGTTCAGTCTTATCCGTAGGGGAGGGTCAAGACCCTCCCCTACGAAAGCAACGCCGCACGAAACAAAATGGCTATGCTCAAAATTTGATAAAGCGGCGGGCGATGGATTTGGCGATGCGGTAGATGGGGCCCTCCAGTTCCTTTTGGGCCTCCTTCAGCTTTTCCCGGATGGGCAGATGCTGGGGACAATGCTTTTCGCATTTGCCGCAGCCGATGCAATTGGAGGCGGCGGTGGAGGTCTTGCGCAGCATGGTGCACATGACATATTCCTTCAGGCCGTAGAATTTGCCCTCCTGGTAGCAGCGGTTATAGGCGGCGAAAGTGCCGGGGATATCCACCTGCTTGGGGCAGGGCATGCAGTAGCCGCAGCCGGTACAGCCCACCTTCATTTTGGCGTTGATGGCCGCAAGGACCTGCTGCAGCATGGCTTCGTCGGCCTGGGTCAGCTGGCCTGCCTCGGTGGTAGAGGCGGTTTGGATGTTGTCCAGCACCATTTCTTCCGAGTTCATGCCCGACAGCACCACCGTGACCTCCGGCTGATTCCACAGCCAGCGGAAGGCCCACTGGGCCGGGGTGTGCAGGGGCTTGTGGGCCTCAAAGATTTTGTTGGCCTCCGCCGGCAGGTGGCTCACCAGCTTGCCACCCCGCAGGGGCTCCATGATCACAACGGGAATGCCCTTGGCGGCGGCATACTGCAGGCCCCGGCGGCCGGCCTGGGAGTGCTCGTCCATGTAATTGTACTGGATCTGGCAGAAATCCCAATCCCAGGCATCCACCAGCTGAATGAACATATCGGTGTTGCCATGGTAGGAAAAACCCACCTGGCGGATGGCGCCGCTGGCCTGCTTTTCTGCCAGCCACTGGGCGATGCCCAGCTCCTTCAGCCGGTTCCAGGTGTCGATGTCCGTCAGCATGTGCATCAGGTAGTAGTCCACATGGTCGGTCCGCAGTCGCCGAAGCTCCTCGGCAAAGAGCTTGTCCATGCTCTCCCGGCTTTTGATGAGGTAGTGGGGCAGCTTCGTGGCGATGTAGACCTTATTCCGGACCTGGTTGCGCTCCAGGATCTCGCCCAGGGCTGCCTCGCTGCCGGGATAGATGTAGGCGGTGTCGAAATAATTGACGCCGCCGTCGATGGCGGTCAGAATTTGTTTCTCGGTGGCGGCCATGTCGATGCGGCCGGCCTTGGTGGGAAAACGCATACAGCCGTAGCCCAGAACGGAGAGGGAATTGCCGTATTTGTCCTGTCGGTAATGCATAAAAGTACCTCCGGGTTATGTTTTCTTCATTATAGCGCAAAGAAATCAAAAAAGAAAGACTGATGGGCAGAAATGAGTTTCCTGCCGGGGAAAAATGTGGTACAATGGGCAAAAGGAGGTGTCGCCATGGATAACTACGATCTGCAGGTGGATATTGCCAAAAAGATATTCCTGGAGTATGACCAGGGGAAAATCGTTGAAAAATACGGGCTGCAGGCCGACGAAAGCTGGCTTTACCTGCGGTATTTGGGCACGGATTGCCGAATCAGCCGGGAAAACGGCGGCATCGAGGAATGCCGGGACGGCCGATGGGAGGAGTGCCGCAGTTTCAGCACCGTTATGACGGTGTACGACCTGCTGTGCTACCACCGGGGAGATTTTCCGCCGGTGCTGCGGGGGCAGTGGTGCACCGTGGGCAATTTCGTGGTCACCGGCGTTACCAACACCGTGGGCTTTACGAAACGATATGCCGCCAAAATGGACGGCAAATTGGATCTTTTGCGGGCGGCCTGCGAAGCTTTAGGGGGTGTGCTGCAGCCCCGTATGGCAGGCGCGGATGTGACATGCCGGTTTGCGGTGACGGACTTCTTCCCGGTGTTGTTGCAATTTTGGGCCGGGGATGAGGAATTTCCGCCGAAACTGCTGCTGCTTTGGGACCGCAACGCCGACCAATTTTTGCATTTTGAGACCACCTTCTACCTACAGGGCGACCTGCTGGATCGACTGTGGCGATGGATGGAGGAAAGAATATGAAATTACTGCTGAATGCGCTGGTCAAAGTGACCTGCGGCATGATTTTGCTGGGCCTGCTGATCTTTTGGCCGGCGGGCACGATGGACTTTGACTACGGATGGCTGCTGATGGGGCTGCTCTTTGTGCCCATGGTGATCGCAGGCTTTGTAATGTTGGCCAAGGCACCAAACCTTTTGGCCAAGCGGCTGGATGTGAAGGAAAAGCAGGCCACCCAAAAGGGCGTGGTGGCTCTGTCGGGGCTGATGTTTGTGGTTGGCTTTGTGGTGGCGGGTCTAGATTTCCGCTTCGGCTGGTCCCGGATGCCCCTGTGGGTCACGGTGACGGCATCGGTGCTGTTTTTGGTCGCCTACGGGCTGTATGCCGAGGTGATGCGGGAAAATGCGTATCTGAGCCGCACGATCAAGGTGGAAGAAGGGCAGAACGTGGTGGATACGGGGCTGTATGGCGTCGTCCGCCATCCCATGTACATGGCAACGCTGCTGCTGTTTGGCATGATGCCCATCGTCCTGGGTTCCTGGTATGCGCTGATCGTTTTTGCTGCGTACCCGGCCATCATCATCGTCCGGCTGGTCGATGAGGAAAATCTGCTGACAAGGGAACTGCCCGGCTATGCGGAATATAAACAGAAGGTCAAATACAGAATCATTCCCTTTGTTTGGTGACGGTGATAATTTGTTGTTTCCCTTCGGGAAACCTGAAAAATGTTCCATTTTTTAGCGGACGGCCAATGGCCGCCCCTACATTTGCCTGCTTGATAAACGAAAATTTACGGCCCTTTATACAGGAACACCCGGAATTCGCATGGCCAATTCCGCCTGCTTTTGGTATTATGCGTCGGCTTCGTCTTGCCAGACCACGACGGGGCTGTTTTGATACCGCTTCTTGAAAATCTTTCTGCGGAACAGATATACCGTGTAGGCGAACCACAAAGTGAAGAAAATGCCGCAGGCAAGGATGGCGTTGCTCGGGGACTGGCCGGCAAAGTTCAGCAGGATCAGCAGGGGGGCGATCATGACCATGGCGGGGAAATTGGACAGGATGTAGAGGCTGGAGGTGGGAGTCCGCAGGCCGGGATCGATCTCCTTGGTCAGGATCATGCCGTTGGAGGCGGTGCCGGTGAGGGTGCCGAAACTCATGAGGAAGAACTCGTGCTCAAAGCCTTTGAAGCACTCCTTGGACACCAGGCGGATGTAGATATAAGTGACGATAGTGCCCACCAGGCTCAGAATCACAATGGGCAGAATGTAATTTTTGATGTCATTGATCTCGATGGCGGCCACGCCGGCGACGATCATCATATCAAAGGACAGGCCGGAGATGCGATCCATCTGGTAGTTGTTGATGTATTCCCGGTGCATCAGATCGTGCTTGCGCAGCTGCTTGACCGCGAACTTGATCAGCATGGCAGCCAGCGATGCCCACAGGAAGTTGAAACCCCAGGCGATGGAATTGGTGAAATCCGACAGGACACCCAGCACACACATGAAGCCGAAGGACAGCGCATAGGCCAGGGCCACGAAACCGGCCTGGATGGTGAACTTGTCCACCGACTCATTGTCAGGGATCTCACCGCCGGTGGGGTTGGTGTGGTCCACAAATTCTTCGGAGGGTTGGCTTTGGCGCACCTGCAGCAGGCCTTTTTTCTTGCAGATATTGATGTGCAGCACGCCGAAGACCGAGGCCACCACAAAGCCGATGGAGGCCAGGGACAGACCGAAGCTGCCGTTGCCGGCGAACTGGGCCGCGGGAGTATTGGTGAAGTTGATGTCCCAGCTCAGGGCGTTGCCGGGACCCTGGCCGTAGGCCAGCGGCAGAATCAGACCGCAGACGTAGGAGGTGATCTTTTCACTGTGACGGGTCAGCAGGAACATCACCAGCGTGATGCCCAGACCAACGAAGGCCTGCAGCATATAGGTGCCGCCCTGCAGGGCGCCAAATTCGACGACCTGGAAGCGATTGGTTTTGTGATTGCTCTTTTCGGTCTTTAGCGACATGGAGGCAAAGCCGATGGCCAGGCAGTGATAGGTGATGACCTGCATCAGCCGGTTGTCAACCAGCAGGAAGCCGCATTGCTTGCAGATGATGTCCACGACCAGCAGCAGGCCGCCGCCCAGAAGGGCCGACGGAACCAGACATTTGCGGAACAGAGGTACGGTACGGCGGAGGATGTTGCCCAACATCAGAAACAGCAGAAGCAGGCCCAACTGGACCAAAAAGGCCCAAACGGGGCCGTAATTGGCCAAAGTGAAGTCCCAACTGGATACATGGTCCATGAAATATCAACTCCGTTTTTGAGAATAAAGTAATGTCATTATATCGTTTTTTTGCTTCTGTGTCAAACAAAAAGTTCCGGGTGACTTCACACCCGGGGATGCGGTTATAGAAATTCTGCGATGTGATTGGAAAAACTGCGGTGGCCTTCTTCGGCGAAATGGACGCCGTCGAAGGTCAGTCCGATCTGCCAGGGGCGGGTATCAACGAAGGGGATGCCCAGGCGTTCTGCCAGGAATTTGTATTCTTCTACCAGGCGGTGAGATTCGGCCACCAGCTCGTCTGTGGGGACCCAGGCGCCACGCTGCATGGGTGGCGGTGCGATCAGCAGA
Organism: Faecousia sp.; assembly: GCA_045638785.1. GTDB lineage: Bacteria > Bacillota > Clostridia > Oscillospirales > Oscillospiraceae > Faecousia. The sequence continues at coordinate 27,497 of JAZUBW010000075.1, forward strand.
ATCTGCCCGCAGTGGGGCAGGATCGATGAGAGAAAGGCTGCCATCCGGGCGGCAGCTTCTTTGGCGGTGGCGCCCTGGAGCAGATCGTTGGAGCCCAGCATCACCAGGAGCAGATCTGCCTGGGGGATTGAAACGGGGCCCCGTGGGATTTGGCGGCCGTTCATGCCGGCGTTGATGACAGCGTGGCCGGTTTGATGGGCCAGGAGGTCCACCCAGCGGTTTTGGGCCTCATACCGGCCACCAAAGTACCCCCGGGGGTCGTAGCCGTATGTATTGGAATCGCCGAAACAAAGAATGCGCATCGCCATCACCTCCCATAAGCCCATGATAGCACAGAAAGTTGAAAAAAGAAAGCACAAAACCGACAGCCCTGGGGCTGTCGGTGGCGTTTTCCGGGGTCAAAGATCCTGCAGGTCGGCCTGGGTCATATCGAAATCGTTTGTGATATTCTCTACTGCCAGATCGTTGTCGATGGCGGGAAAGACGGAACTAATCTTGCTTTCAGTATGGGGGATACTGTGATAGACCTTGCCGTCTGCGCCTGCGATCAGGGGGTTTGCTTTTATTTTACCGGATTTTGCTTTGCCGTTGATGATGGGAACCGGAGGAAAGGGGTTTTTCCTGTGTTCTATTTCCGGCCGCTTCATGCCTTGCTTTGCCATGAAAATCACCTCGGGTCTAGTATGAGGCCAGATGGGAACATCTATGCATGGCATCCATTTTGATAAAACACATGCCGCCGGTTTCTGCAGAGACCGGCGGCATGATTATTGTTGGTCCGAGTGACAGGATTCGAACCTGCGGCATCCTGCTCCCAAAGCAGGCGCCCTACCAGCTGGGCGACACCCGGATACGGGAGGTATTATACACGAAGCCATTGGAAAAAGCAATCATATTTTGCGATTTTTTGGGGCGGCCTGGGAACAGGTCGCCCCATTTTGGCTTGTTTTACAGAAGCTGGGTCACCAGGGGGAAGACGGTTGCGGTCAGAAGACCGGCGGTGACCAGGGACAGACTGGCGGTAGCGGCGGTCAGATCGCCGTATTCTGCGGCCTTGCTGGTGCCGATGACGTGACCTGCTGTGCCGAAGGCAACGCCACGGGCGATGGGATCGGTGAGCCGGAACAGCTTGCAGCACAGGCTGCCCAAAATGCTGGACAGGATTCCGGTCAGGATGATGGCCACGGTGGTGATGGAGCTGATGCCCCCGGCCATTTCACTCAGCGGCACGCCGATGGCGGAAGTGACGGATTTGGGCAGCAGGGAGGCGGTCAGCGCCGGGTCAAAGCGGAAGAGGATGCCAAAACCCAAAACCATGGCCAGGCAGGACAGGGCGCCCACGCCCACACCCACCAAGATGGCAGGCAGATTACGGCGCAGGGTCTGGAAATGCTGGTACATGGGGATGGCCAGGCAAACGGTAGCCGGGGTCAGCAGCCAGGAAAATTTACTCATGCCGGCCTGGTAATCTGTATTAGGCATGCCCACCAGGGTCATAAACCCAAGCACCAGGATCACGGAGATCAAAATGGGATTGGCAATGGCAGTCTTCAGCTTTTTTTGACAGAGCAGACCGATCTGATATGCGCCCAGGGTCACAAACAGGGGCAGAATGCCGATGGAAAGCAGTTCTTTCATGCCTTTTCACCACCCTTTCTGCCCAAAAGCTGGGTCAGGCCGCCGCTGATGCCAAAGACCAGCACGGTAGAAGCGATCAGCAGCAGGGTGATCGGCAGCAGCTGAGGGCGGATCAGCGCCCAATGCTCCAGGATGCCCACGGTGGGAGATACGAACAACACCGGCAGCAGAGAGCTGAGAAAGCCGCCCACATCCTTGACCTGCTCCACTTTGACCAGCTTCAGGCACAGGGCCAGAAACAGCAGGGCAAGCCCCCAAACGGAGGCGGGGATGGTCAGGGGCACCAGGCGCTGCAGCGCTTCACCCGCCAGGGTGAAGCCCATAATAATGAGAAATTGGGATAAGTATTTCATAAAATTACCTGTAAATTGGGATTTATAGCGCCGAAGGCGCGTACCTTCTCCCGGGGAGAAGGTGGATCAAAATATGCCCGAAGGGCTATTTTGAGACGGATGTGGAATGCGGGAAGGAAGGTTGGATGCGGTAAATGGTATAGACTTTTTGAAACCCATATCCTGGAGAAAGCCTGAAAA
>JAZUBW010000076.1:0-55357 GCA_045638785.1 Faecousia sp.
CTATGGTTTTGAAGTTGCCTTTGGGGATGGCGGCGATTTGGATTCGGTGCAGATTCCGGGGAAGCTGTTGCTGGCACAGCTGCGTGGCTTTGTGGACCGGGTGGATCTTTGGAACGAGGATGGCCATAAGTATTTCCGTGTTGTGGACTATAAGACCGGTAAAAAGGATTTCGATTATTGTGATGTGTTTAACGGCGTGGGTCTGCAGATGCTGCTCTATCTGTTTGCCCTGGAGGACCGGGGCAGCAGCCTGATCGGCAGCCAGCCCGTCAGCGCCGGTGTGCAGTATTTCCCGGCCCGGGCGCCCTATGTCAGCGTTGACGGCGCCATGGATGCAGAAGAGGCAGAAAAAGAGCGGAAAAAGCTGATGAAACGCAGCGGTTTGCTGTTGAGTAATGAGGATTCTTTGAATGCGATGGATCCTTCCGAAAACCTGGACCGACTCAGCTGCAAGCGGAAAAAGGACGGCACCATCTCCGGTGACCTGGCCGACAGGGGACAGCTGGGTCAGCTGAAGACTTATTTGCAGAAATATCTGTCTTCCATGGTGGACGAGATCGCCTCCGGCAATATTGAGCCCAATCCTTACAGCCGTGGCACCAGCTTTGATGCCTGCACCTTCTGTCCCTACGGGGCCGTGTGCCACAAGGATGCGGTGACGGGCCGACGTAATTATAAAAAGTTGGAACCCCAGCGATTCTGGGAGGAAATCGGGAAGGAGGGAAACCACAATGGCTGAGAAACTGACGAGAGAACAGCTGCAGGCGGTACAAAACCGCGGCGGCAAGCTACTGGTTTCTGCTGCTGCCGGTTCCGGTAAGACGAAAGTACTGGTGGACCGGCTTATGGGCTACCTGCTGGACCCGGTGGATCCTGCCAATATCGATGATTTTCTCATGATCACCTACACCAAGGCCGCCGCTGCGGAGCTTCGTGGCAAGATCGCTGCCAAGCTTTCAGAACGGGTGGCGGAGGATCCTGATAACCGTCATTTGCAGCAGCAGCTGCAGCGGTTGTACTTAACAAAAATTTCTACTGTTCATGCCTTCTGCGGTGATGTGCTGCGGGAGTATGCCTATCGGTTGGATATTGCCGGCGACTTCCGGGTGGCCGATGAAAACGAATGCCGGGAGATCCGGGAATTGGTGCTGCAAAAGCTGCTGGAAGAAGCATATGAAACCGGCAGCGAAGCTTTCCACACCTTTGTTGATAGCCAGGGTCTGGGCCGGGATGACCGCCTGATACCGGAAATCATCCAAAAGGTCTATGACAGCGCACGCTGCCACCTGGACCCGGAAAGCTGGTTGCAGCATTGTGAAGCTTTGGTGGATACCGATGCCGTCACCGATGCATCCCAAACCCTCTACGGTGACTATTTGATCCACAGACTCTATGATTGGCTGGATATGCAGATCAAGGCGATCACTTATTGCACAGACCTTGCTTCCCGGCAGGAAGGCAGCCAAAAGGTCATGGATAACCTGTCAGACACTTTGTTCCAACTGCAAAAACTTCGGGACAGCCAAACTTGGGACGAAATCGCGCAGCGCAAGGCTGTGGATTTCGGCCGCCTGGTGTTCCCCAAAAGCTTCGATGAGGATGCCAAGGAGCAGATCAAAGCCGTCCGGGAATTGTGCAAAAAGGGTCTGGAAAAGCAGACCCGGGCCTTTGAAAATGACTCGTGCCAGGTGCTTGCGGATCTGTCGGCATCTGCCGATGCACTCCGTGGGCTGATGGCCCAGGTGAGGGCCTTCGATGTTGCCTATACCAAGGCCAAGCGCGGCCGCCGGGTGTTGGATTTTGGCGATTTGGAGCATAAAATGCTGGATCTGCTGCTGGGTAAAGCCCGCAGCGGCATCACCTCTGCCGCCCATGAGATCGGTAGCCGCTTCCGGGAAGTCATGGTAGACGAATACCAGGACTCCAATGCGGTGCAGGATGCCATCTACAATGCTCTCACCGCCAAAAAGCAAAATCTTTTCCTGGTTGGTGACGTGAAGCAGTCCATCTATCAGTTCCGCCTGGCTGACCCCGGCATTTTCCTGGAAAAATACCGGGACTTTGTGCCGGCAGAACAGGCAGCTGCCGGAGAAGGCAGAAAAGTGCTTCTGAGCAAGAATTTCCGTTCCAGCGGCGGCGTTCTGTCGGGCTGCAACGACGTGTTCCGCATGTGCATGTGCCCGGAAGTGGGCGGCCTTTACTACGGCGACGAAGAAGCCCTTTACGAGGGCGTTCCCCATATTTCCTTGGGAGAGCCGGAAACTTCCCTTTACTGTATCGATGTGCAGGAGGAAACCTATCCCGAGGAAGCCGCCTTTGTGGCTGACCACATCCGAAAATTGTTGGACGGTACCCATTATGTTCGGGAAGGGGAGGACCTACGTCCCATCCGGCCTGAGGATATTGCCATTTTGCTCCGTTCTCCTGGCTCTGCCGGCAGCTACTTCCACCATGCCCTGGAAAAATGCGGCATCCGCTATGCCGCCGGTGGCGGCGTCGATCTGCTGCAGACAGCGGAGATCGGGACGCTGCGAAGTATCCTGCAGGCTATTCACAACCCCCGGCTGGATATTCCTTTGATCGCAGCCATGGCAAGCCCCGTCTTCGGCTTTACCGCCAATGACCTGGCCCTGCTGCGGTCTGAAAATAAACAGTGCTGCATCTATGAATGTTTGCAAAGAAGCGAAGATCCCAAGTGCCGGGCCTTTATGGCTGCTTTGCTGCGTATGCGGCAGGCTCTGAGAGTCCATTCACTGACGGGCCTGCTGGAGGAGATATATATCAGTACCGGCATGCCGGAACTGTATGCCTCCATGGAGGATGGTATGGTCCGCCGGGCCAATTTGGAGAGCTTCTATCAGCTGGCATCCGCTTTTGAGGCAGGCGGCAACCGGGATTTGGGCCGCTTCCTGGAGCATCTGGATGCTATGCAGACCCAGGGCCTTATCACGGCCGGAGACCAAAGCGCTGCCGGATGTGTGACCATCATGAGTATCCATAAATCCAAGGGCCTGGAATTTCCCGTGGTGTTCCTCTGCGGGCTTGGCCGGGAGTTCAATACAGAAAGCCAGCGCAGCGCGGTGCTTTGCCATAAGGAAATGGGATTGGGCCTGGCTGCGGTGGACAATGTGAACCGCCTGCGCTATCCCACCATCGCCAAGCGGGCCATCGGTGCCAGGATCGGTGCGGAAAGTGTGTCCGAGGAATTGCGGGTGCTCTATGTAGCCATGACCCGTGCCCGGGACCGGCTCATCATGACCTATGCCTCTAACCGTCTGCAGTCGGATCTGTCCCAAATCGTGCGGCAGATCGATGCCGGCGACAAGGAACTTCTGATCCGCCAGGCAGTCTGCCCCGGCGATTGGGTGCTGCTGACGGCCTTGCAGCGTACGGAAGCAGGGGAACTGTTTGCCCTGGCTGGCAAGCCTGTGGAAACGGAAAGCGAAACCACCCCCTGGCATATCCGTGTGGTGCAGGCTCCGGCACTGGATGCCCAGCGCCGGGAAACTCAAGAAGAGAAAATCCTACCGGTTGCCGTTGTGCGCCAAATTGGCGAGGGATTGTCTTTCTGTTATGCCCATCCGGCAGCTACTCTGACCCCCAGCAAGCAGACCGCAACCCAGCGAAAGGGCCGCATCAAGGATGCGGAAGCGGCGGAGGATACCAAGGAGCCTCCGGTCTATCAGCGCCAGTGGCGAGCCCCTTCCTTTGCCGGTCATCAGGCCAGCGGCCGGGAATACGGCAATGCCATCCATGCTATGATGCAGTACGCCGATTTTGCTGCCTGTACCGATGCTGCGGGCGTGGCAGGCGAGATCCAGCGGTTGCAGCAACAGAATTTCCTGTCCCAGGAACAGGCAAACTGGATAAGCCCCAAGAAAATCGCTGCTTTCTTTGCTACCACCCTGGGTCAAAAGATCCGCATAGGCAAAACTGTCCGGGAGTTCAAATTCTCCATTCTGGAGGATGCCAGCAGCTTCGCACCGGAACTTTCCGGAGAGCAGGTGCTGCTTCAGGGCGTGGTGGACTGCGCTTTGATCGAAGCAGACGGCATTACCGTCGTCGACTTCAAAACCGATTTTGTCACGGAGGAGACCCTGCCTGATGTAGTGGCTCGTTATCGGCCCCAGGTTGCTACCTATGTTGCCGCTATGGAGCGGATCTACGGACAGCCGGTAAAGGATGCCTATCTTTACTTCTTCCATTTGGATCGGTTTGTACAACTTTAAGGCAAAACGCTGCTGGGGGTTTTCGCAGCGGCGTTTTTGCCTGGTTAGCGCTCGTTTCGCATGTCCTTGGAGTTGGACTTTTCGTTCTGGCTGCGGTTGCTGTACTGGTTGCTGTTCTGGTTGTTATTCTGGTTGTTATTCTGATTGCTGTTCTGATTCTGGTTCTGGTTCTTGTTATTCATCTCAAATTTCCTCCAAAATGGTAGTGCGGTCATGCCGCTAGGCTAGTTTGCCCGATTCTTCAGGCTTTATCCTTGGGTTTAAACAAGAAACTTGCAAGAAGTCCTGCGGCGATGGCAGCGGTGATGCCGCCGGCGGTTGCTTTCAACCCACCGGTGAGAACGCCGAGAAAGCCATCCTCCTGCACAGCTTCTTTCACGCCCTTGGCGATGCTGTAACCAAAGCCTGTCAGCGGTACCGTAGCACCGGCTCCTGCAAATTCTACCAAGGGTTTATACACACCGATGGCGCCTAGAAACACACCCAGTACAACATAGCTGACCAGGATCCGAGCCGGTGTCAGCTTTGTTTTGTCGATGAGGATTTGACCGATCATGCACAGCAGCCCGCCCACCGCAAAAGCCTTGAAATACTCCATATTATCTACCTCCTGTGATGGAAACAGCGTGACAGATACCGGGTATCGGCAGCCCCTGCTGGGTGGAAGTGGGTGACAGCAGAGCGCCGGTTCCACAGAACAGGATTCGTTTCCAGTTACCCTTTTTCAGCTGATCCAGCAGATGTCCGCACAGCACGATGGCGCTGCAGCCGCAGCCGGAGCCGCCGGAATGCACATCCTGCCGGCTTTGGTCAAAGACCAGCATGCCGCAATCCAGCAATTTGTCCCCAAGGTCCAAACCTTCCCGACGTGCCAATTCCTGCAGCATTTGCGCTCCGTGTTGCCCAAGATCGCCGGTGACGATGTGATCGAAATCCTGACAGCTCCGTCCCAAATCCGCAAAATGCGCTTTGATGGTGGCCAGGGCGGCAGGGGCCATGGCGGCTCCCATATTCCCGGCATCCTTGATACCCATCTCCGTTACGGTACCGCAGGTGGCGCTGTCGATGTGGGGGCCGTTTCCTTGGCGATGCACCAAAGCAGCACCGGCGCCAGTTACTGTCCATTGGGCCGTGGGTGTCCGCTGCCCCCCATAGCCCAAGGGAAAACGGTACTGCCGCTCTGAACTGGCAAAATGCGACGATGTCAGAGCCACCGCATGTTCACAGTAACCGCCGTCTACCGTCATGGCCGCCATCAGAAGACTCTGTGCCATGGTCGAGCATGCCCCGTACAACCCAAAATGAGGAATTCCTGTACGGTTTAAGCTAAAGGAGGAGCCGATGCATTGGTTCAAGAGATCCCCCGAATAGACCAGGGAAAAGTCGGATTGCTGCATCTGCGCCTTTTTTGCCAGCTGCTCCAGAGCCAGTTGCTGCAGCCGCTTTTCGGCCTGTTCCCAGGTCTTTTCGCCGAAATAGGTGTCCTGGCACTTCAGCGTAAAGGTGTCCGCCAGTGGCCCTTCCGCTTCCTTTTTCCCCGATACACTGGCCCAGGCCGTGATGACAGGCTTCTGAGGAAAAACAAAGCTCTGCCTGCCCCGCTTATTGGTTGTGTTCATAATTTCCTCCCGTTTTTTATCCTAGTATGCCCCAAATACCATAATCATACAGATAAAAACTACCGCGGATTATTTTGATGACAAACCAATGTCTTCGTGACAGTCTGTGCATATGGACTGGTATGGAATTGAATAAGAGAAGGTATATGTATCAGTTTATGAGAGAAAACGGTTTGTATCCACAGACAAAAATGGAAGCCGTATAAAAAGTAAAAGTGACGGCATTTACAGCGAAAACAAGACGAAACGCCACTTTTTGCCCAGTAGATTCAACGCAGTATGGGCAGGAGATATCACCTATATCCCGACCAATATGGGATGGGTGTACCTTGCTGCTGGTCTAGTCATAAAAAAACTGCCGACGCTTCATGCGTCGGCAGAAATTCTTTAGTTACAGTACACGCCGGGCTCCATAGTAGTGAGAGGTCCAATAGGAATTGCTCAACTGGGAGATCATAACTCCCTTACTGCTGGATGCGTGAATAAACTCGCCGTTACCGATGTAAATGCCCACATGGGAGATGCCTGTGGTGTATGTATTCTCGAAGAATACCAGATCGCCGGGCTGCAGATTTGCCTTGCTGACATATACGCCTTCCTGGTACTGCGTCTTGCAGGTACGGGGCAGGGAAATGCCGTTTTGCTCGTACACATATTGCACAAGCCCGGAGCAGTCAAAACCACTCATGCTTTCACCGCCCCACACATAGGGCACGCCCAGGCAGGTCTTCGCGGTGGCCACAATATCGGCCCCGGTGACACCGGGCTTCTCAATGTTATTGCTGCTTGCCAGGAAGTTGGCCACGCTAACCTTCACGCCGGTGGAATTTCCATGGCGGAAGAACAGGGGAGACTTGCTGGATGCCTTGTTTTCATAGGGTACTTCCGTCAGATTTAAAAGATCGGAACGGACATAGCAAATGGTATTGTTCCAAATGACTTTGTACCACTGGTTGTTGATGCCGATGATATAGGCCAGATCATCCTTGCTGCTGGAACCAACAACGGCATAGCCGGTGCTTGGGCCCTTGCGCATGTTAACTTTGGATGCGTTGATACGTCCGTAGCCCAGCTCTACATTTTCTACAGTCAGGTATTGCAAATACGAGCTGTGCATGTAACCTTCCTGGAGATTGTAGAGCACCCGATACCAGGCTCCGGTCTTTCCCAGGATAACGATGACTTCATCTCTGGAGGCGTAGTCCAGGGTTTTGCTCGTGGTGTTCGGCTCTTCCCGCAATCGCAGCGAGTTTACGATGACGAATGCAATGCCGGTCTTGATGCCGCCACGATCGGCAGCAAAAACGCTGATGGTCATCATGGATGCCATCAGCGTCATGACCAGCAGCATTGATATGATGCGTCTGGTGAATTTCATAAAGGGTCCTCCAAGGGTAATGCTAAAACGCTGTGGTGTTTATTTGCCTGCCAGTGCTCGCTCCAGCCAAATGCTGCCCAGATCCAGGGCAGTGTACAGGCCGTCCTTCTCACTCTTCTTGACGATGCGATCACGGCTCTTGGCATTGGGATCGGTCAGCTGCAGCTGAATGGATACCTTGCTGGCCACATCCTCATCGCCGATCTTCTTGGATTCCAGGATCTGCAGCATGATGATGTGGGAATCGGCCATGGAGCCATAGTAGATCAGGTTATCCTTGCGCATCAGCGGATGACCTTTGTACATCAGGATTGCATTTTCTTCTGCCATAATGATTTCCTCCTTGTGTAGATTGTTACCGAATTGTAACACATGTCCTTGTTTATGTCAACTAATTTGGGTGAATTGACATAACTTACCAATGTTACATAGAAAGGGCCTTTGCCCAGGCAAAGGCCCTCTACAATGCGTTACCGGATCGACAGATAATTCTTGACCAATTCCTGCAGCAGCTCGTCCCGATCGAGTTTGCAGATCAGGCTTCTGGCGCCGTTGTAATTGGTGATGTAGGTGGGATCCTCTGTCAACAGGTATCCCACGATTTGGTTGATGGGGTTGTAGCCCTTCTCGTTCAAAGAGTCGAACACACTGCGCAGGATCAGGCGCATATGATCCTTATCGTCGCTGGGAACAGTGAATTTGATTGTGTTTTCCATCATGGTGAGCTCCTCCTTGAAGTAATTATAGTCATTATAACCGCAAAAGTCCTCGGTGTAAAGACCCAGAATGGGATTTTTTTGTTATCGCAGGGTAGCGCCGCACTTTTCTGCCAGAGCGGCCAGCACTTTCTGCATCACGCCCTCGGAGTCAGCATCGGTCAGAGTCCGGTCATCGGCCCGCAGTTCCAGAGAGAAGGCCAAACTCTTCTTGCCTTCGCCCAGGTTGGCACCACGGTAGATGTCGAACAGACGGACACTGCGCAGCAGCTTGCCGCCGGCAGCTGTGATAACGGCTTCCATTTCACCCACGGTCAGCTTCTCGTCGCAGACTACAGACAGGTCGCGATGGACGCTGGGATACTTGGGCAGGGGAACATACTTGACTTCCGGCAGCAGCAGACCCAGGAGCTTGGTGAAGCTGATCTCAGCGCAGTAGACTTCGCAATCCAGGTCGAAGTTGGCAGCCACCAGGGGATGGACCTGGCCCAGGAAACCCACATCCACACCATCGATGGTGACCTTGGCACAACGGCCGGGATGGAAGCTGGGGTTGTCGGAAACGGCGGTGTAGGTGGCCTTCTTGGTCCGCAGAGCGGCAAAGACAGCCTCCAGCTCACCCTTTATGGTGAAGAAGTTAACGGCAGGTCCGTAAGCGCCCAGCAGTAACATCTTGGGCTCTTCGGGCAGGGGCTGGCCTTCCACAGGCAGGTAGACCTTGGCCACTTCGTACAGCTTTACGGACTTGTTGTGATAGTTGTTGTTGCGGCTGAGGATCTCCAGCATGGAGGGCAGGGCGATGGTGCGCATAATGGAGGTGTCTTCTCCCAGAGGATTCTGGATCCGCAGGGCATTGCGCAGGATAGAGTCAGCGCTCAGACGAATTTGGTCGAAGATAGCAGGGGAGACGAAGGAGTAGGTGATGATCTCACTGTAGCCCATGGCTCGGCATTGCTGGCCCAGCTTCTGCTCCAGCTTCATCTCCTGGCTGTAGCCACCCTGGGTAGAGGTCTTGAAGGCGGTGGTGGGGATCTCGTTGTAACCGTAGATACGGCCTACTTCTTCTGCAATGTCAGCCATCAGATTCAGGTCGGGACGGAAGGAGGGAACCTGGATGGTGCGGCCTTCCACAGGGATCTCCAGACGGCGCAGGTAGGAAACCATCTGCTCTTCGGAAATGTCGGTGCCCAGCAGACGGTTGATCTTCTCGGGCTCCAACTCCAGGGTACGGGGCTGGGGAACGTAGTTGATGATATCGATGATGCCGTCCATGACATCGCCGCACTCCAGCAGTTCAACCAGTTCGCAGGCGCGCTCCACGGCGGGCAGGGTCATCATGGGATCCAGCTTCTTTTCGAACTTGCCGGAAGCCTCGGTACGCATGCCCAGGGCCAGAGCAGTCTGACGGATGGAAGTGCCGTCGAAGTTGGCGGACTCGAAAACCACGGTGGTGGTGTCGTCCATAATTTCGGAGTTCTCGCCGCCCATGATACCGGCCAGGCCAATGGCACGGTTCTCGTCGGCGATGACCAACATGCCGGGCTTCAGGTTACGGACATTGCCGTCCAGGGTGGTCAGCACTTCGCCTTCTTCTGCTTCACGAACGATGATCTTGCCGGAGGAAACATAGCGGTAGTCAAAAGCGTGCATGGGCTGGCCGTACTCCAGCATCACATAGTTGGTGATGTCAACGATATTGTTGATGGGACGCACGCCGTTGGCACGCAGGCGCTGCCGCACCCACTTGGGAGAAGGACCAATCTTCACATTGGTGACCATGCGGCTGGTGTAGCGGTTGCACAGCTTTTCGGCAGGCACTTCCACATCCAGGTGCTCGTAGATGGAGCCGGTCTCGCTGCCCTTTACTGCGGGCTCATGATGACGCATGGGCTTATCAAAAGCGGCGGCAGCCTCACGGGCCAGGCCGATGACGGAGTAGCAGTCGGGACGGTTGTTGGTGATCTCAAATTCCACAACGGTGTCGTCGTTGCCGAGAAGCTCGTTGATGTCCTGGCCGATGTGGCATTCTTCTTCGATGATGAAGATGCCATCTTCGATGGCATAGGGGAAATCACCGGTGGTCAGGCCCAGCTCTTCCAGGCCGCAGAGCATACCGTTGGACACTTCGCCACGGAGCTTGCCCTTGGTGATATGCACACCGCCGGGCAGCCAGGAGTTGTGCTTGGCAACGGGCACCAGGTCACCCTGCTTCACATTCTGGGCACCGGTGACGATCTGAATGGGGGCCTCTTCGCCCACATCGATCTGGCAAACCCACATGTGGTCGGAGTTCTGATGGCGGACGATCTCAACGACCTTACCGACAACCACATTCTTGATGTCGCTATCCAACCGCTCATAGGTTTCCACCTTCTGACCGGCAACGGTCATCACTTCGACAAATTCCTTGTCGCTAATATGGGACAGGTCCACGAATTCCTCATGGAGCCATTTTCTATTCAGCTTCATAGTCCAATACCTCCTTAGAACTGGTTCAGGAAACGCACGTCGTTATCAAAGATCAGACGAAGATCGGTGATGTTCAGGCGGCCCATAGCCATACGCTCCAAGCCCATGCCGAAGGCAAAGCCGGAGTACTTGTCGGGGTCAATACCGCAGTTACGCAGAACCTCGGGATGCACCATGCCGGCGCCCAGCAGCTCAATCCAGCCTTCGCCGTGGCAGGTGGAGCAAACATTGCCGTCCACTTCGCCGGTGCCGTGGCACTTGTGGCACTGCATATCCATCTCGCAGGAAGGCTCGGTGAAGGGGAAGTGGTGGGGACGGAAACGGACGGAAGCGTCGTGACCGTAGATCTTGTTCATGATGGTGATCAGTGCACCCTTCAGGTCGCCCATGGTGATGTTCTCAGCCACTACCAGACCTTCAATCTGATGGAACATGGGGCTGTGGGTGGCGTCAGCCTCGTCCTTACGGAACACACGGGCGGGTGCCAGCATGCACAGAGGAGGCTGATGATTTTCCATGAAGCGGATCTGCATGGAGCTGGTCTGGGTACGCAGCAGCAGGGAATCTTCGTCATTGAAGTAGAAGGTGTCGCTGCGGTCACGGGAAGGATGGCCTTCCTCGATGTTAAGACGAGTGAAGTTGTAGTCAGCCAGTTCCACCTCGGGGCCTTCCACCACGGTGTAACCCATGCCTACGAAAATATCCTTGATCTGCTGCAGCACCTGATTCATGGGGTGCTCATGGCCCAGGGCCACGGGCTCGCCGGGGATGGTCACGTCGATGGCTTCACTGGCCAGCTTTGCTTCCAGCACCTTGGCGCCGATGGCGGTCTTGGCTTCTTCCAGCTTTTCCTCGATCTCAGCACGGACAGCGTTGGCCAGAGCGCCCATGACGGGGCGTTCCTCAGCAGACAGCTTGCCCATCATCTTCAGAACGGCGGTCAGTTCACCCTTCTTGCCCAGGTATTTGACACGGACTTCCTCCAGATCAGCAGGGGAGTTGGCGGCATCCAGTGCCCCCATTGCAGCCTGCTTGATCAGTTGCAGTTGTTCTTTCATTGTAATTCCTCCTAAAAAGGCAATTTGCCTTGCATTTACAAATTTGAAATAAAAAAAGCCCATCATCCCACTAGCTCGGGACGAAAGGCATTCCTTCCGCGGTACCACCCACGATTCGCCGTAAAACGACGCACTTAAAAGCGCTGTTACGCTCGCAACCTCTAACGGAGTTACCCGGCCATCCCTACTCAAACTTTCAGGCGGCAGCTCCCGGGAGAAGGCCCGCATATCACACCCCAGGTGGCTTTCACCGTCCCACCCTCGCTTTGGAGGCGCATCCGATACCGGACAGCCCGTTCATCGCTTTTTGCATATCAATCGCATCATACCACCAATGGATAAAAAATGCAAGAAAAATTTTGTGTTCGCAGATGAAAAGGTGCCATCCTTTGTACAGATGGCACCCTTTGGGAGCGTATAGAATTATGCTGCGACGGGAAGATCGTTCGGATCATAGAACACCAGTGTTCCGTTCAAATATGCTTCCACATCTGCATCCACCAACACGATGATGCCGATGGCAGGATGTAGCTGCCGTTGACAGAAACCTTTGCGGCATTGTTTGGGGTGATCGTCGCATTGTCAAAGTTTAGGTCTAGCATACGGCCGCAGCCGATACAATTGGCTTATTGTTGCTCCTTTCAGCAATATTTTCTAATTGCTGCATAATCCAATTTTTCCGAGCGCGGCAATACTAAAATATCCTCGCCCTTGGTAAGCATTGCATAGCCATCCTGGCTAATATTGATACTAATGTGGCTACCATCCTTTAATGTAAGAGACATACTCATTTGAGTGGCGATACCGGCTGCAACTTGTCGGCTAACAAAATCCACCTCAGCCACATTATCTGTAAATGGCATATTTTCTAAATGTAACCTAATAAATGAATCGACTTTATCCTCTTCATTGATTTCAATGCTGTATGACCAAATTGGAGCAGCTATTCTAATGCTTTCGATACTCTCTGTGTTTACAAGTTCATGGAACACTACGGTATTCAAACCGGGCTCTGTCTTAGATGGCTCCGTTGGCTGTTCCGGTGTGCAGCCGGAAATGATGATGCTTACGAGCATCACCCCCAGCAGCAGAAAGACCTTGATCCGATTGTTCTTTGACATATCCTGTACCTCCTTCATATTTATTCTTCACTGTATATATGTCACGAGTGTGGCAAAGGGTGACAAAAAATTGAGAAAAAAGTTTCAAATGCCGCTTTCTGCCCGTAAGACAAAACGCTCCCTTTGGCATTACCTAAAGAGAGCGTTTTCTGTGTATCTTTTCGTCCTTAGGTAATTTTTAAAATTACAAAGGAAAATATATTATCATTAATTATTGTATATCCTTCCGCATAGTTTGTCAAGAAAAACGCAATGGCGCTTGTATGAAGTATAAAACCGGTTTTATTCCGATTCCCCGGCTTGACGAAAAGGGAAGGGCGTGCTATAATAGCACAAATGAACGAAATTGAGGTGTCGTCATGTACCAGCCCCTTGCTGACCTTTTACGCCCCACGACCCTGGATGAGGTCTACGGACAAGAACATATCCTGGGTCAAGGCGGCATTCTGCGCCGGCTGGTGGACTCCGGCAAGATCCCGAACATGGTCTTCTATGGCCCCAGCGGCACCGGCAAGACAACAGTCGCCAATATCATCGCCAAACAGACTAACCGCACCCTTTATAAACTGAACGCCACCACCGCCTCCACTGCCGACATCAAGCAGATCGTGGCGGAGCTGGACACCTTCATGGCCCCCAACGGCATTTTGCTGTACCTGGATGAGATCCAGTCCTTCAATCGGAAGCAGCAGCAATCCCTTTTGGAGCATATCGAAAGCGGCAAGATCACGCTGATCACCTCCACCACCGAAAATCCCTATTTCTATGTTTTCAACGCCCTCTTGAGCCGAAGCACCATCTTTGAGTTTAAACAGCTGGATGACGATGCCGTGCTGAAGGCTGTAAACCGGGCGGTGGAATTTATGGAAAGCCGCACCGGCCTTGCCGCAAAGCCGGAGGAAGGGACCCTGGAGCATATCGCCTCTGCCTGCGGCGGCGATGTCCGCAAGGCCATGAATGCGGTGGAAGTTCTGTTCTCCGCTGGTCAGCCGGAAAACGGCAGCCTGCCCCTGACCCTGGCTGATGCTAAAATGGTGACCCAGCGCTCGGCCATGCGCTATGACCGTGGCGGTGACAATCAGTATGACTCTCTGTCTGCCCTCATGAAGTCCATCCGTGGCTCTGACCCGGATGCGGCCATTCACTACCTGGCCCGATTCCTGGAGGCCGGCGACCTGCCGTCCTGCTGCCGCCGGATTCTTTGCTCTGCCTGTGAGGACATCGGTCTTGCCTATCCGATGGCCATACCCATTGTCAAAGCCTGCGTGGACACAGCTTTGCAGCTGGGCCTGCCGGAAGCCAAACTGCCCCTGTCGGATGCAGTCATTTTCCTGGCTACCTGCCCCAAGTCCAATTCTGCCTACAGTGCCTTTGCCGCGGCGGCAGAGGATGTGCGAAACGGCAAGGGCGGCGATTTCCCCCGGCATCTGCAGAATAAGCACGCCGATACCTTCAGTATGGAGCGGGCGCAGGGATACCTGTATCCCCATAATTTCCCCCATCATTGGGTGCAGCAGCAGTACCTGCCCGATGACCTGGTGGGTACTATCTATTATGAATACGGCCCCAATAAGACCGAGCAGGCAGCGAAGGCCTACTGGGCTGCGATTAAAGGAAAATAATCATGGATATTCGCTTGAATGACATTCTCATTATGAAAAAACCCCACCCTTGCGGCTGTGATCGCTGGCAGGTCTTGCGCACCGGCGCGGATTTTCGTCTGCGCTGCATGGGCTGCGGCCATGAGCTGATGACACCCCGCTTCAAGGCAGAGAAGAATATCCGCTCTATCCAGCGCCCGGAGGACACAAAGTAAATCAATCCTACAATAAAAACGGCAACCGCCATCGGCGGCTGCCGTTTTTTCATGCCATGGTGTGCTTCCTGGCGGAACAAAGACGGAATCAAAGACAAGATTGCGACCGACTTTTTGTCCCGGCTGCCCTATACTTGTACCATCCCATTGGAGGAGGCGGTGGCTTGTCAGTGTATGTGGATGTTCTGATGCTGCTGAATTTTGCGGTGGACCTTTGCCTGCTGCTGGGCACCAACCGGTTGTCGGGCCATCCGCCGAATATCGGCAGAGTGGCCTTGGCCGCAGCGCTTGGCAGCCTCTATGCCGGTGCCTGTGTACTGCCGGGTTTTTCCTTTTTGGGGAACTTCCTGTGGCGGCTGGTTAGTTGGGGAATCATCAGCGTGATTGCCTTCGGCGCAACCCAAAGCGGCCTGCGCAGGGGTATCCTCTTTCTGCTGCTGAGTATGGCTTTGGGCGGCATCGCGCTGTGCCTGGATCAGGGCGGCTTTTGGGCTCTGGTGCTGGCAGCTGCAGGGGTTTGTTTTCTCTGCCTGGTGGGTTTCCGTGGCAGGGTAGGGCAGCAGTATGTGCCTGTGAACATTTGTTATGGAGGTGCCTGCGTTTCTTTGATGGCCCTGGTGGATACCGGCAACGGCCTTCGTGACCCCGTCACCGGCTGCCCGGTGCTGGTGGTGGAAGCTGCATCGGCAAAGAAACTGCTGACTTTTGCAGAGGGGGAATTAGAGCATCCTCTAGAAACCATGCTATCCTGCAGACATCCCAACCTGCGGCTGATCCCCTATACCGCTGTTGGTCAGCCCGGTGGATTCCTGCTGGCCATCCGGCCGGACAGTGTGACGATCAACGGAAAAGGAGTAGATCATATGGTGGCTTTTACACCCCAAAATTTGGGCCATGGGCAGTATCAGGCCCTTGCGGGAGTTATCTCATGAGGCAGGCCTGGAAAGAACTGCTGACCTGGTTGGGCCTGGCCGGTGAAGAATATATCTTTTACATCGGCGGCAGCGATGTTTTGCCGCCGCCGCTGAAGGGTCAGCAGGAGCAGGAAGCGTTGGAAGCCCTGGAAAACGGTGACGAAGGGGCAAAACAGCTGCTTATTGAGCATAACTTGCGACTGGTGGTTTACATCGCCCGGCGGTTTGAAAACACCGGCGTGGGTCTGGAGGATTTGATTTCCATCGGTACCATCGGCCTCATCAAGGGTATTAGCACCTACCGCCGAGACAAGAATATTAAGCTTGCCACCTATGCCTCCCGGTGTATCGAGAATGAAATTCTTATGCACATCCGCAAGATCAGCAGCCAAAAGGCAGAAATTTCCCTGGATGAACCCATCAATATGGACTATGACGGCAATGAACTTTTGCTCTCTGACATTCTTGGCACCGACGAAAACATTGTTACCGGTAAACTGGAGGATGCGGTGGACCTGCACCTGCTGCGAAAATCCCTGTCGGAGTTGCCGCCCCGGGAACGGGAGATCATTCAAATGCGCTATGGCCTGGCTGGTTTCCGGGAGCTGACCCAAAAGGAGGTGGCCCAAAAGCTGGGCATCTCCCAGTCTTATATCTCCCGGCTGGAAAAGCGGATCATGCAGCGGCTGAAAAAAGAAATGCTGCGACAGACCAGCTGTACATAATTTTTCCTTGCAATCAGAAACGGAATTTGCTATAATCGGTACAAGGTTTTATCGATAAAAAAGCGTATCGATTTCCGGTCCCTGAGAAAGCGAGTTAATTATGGATAAGAAGGAAATCTCCAAAGCGATACTCAAGCGTCTGCCCGGGTATTTGGCCTATCTAAAGGGCCTGCCCCAGGATGCGCCTGCTCATATTTCTGCCACAACCCTGGCCAATGCTTTGGGGATGGGCGAGGTGCAGGTGCGCAAGGATCTGGCGGCGGTGTCCGACGGCGGACGTCCAAAGGTGGGCTACCTGCGGGAAAGCTTAATTGACGATATTGAGCAGTTTTTGGGTTATGACAACAGCACCGATGCCGTCCTAGTGGGTGCCGGTAAATTAGGCCAAGCCCTCTGCGACTATTCCGGCTTTGCCGACTACGGTCTACACATTTTGGCAGCCTTCGACATCATGCCGTCTGTCAGCTTCACCAGCAAGGGCATCCCAGTCCACTATATGCATCAGATGGAGGAGTTCTGTCGGGCCAACAAGGTCCGCATGGCCATCATCACCGTCCCGACGGCCCAGGCCCAGCAGGTCTGCAACCGCCTCATCGATTGCGGCATCCGGGCCATTTGGAACTTTGCACCGGTGCATTTGGAAGTCCCCGAGAACATTTTGGTGCAGAACGAAAATATGGCAACCTCTCTTGCGGTGCTGAGTATGCACCTGCAGGCCCAGACTAAAGATAAAAAGTAAGGAGAAAGATTATGCAGTACAGAACTTTGGGTAAGACCGGTCTGAACATTTCCGCCATGGGTTTTGGCGGTATCCCGATTCAGCGCATCGATGCCGAGGGTACGAAGGTGCTGATGCACCAGCTGAAGGCAGCCGGTATCAACTATATCGACACCGCCCGTGGTTATACCGTCAGTGAGGAATACCTGGGCTATGCCCTGGAAGGCCTCCGCAGCGATTTCATCCTGGCCACCAAGTCCATGGCCCGTGATAAGGCCGGCATGGCAAAGGACATCGACATTAGCCTGGGCAACCTGCGTACCGACTACATCGAGCTGTATCAGATCCATAACCCCAACATGCAGCAGTTTGAGCAGGTGGTTGCTCCCGGCGGCGCTCTGGAAGCACTGCAGGAGGCCAAGGCTGCCGGTAAGATCGGCCACATCGGCATCACCATGCACGACCTGGCTGTCTTTGAAAAGGCTTTGGAGTGCGATTGGGTGGAGACCATCATGTTCCCCTATAACATCGTCGAGTCCCAGGGCAAGGAACTGATCGCCAAGTGCGCCGAAAAGAACATCGGCTTTGTGTGCATGAAGCCCCTGGCCGGCGGCGCCATCGAGGATGCCACCCTGGCCATGCGCTATGTCTGCGCCGATCCCAATGTGACTGTTGTGATCCCTGGCATGGCTGACCCTAAGGAACTGGAGCAGAACATTGCCGCTGCCAACGATGAAAGCCCTCTGTCTAACGAAGAACTGGCTGCTATGCAGAAGATCCGTGACGAGCTGGGTACCAATTTCTGCCGCCGCTGCAATTACTGCCAGCCCTGCTCCGCCGGTATCAACATCTCCGGTGCTTTCCTGTTTGAGGGCTACTACAACCGTTACGGTCTGCAGGAATGGGCCGCCGGCCGCTACCTGGCAATGCCCAAGACCGCATCCGATTGTGTCGATTGCGGCCTCTGCGAGGAGCGCTGCCCCTACCACCTGCCCATCCGGGAAATGCTGAAGAAAGTCGCAAACGTATTTGGTAAATAAATATCTTGTAGGGGCGGGTTTTTAACCCGCCCTTTCTTTTGTCTGCCTTCGGCAATCCGTAGGGGAGGGTCTTGACCCTCCCTCAGCGTCACAGCAGATTGAGCAGTTTCGTATTGCGCATTAGCACTGTTTGCACGATTGTCATAGCCCCCAAATTGAAAGGGTTAGGGAGGGTCAAGACCTTCCACTACGAAATATTCAAATTGAAAAACGGAGCCGCACAGTTCGTGCGGCTCCGTTTGCTTAATATGCAGTATCCAATGCTTTGATGGCATTTTTGATCTTATTGCCGTCGTAGCCGTTGGCAACGGCCTGGCGGTAATACCTCTCGTAATCCTCCGTTTCGCCCAGCAGCGCGCTGCAGATGGCTGCGCAGCTCAGGGCTTGGGGCATCTTGGGGTCCCGTTCCAGTGCACCTTCGGCGTATTCCAGCGCATCTTCATATTCGCCCTCCTTGAAATAAAGGGCGGCCAGATTGTTCCAGGGGAAAGCATTTGTGTCATCGCAGTCGATGGCCTGCTGATAGAAGTTCTGCGCATCCTCCAGTTTGCCCATGCGCATGCAGCACATGCCGGCGTTGGAAAGCAGGGTAGAATTGCGGCGGATCCGGAAGGCATCGGAATAATGCTTTACAGCATCCTCGTAAGCAGCCATGCCATCATAGCACAAAGCGGTGAAAACGGTCACGGCATAGATGTCATTCGTGGACTGGCATTCCTTCCGCAGCGCATTCAGCTTCTTGATACCGGCGGCGTAGCGGCTGAAATTAAAGTCGTCAATGGCGTTGTACAGCTTCTTCTCCAGCTTGGGCTCCTCAGCAAAAGCGCCGGTGACATACTCGGGATATGCCTTTTGATACACGATCTTTTTGTTGCTTACCTTATTACGGCGCTTGGGCCGGAACATGCCCACCAGGGCAGCAGCAATGATCAAAAGACCACGGGTCAGATTGCTGCCGGTCAGCTCCTTGGTTACAAGCCCCTGATAGGCCAGTAAGCCTGCCGCAGCCAGAATGACCAGGGAATACAGAATGTATGGGAGTGCTTTTTTCATAAAATCTCCTTTTGAAAAACCCACTGCGGAAGCAGTGGGTTTTTACAATTTAGTTACCGGGCTTGAAGCTGTCCTTCAGGCTGACGCTTCTGTTGAACACCAGATGCTCAGCGGTGGAGTCCTTGCTGTCGGGGGTAAAATAGCCCAAACGCATGAACTGGAAGCTCTGACCGGGCTCGGCCTTTGCCAAAGATGCCTCCAGCTTACAATTCTGCAGAACCTCCAGAGAGTTGGGGTTCAGATCCTTGACCAGGGTCTCCATGCTGGAGGTGTCGGGATCGGTGGCGTTGAACAGGTTGTCATACAGACGGACCTCAGCATCCACAGCGGTCTCGGCATCCACCCAGTGGATGGTAGCGCCCTTGACCTTGCGGCCGTCAGCGGGGTCACCGCCACGGGATTCGGGATCATAGGTAGCCAGCACTTCGGTGATGTTGCCGTTCTCGTCGGTGTTGTAGCCGGTGCACTGGATCAGGTAAGCACCCTTCAGGCGGCACTCAGGTCCATTGGGGAACAGACGCTTGTACTTCGGAATGGGCTCAGCCAGGAAGTCGTCGGCCTCAATCCAGAGATTGCGGGAGAAGGTAACCTCACGGGTGCCATCCTCAGGACGGTTGGGGTTGTTCTCCACTTCCATGGTTTCGGTCTGACCCTCGGGGTAGTTGGTGATGGTCAGCTTGATGGGCTTCAGCACGCCCATGACACGGGCGGCAGATTCGTTCAGATCCTCACGCAGGCAGAAATCCAGGAATGCCAGGGGGATGGTGTTGGGGCTCTTAGCCACGCCGACACGCTCGCAGAAATTGCGGATGGAAGCGGGGGTGAAGCCACGGCGGCGCATACCGCACAGGGTGGGCATTCTGGGGTCGTCCCAGCCGGCCACATAGCCTTCCTCCACCAGTGCGCGCAGATAGCGCTTAGAAAGCACGGTGTGGTCGATGCCCAGGCGGGCAAACTCGATCTGGCGGGGCTTGTGGGGCACGGAAACATTGTCCACAACCCAGTTGTACAGGGGTCTGTGGTTCTCAAACTCCAGGGAGCACAGGGAGTGAGTGATACCCTCCAGGGCGTCCTGAATGGGATGGGCAAAGTCGTACATGGGATAGATACACCACTTGTCACCCTGGCGGTGATGGTGCATGTGACGGATGCGGTAGATGACGGGGTCACGCATGTTGAAGTTGCCGGATGCCAGGTCGATCTTGGCGCGCAGGGTGTACTTGTTGTCCTCGAATTCACCGGCGCGCATCCGGGCGAACAGATCCAGGCTCTCCTCAATGGGACGGTCACGCCAGGGGGAGGTGGCGGGGGTGTTCAGATCGCCACGGAACTCTCTGGCCTGCTCGGGGGTCAGCTCGCAGACATAGGCCAGACCCTTCTTGATCAGCTCTACGGCAAACTCATAGTCCTTCTCAAAATAATCGGAGCCGTAGAAGAAGCGGTCGCCCCAGTCAAAGCCCAGCCAGTGGATATCCTCCTTGATGGCCTCGACAAACTCCACATCTTCCTTGGTGGGGTTGGTGTCGTCCATACGCAGGTTGCACAGACCGTTGTACTTTTCGGCGGTGCCGAAGTCGATGATCAGGGCCTTGCAGTGGCCGATGTGCAGGTAGCCATTGGGCTCAGGAGGGAAACGGGTGTGCACGGTGCGGCCTGCATACTGACCGCCCTCGGCGATGTCCTCGTCGATAAATGCGTGGATGAAATTCTTGCTTTCGGTGATTTCAGCCATATTTTCAAACCTCTCTTTGGGTAAATTTCCAATAATGTCCCATTATAACCCATCGTTGCAGATTTTGCAACCAAAAATGCCGCACAAAAGCAAAATTCTCCCAAAGTGGAAAGTGTCAAAATTGCACAAGACTAAAAAGTATGGGAGGGGCAGTGCCCCTCCCATAGTGCTAATTCAAAGGTATTTGAGGACGACTTTGCTCTGTGATTCCCTGTTGCTCGTAATGGTCATACTCGATGTTCAAGGGTTTCGATGGATATTTCTCCATTTCCACAAGGATGTGCATACCACTTATGGAATCAGAGTCGAAGCCTTCTGCTGTTTGCTTTAGATAAATTGTGACATTATACTCCGATTCGTAGATTTTTTCGACCACATAGTTTTGTGAACACATGTCCTGGGGAATGTAAAGCATAATCAGAATCTTGGATCGGAAGAAACCATCGTCATAAGATAACAGTGCATTGCGAATCTTGACATGTGCGTTTTTTGCACTGGCATCCCGTTCGGCTATGTTCTGTATTGTTGTAACTGTGGGATAGCCAGCATTTGTGTCATAACCTGTATATAGATAGGTGGCATGAAATTCCTTTTCACCGAGTTCGTGGGGCACACAGGCACACAGTAGAAAAAGAGCAGCGATCAGTAAAACAAAAATCCGTTTCATAAACATGGCTCCTTTCTGCTTTGACATGAGAGTCAAAGGGGATGGTGTTGTGTCTTACTGTTTCCATGTAGGAGAGGGACAGTGCCCCTCCCGGAATTTGTGTGAAATGCTGGTTCAGTTTTCAGTATCGTTCGTTGCGCTGTTTTTATAGCGGCGATTATGCCATTGCGTAGGAAACATGGCTGCTTTCTTCCTGCGGATGCGCCGGATAAACCAGATTGCCGTAATACAGGCAGCGATCAGCAGGATCAAAATCACCGGAGGCCAGATGAGATGCTGCATTCTGCCCAGCCAGGTCTCGCCGGGCTGTAACGGAATATCCCACACCAGCTCGTAGTAAGCAAACAAAGCAGTAAAATAGTTGCGGGAAAGCAGTCGGCTGTAAATCGTTTTTTCTGCGTCCGTGGGATAATCATGAGTCGCATGAACATAAAAATCCACATACCCCAGGTTCCAGTCAATCCTTCTCAACTGCCCGCCATAATAACGGTATCGCAACGGTCCCCGGACAATGATACCGGACTCGTCTGTGTTTACAGTACGCATGTCTGCTGAAACCAGAGACATGCGTAGTTTGTTCTGCGGCCGTTCTATCAGATTTTTCTGCGCCATAATAAAAGTAAGCGACTGATTATTTTTGTCTGTGACTAAGTACTCTGCGCGATATTCAAATAGATACCAGCTGTCATTTAACGATACATAATCTGGCCCTGTGTATCCTTTGTATTCGCCAAGAACCTGAATGTGTTCATATCGTACATAATAAGACGGCAAATCCAACTGTTCTATGATTTCCAGATAGTTATCATAATCACTTATCCTTATCATTATGTCGGTGTTTGCGTGGGCTTCTTGTGCCAGACTACAGAAAACACCGAACAGGATAAAGATGATCAAAAGCAAACAAATCGTACATTTGAGAAACTGCTTAATCTTCATGACGCATCCTCCTTCTGCGGCGTTCTATCCAAACACAGGCGACAGCACCACATACAACCAACAATACTGCGGTACTGATTGCAATTGTGCGGTAAGGTGCTCTGTTGAAAATTGACTCTCCGGGCTGTAGAGGAATACCGCTCATCAGTTCTCTGTATGCGGTGAGTGCGATCTCCCGATCAGGGGAAAGAAGTCGGCTGAGGATGGTCTCTTCTTTGTCCATTGGGTAATTGTCTAGTGAGCGATATCCGCTGAGTGAGAATTCCACATTGCCTGCAATCCAGAGAATACTGGTAAGCTTGCCGTTGGTATATTGATAGTGTAGGGGTCCTCGCCGGATGGTTCCGCTCTCGTTCGTGGGGAGGCTAAGCATATCCGCCAGATTATCAGGCATAACCAGGTAGGTTCTGTTGTCTTTAAGAAAGCTTTTCGGCTTCACATCAAATGATCCCTCAAAGCCGTTCCTGTCGATGATCTTGTAGTGGACATAATAGCTCTGAGAATCGCCTGAAAATAAAACAAAATCACCAAGGACCCGGATGTGCTCATAGCGAACATAAAAATCTGGCACATCCAGTTTTTTGATCTCTTCCAGGTATTCTTCGTAACTGTTTGCGGTGGGGTGACTAACTCTAAGGGCCAATGTGCTGTTGGCACAAGCGATGAGGAGCAGCACGATTAAGAGAAATCGAAAAAAATGCCTACAGATAGTATGTTTTTTCATAAAAGACCTCCTGCGTTGGGATCCGATTGTGCCTCAGCGGTGGCTCAGCGCGACTTTGTCGCAACATGATACCATCCGTCGCCGATTGATTTAACACTTGCAATTGCTGCCTCATCAGGCGAATTGACCCAAGTAGGTTTTCTGCTGGGAGAGTAGACCAAAGCATATTGCCCATTGGTTGTACAAAATGTGATCCTGTCACCGTGTATTCTGATCACATCCAGACCAGCATCTTTGCTTGGAAATCCGTTACGGTCGATGGCTTCCAGTGAGGAAAGAACTTCACCTGGCAGCTACAGGTATTCGCCCGTTTCGGGGTCATACAAATAAACGCCGTCTTTGCAACCAACGGACAGGTATTTATCATATGCGTCAGGATATTGTGCCTGAATATAATCCTTTACACTTGGAAGTCATGGGCATACCGGTCATAATCTGCAGATGCGCCCCAGCTTTGGCTCAGATTGGACCACTGCGCGGTGCTTTCGGTCCAGATGATGCTGTGAAAGAGTGGCAGGGGACGGCCCTATGCAGGGGAAGGGCAGCGCCCCTCCCGGAATTTGTGTGAAATGCTGGTTCAGTTTTCGGTATCGTCCGTTGCGCTGTTTTTATAGCGGCGATTATGCCATTGCGTAGGAAACATGGCTGCTTTCTTCCTGCGGATGTGCCGGATAAACCAGATTGCCGTAATACAGGCAGCGATCAGAAGAATGAAACACAGCACGGGCAAAAGAATGTACTGTATGCGACTGAACCATGTTTCGCCCGACTGTAGCGGAATATCCCTGATCAGCGTATAATAAGCAGACAGAGCTACCAGATAATTACGCGACAGCAATCGATTACAGATCGTATTTTCCCTATCCGTGGGGTAGGTTGCTAGTTTTATATCTGCGTCACCTTTCAATGTGCTTGACTTATATGGATTTGGAAATAGGTGAAAACATCTATCTCCCATAAACCATTGTACACCGGTAAGTTCGCCCTTGGAATAGCGATAAATAAGTGGTCCACGTACAATATATCCGGTTTCATCGGAGTTTAGATGGCGCATATCATGTAAACCGGAGGGCATTGAAATGGCTTCTTTTTCTACCCTTTCCTTTGGTACTGTGGTGGTAAGTTCTCCAATGTATAGTGCTAATTCAAACGAATTCTGATCTACAACTATGTAATACAATGTTTCATCTAGAAATATATCACCAACAGGACGATTCACAGGATCAGGATACGGATAATGTGGCCCTACAAACATTCCGAACGCACCAAGGGCCTTGATCTGTTCATAGCGGATAAGATGGTCTGTAAACGCGGGCATTTCTGTGATTTCCAGGTATTCTTCATAACTATCTGCGCTTACATTAGGTGTTTCCAGAGCGAGTACATTTATGGAAAGGAAGCCCAAAAAGGAAAATAACAATAAAACTGTAATCAGGATAAATAAGATACGCTTATGAAAATACAACTCTGTCATCATTATCATCTCCTCCTTGCTCCCCTTGTTGAATCGTGACTATATCATTGTGCATGAATTCACGACAGCCGGGACAGAAAAATACCTGTGATAATTCTCGAATATCTTCCTGAGACTCACCATACAGACAGTTTGTATAGAATTCAGCGTTGGCAACATTGCTATCATTCATACTCTGTGTTGAATCACCGCTTCCACCATAATGGTCAGGTGCACCAACAAGATGGCCAAATTCATGTATCAGTGTTATCAGTTCGTCCTCGACCGACCGGTGGTCTGCTACAGCTGCCAATCCGTACAGCGGGGATGAAAGCCCCCACGGAATGCTTCCGTCGCCCAAATAATACACATAGTCCATTTGTCCGCCACCGGTAAATGCATTAGGCTCACCCAGCATTTCTTTAACTTCGTCTTTCGTCATGCCTAAACGGATGTGCTTGGCCAGATGTGTGTTCCCGCAGGTCATGTGAAAAACAACATAGGCAGCACAGAGAAGTAGCAGGGAAATTGCGATGATGATAGCAATATAGGCAAGTTTGTTTTTCATGCTAATTACCTCCTAATGGACATCATTGGCCGGCCGAATAGAAGCGCACAATTACTTTTCCAATCCATTCTAAGGATCAATCGTATTCAATCCGGATGTTTTCCGGCTCGCAGTCCCAGCTTTTGTCCATTTCCACCAGGATCGTCATACTGCCCAAGGCATGAACTTCACCTTCGGTGTGTGCCTTTTTGAGAACAAAGGTGGTAGCCTCATTTGTCTGGTAGACCTTTTCCACGGTATACCGGTGAGAGGCGCTGGACATGGAAATTGACAGGACAAACACGATTCGATTGTCGAAAAAAAGATCGTTATATTCGAAAAGTGTTTCTTGAATTTGCTTGTTCTTCACAGATGTGCTAAACGCATCCCGTTCTTCGGTGTTGTGGAGTACGGCGATTATGGGGTAGCTTGCATCTTCATCATAGCCGAGGCCTCCAAAATAGTGGGCTACATACTCGTTTTCATTGGGTCCGCAGCCGCAAAGCAGGAGCAAAATGGCTGCCATCATGAGCGCCAGGAATTTTTTCATGGTCACACTTCCTTTCTGCGTGGGAATCTGTGTCTGAATGTTTACATATGACGAGGCGTACATTCGTTAGAAAACCCTTCCATCTAAGGTATAACAAAAATAGAAAATTACCTTCTCATTTATTTAGTAAGGAAAAAACAGAAAAGATCACATTAAAAATGAAAAAATATGGAAAAATTTTACTTGTAAGTAGGTCTGCAGCCGCAAAGCGGGCGCATAATGCCTCCCATCTGATCTGAAACTGAGTGGTTACATGAAATATTTTAATATTACAAAAAACAAATGTCAACAAATTGTGGACATAAAGTTTGTAAATAAAAGAAAAACTTTCATAATTGCAAAAATTTTAGTTGTCATTTTGTCGTTCTTATATTAAAATGGGGAAAGGATATGGAAAAGGAGTGATATCGCTTGTCCCAAATCAAATATAAGCGTGTGCTGCTGAAGGTCAGTGGCGAGGCGCTGGGTGAAAAGACCGCCGCCGGCGACGGTTTCGGTCTGGATTTTGCGAAAGTCAAAGAGGTCTGCGCATCCATTAAGGAGTGCGTGGATATGGGCGTACAGGTAGGCCTGGTCATTGGTGGCGGCAATTTCTGGCGCGGTGTCAAAAATGGCTCCGGCAAGATGCAGCGCAGCCACGCCGATGCCATGGGCATGCTGGCTACGGTTATGAACGCCATTGCCGTGGCGGATGCGCTGGAGCAGTTTGGCCTGGATGCCCGGGTACTTACCGCTGTGGAAATGCACAAGTTCGCTGAGTATTTTACCCGCGATACGGCAAACCGCTACCTCAACGAGGGCAAGGTGGTCATTTTCGCCGCCGGCACCGGCAACCCCTATTTCTCCACCGACACCGGTGCGGTGCTGCGTGGCGTGGAGATCGAGGCGGATGCAGTGCTGATGGCAAAGAATGTGGATGCCATCTATTCCGCTGACCCCAAGAAGGACCCCAATGCCATTCGCTATACCCACCTGACCTATAATGAGGTTTTGGAAAAGGGCCTGAAGGCCACCGATGTGACCGCAATGGCTTTGGCTATGGATAACAATATGCCCATGGTCTGCTTTGGCCTGGCAGAAGAAAACAGTATTTTGCGTGTGGTGCGTGGCGAGGCCATCGGTACCACCGTTACAAACTAAACTTAGGAGGACAAGAAGATGCCCGTAGATTTTAAGGATTATGCAAGAAGAATGGACAAGGCTCTGGAGCACCTGGAAGAGGAGTTCGGCGCTGTCCGTGCCGGTCGTGCCAACCCCAAGGTTCTTGACCGCATTACTGTGGAATACTATGGCAGCGAAACCGCTCTGAACGGCGTTGCCACCATCTCTTCTCCCGATGCCCGCACCCTGGTGATCCAGCCCTGGGACACCAAGCTCCTGAAGGACATCCAGAAGGCCATTCAGACCAGCGATCTGGGCATCAATCCCCAGAACGACGGCCGTGTCATCCGCCTGACCTTCCCCATGCTGACCGAGGATCGCCGTAAGGAACTGGTCAAGCAGGTCAAGAAGTACGCTGAGGATGCAAAGGTCGCTATGCGTAACATCCGCCGTGACGGTATGGACTATGTCAAGAAGCTGAAGAAGAACTCCGAGATCACCGAGGACGACCAGAAGAAGGCAGAAAAGGATCTGCAGGATCTGCTGGACAAGATGATCAAGAAGGTAGACGAAGCCACCGCTGCCAAGGAAAAGGAACTGATGGCTCTGTAATTTTGCAAACAGTAGGGGAGGGGCGATGCCCCTCCCATCATCGCATAGTAGGGAGCATCCTCCCCATCCCGATAAAAAGTGAGGTGCAAATATGGCACTTTCTGAAAAATTGCCTGTACCGCAGCATATTGCCATCATCATGGATGGCAACGGACGGTGGGCAAAGCAGCGTGGCCTCAAGCGGAATGCCGGTCACAAGGCCGGTGCGGAGACCTTCCGCCGCATTGCCGCCCACTGCAACGATCTGGGCGTAAAATATCTGACAGTCTACGCCTTCTCCACGGAGAATTGGAAGCGCACTGAGGAAGAGGTCAGCGGCATTATGCTGCTTTTGGAAAACTATCTGAAGGAAGCGCTGAAGGATATGCAGAAAAATCATATCCGTTTCCGCTTTTTCGGTGACCTGTCCCGCCTGAGTCCCGGCTTACAGAAGCTCTGCCGGCAGACCATGGAAGCCTCTGATGATTATAACGAAGTGCAGGTCAATATTTGTTTGAATTATGGCGGCCGGGATGAGATCATCCGGGCTGTCAAGCGCTATGCTGCCGATGTGGCGGCCGGTAAGCGGGACCCTGCCGACTTGACCGAATTTGAATTTGAAAACTATCTGGACTCTGCCGGTGTGCCGGATCCGGAGTTGGTGATCCGACCCTCCGGTGAGCTGCGGACCAGCAACTTCCTTGCATGGCAGAGTGCTTATTCCGAATATGTATTTATGGATGTGCTGTGGCCCGATTTCTCCGCAGAGCATCTGGATATGGCCATCGAGGAATTTCACCGGCGTAACCGGCGTTTTGGAGGGGTGTAAACAATGAAAACCCGAATTCTGGCAGCCCTTGTGCTGGTGCCAGTGCTGATTGTGGCGCTGCTGTTGGCACCGTCCTTCGTGGCGGCGGCAGTGGTGGGCCTGATGTGCGGCATCGCATCTTATGAACTGCTATACCGCACAGGCCTGGTGAAAAATGCACGTCTGAATGTGTATTCTGCGGTCATGGCCTTTGCCGTTTCCGCCTGGAGCTACTATGGCTGTCCTTATGCACCGGCCATGGTGGGCGTGTTTGTGTATGCAACACTGCTGTTTTTGGAGATGCTGGCATCGAATTTGAAGCTGAAGCTCACCGAAACCGCTGTTTGCTTATTCTCCGGCATCCTGCTGCCCTTCCTGCTGACCGCCCTGGTGCGGATCCGGATGATGCCCAGCGGTAAGGTCCTACTCTTTATTCCATTTTTGATGGCATTTTTGTCGGATACCGGCGCCTATTTTGTGGGCATCACCCTGGGCAAGCACCGCCTTTGCCCGGTCATCAGCCCCAAAAAGTCTGTCGAAGGCTTCATCGGCGGTATTATCACTGCCGTGCTGGGCATGCTGCTGTTTGCCTTCCTGGTGCAGCGCTTTGCCATGCTGCAGGTAAACTACTGGCTGTGCCTGGTTTATGGCCTTCTGGGCTCTGTGGCAGGCGTGATGGGTGATTTGAGTATGTCTGTCATCAAGCGCCAGGCCGGTATCAAGGACTATGGTAATCTGATTCCTGGTCATGGCGGCATTTTGGACCGTTTTGATTCTGTGATGATCACAGCTCCGCTGACGGAAGCGTTGCTGCTGCTCATCCCCTTTGTGGTGTAAATTATGGTGAATTGTGTTTCAATTTTAGGCTCCACCGGCTCCATCGGCCGTCAGAGCCTGGATATTATCAGCCGCATGGAGGGCGTCCGTGTGGCAGCGCTGACTGCCGGTACCAATGTAGACCGGATGCTGGAGCAGTGCCAGCAGTTCCAGCCGGAGCTGGCGGTCATGGCCACCCAGGAAGCTGCACTGGAACTGAAGTCCCGCATCGGCGATCTGCCTGTGCGGATCCGCTATGGTGAAGGCGGCCTGGAAGAGGCAGCCACCCTGGCAGGGGTAGACTGCATCATCACTGCCGTGGTGGGCATGGTGGGCCTAAAGCCGACCCTGGCTGCTATCCGTGCCGGTAAGCGCATCGGCCTTGCCAACAAGGAGACCCTGGTCTGCGCCGGTGAACTGGTGATGGCAGAAGCAGAAAAGTATGGCGCACAGATTGTGCCTGTTGACTCGGAGCATTCTGCAATCTTCCAGTGCCTTATGGGCTCCCATAGCCCTGCAGAGGTGGAGAAGATCATCCTGACCTGCTCCGGCGGCCCTTTCTTTGGCAAGAATCGGGAGGAATTGGCCTCCATGACCAAGGCCGACGCGCTGCGGCATCCCAACTGGAAGATGGGTCCCAAGATCACTGTGGACTGCGCCACTTTGATGAATAAGGGCCTGGAAGTCATCGAAGCCATGCGGCTGTACCGTCTGCCCCTGGAAAAGGTGGAAGTGGTGATTCATCGGCAGAGCATCATTCATTCTATGGTAGAATTTGTCGATGGCGCAGTGATGGCGCAGATGGGTACGCCGGATATGCGTCTGCCCATCCAGCTGGCGCTGACCTACCCGGAGCGGACGAACTGCCCCGTGGATAAGCTGGATCTGCTGACCTGTGGCAGTTTGACCTTCCACAAGCCGGATCTGGAGGCATTCCCTTGTCTGCGGCTTGCTATGGATTGCGCAAAACGTGGCGGCAATATCTGCGCTGCCATGAACGGTGCCAACGAGGAAGCGGTGGCCCTGTTCCTGGCTGACAAGATCGGCTTCTATGACATTTATGACTTGGTCTCCGGTGCGGTGGCTGCGGCGGAATTTATCCCCGAGCCTACGCTGGAGCAAATTCTGGAGACCGATCGCCTGGCACGTAGCTACGTGCAGACCAATCATTGATTTTTGAGGATATCTATGGGTACAATTTTCAGCATTCTCTTTGCAATTCTCATTTTTTCTTTTCTGATCTTCATCCATGAGTTCGGCCATTTCATCACCGCCAAACTCTCCGGGGTGCAGGTCAACGAATTTTCCATGTTCATGGGCCCTGCTATTTGGAAGAAGCAGAAAGGGGAGACCCTGTATTCCATCCGCTGCATCCCCATCGGTGGCTACTGTGCCATGGAGGGCGAGGATACGGATACGGAAAATCCCCGCTCCTTCCAGAAGGCTGTCTGGTGGAAGCGGCTGTGCATTCTGCTGGCTGGTGCGTTCATGAACTTTGTGGCAGGCATTCTGATTTTGTGCATTGTCTATGCTCCTGCCAAGGGCTACCTGGCCCCTGTGATCTCCTCTTTTGAGGACTATGCCACGGTTGATGACTACGGCCTGCAGCTGGGTGACGAGATCGTGGAGATCGACGGCAGCAAGATTCTGCTGATGAACGATGTTTCCATGTTGCTGACCCTCAATCCCGGTGACTATCATGACCTGGTCATTGAGCGGGACGGCCAGCGCATCGTCCTGGATAATTTCCATCTGGAGCGTCACGAAGTGCCCCTGGAGGACGGCAGCACGGCCCTGCGCTGCGGCTTCTCCTATGGCGAGGCTGTGACCTTTGACCTGGGCAGCAAGCTGCAGTATATTGGATTTACGGCTGTGGACTGGGTCCGTACCGTGGGCTGGAGCCTGGAAATGCTCTTCACCGGTAAAGCTGGCCTTGCGGATATGAGTGGCCCTGTGGGTATTGTGGGCCAGATGAGTGATGTGGCTGCTTCCTCCGAAACGGTGTGGGATGCCCTGCTGAATCTGCTGTATTTTGGCGCCTTTATCGCCATTAACCTGGGCGTTATGAACCTGCTGCCCATCCCTGCCCTGGACGGCGGCCGTGCGGTGGCCCTGCTGCTGACCACCGGTGTGGAAGCCATCATCGGCAGGAAAATAGATCCCAAGTACGAGGGCTATCTGCATGGCGCTGGCATGATCCTGCTGCTGCTTTTGATGGCGGTGATCATGTTCAAGGACGTAATTTTCCTGTTTAAGTGATAAATTTTCGTGTAGGACAGCTTGTCCTGCGGAGGAAAGAGAGGTTACTATGACCAGACAAATTCTTGTTGGCGATATTCCCATTGGCGGTGGTGCCCCGATTGTGATCCAATCTATGCTCAATACCAAGACTACGGATGTTGCCGGTTCTCTTTCCCAGATCCGCCAGCTGGCCGCTGCCGGCTGTCAGATCGCCCGGCTGGCTGTTCCCAATATGGAGGCTGCCCGTGGCTTTGCCGAGATTTGCAAGGAAAGCCCTCTGCCGCTGGTGGCGGACATTCATTTTGACTATAAGCTGGCCATCGCAGCCGCAGAAGGCGGTGCTTCCAAGATCCGCATTAACCCCGGCAACATCGGCGGTGAGGATCGGGTCAAAGCTGTTGTGGATGTTTGTAAGGATAAGAAAATCCCCATCCGCATCGGCGTCAATGGTGGCAGCCTGGAGCAGAATCTGCTGGAAAAGTACGGCCATCCTACGGCCGAAGCTCTGGTGGAAAGCGCCTTTGGTCACTTGGAACTGCTGGAAAAGTTTGGCTTCTATGACACCTGTCTGTCCATGAAATCCTCCACCGTTCCCACCATGGTAGCCGCCTGCCGCCTGTTCCGGGAAAAGTGCGATTACCCTCTGCACATCGGCGTGACGGAGACCGGCCCCGTGAAGCAGGGCCTCATCAAGTCCGCTATGGGCATTGGTGCCCTGCTGCTGGATGGCATCGGCGACACCATCCGTGTCAGCCTCACTGATGACCCCGTGGAAGAGGTCTATGCCGCAAAGGACATTCTGAAGGCCGCCGGTCTGCGCAAGGAAGGCGTGAACATCATTTCTTGTCCCACCTGCGGCCGTACCCGCATCGACCTGATCGGCTTGGTCAACCAGGTAGACCAGACTCTGAAAAATTGCGAAAAGCCCATTACCGTGGCGGTCATGGGCTGTGTCGTCAATGGCCCCGGCGAAGCCCGGGAGGCCGATATCGGCATCGCTGGCGGCGACGGTTGGGGTATGATCTTTGAAAAGGGTGTCCAGGTGGAAAAACTGCCTTATGACGAACTTCTGCCTGCCTTGCTGGAGCGGATTAGTAAGATGTAAAATGATATGTCATTGCGAACCAGTCCGCAGACTGCTGTGGCAATCCCGTGGATTTCCAGGGTTGCCAGAAACTTTTGGGGATTCCCACGCCAGTGAGCGCACTGGCTCGGAATGACAGCATATGAGGTAACCAATGAAAGAACAAGTCTTTTTTCTGAATATGTTTCCGGATTACGAGCCGCCTGAGGAGCTGTTTGATGCCCTTTCTCAGGCGGCTATCGTTGCTGCCGATATTGACCCGGCTGCCCGTCGTGTCGATGTGGCGGTCTTTGCCGAGCGCTACATTCCCCAGCGCTGCCTGGATACAGTGGCCCGGGAGATTCAAAGCGCTTACGGCCTAAAAACGCTGTCTATTACGGCTACCCACCCGGCTGCGGAGCTGCAGCGTGTTGAAACAGCGGAATTGATGGCACTGTTTGTCCGGGAAAACTCCATGAATCGGGGCGCACTTGCCGGCGCGACCTACGAATGGGAAGGGGAAAAACTCCACATTCGACTGCTGGGTAATGGTGTGCAGCAGCTGCAGGAGGCTGTTGCAGCGGTGTGCCGGAACTTGCGTGAGCGTTTTGCCACGCCTGTGAGCATCGAACTTCACGCCGGTCAGGCCCTGGAAGGAAAGGCCCTCTTTGAGGCCATGGAAAAAATACGTGGATCCATCATCGAACACCGACCGGTGGCCGAAGCACCCAAGAAGGTGGCTACCCAGCCCGAAAGCCAGGCCTTCTATGGCAAGCCCATCAAACTGCCGCCAACGTCTATGCAGGATGTGACCCTGGATATGGGCGCTGTGGTTGTTGAGGGTCGGGTCTTTGCGGTAGACCATAAGGAACTGAAAAAGCGCAACGCCTGGGTCATCAGCTTTGATATGACCGACAATTACGGCTCTGTCCGTGTCAACCGCTTTATGGAAGCGAATGAAGCCAAGCCCATTTTGGAGAATGTGAAGGTTGGCGCTGTTTTGAAGGTCCAGGGCAAGCCCGAGCTGAACCGATACGATAATGAGATGGTGCTCAAGCCCTTTGCCATGCAGCCCGGTTCCATGCCCAAGCGCAAGGATACTGCCGAGGGAATGAAGCGTGTGGAGCTGCACCTGCATACGGCTATGTCCAATATGGACGCGCTGACCTCCACCAAGGCTGCCATCAAGCAGGCGGCTGCCTGGGGTCACCGTGCCATTGCCATTACCGACCATGGCTGCTGCCAAAGCTTCACCGATGCGCTGCATGTGGTGGAAGACTGGAAGGGAGCCCCCAAGGTGGCCGGCACCGATGAGACCATCAAGATCCTCTATGGCTGCGAGGGCTACTATGTCAACGATGTGGACGACCGCATCGTGGTTCATGGCCAGCAGGATATGGATTTTAGCGAAGAATTTGTTGCCTTCGACCTGGAAACCACCGGCCTCAGCTCCAAAAATGACCGCATCATCGAGATCGGCGCCGTGATTATGAAAAACGGCCAGGAGATCGACCGGTTCCAGACCTTCGTCGATCCCGGTCGAAAGCTGGAAAAGAAGATCGTGGATCTGACGGGCATTACCGACGAGATGTTGGTGGGTGCACCCTGTATTGAGGAAGTGCTGCCAAAATTCATCGAATTTGTGGGTGACCGTGTGCTGGTGGCCCATAATGCGGACTTCGATACCGGCTTCGTTCGGGAAGAATGTGCCCGCCAGGGCATGCCTTATCCCTTTACTTCCGCCGATACCTTGATCCTGTCCCAAAATCTGCTGCAGCATCTGAACAAGTTTAAGCTGGATATTGTGGCAAATGCCCTGAGCTTGCCGGAATTCAATCACCATCGGGCCGGCGACGATGCTCTGACCTGCGGACTCATCATGGCCCGGCTGATGCATCAGCTGGAGGAGGAACATGGGATCCATAGTTTGCAGCAGATCAATTTTGCCATGCAGGGCCTTCGTGCCGGTGGCAGGATCAAAGATCGCCAGGCCCGCCATATCATCCTCTTTGCCAAGAACCAGTTGGGCCTGCGGAATCTCTACCATCTGATCTCCGATGCCAACCTCAAATATTTCAAGCGCGTACCCCGTATTCCCAAATCCGAGTTGATGCGGCTGCGGGAAGGCCTTATCATCGGCTCTGCCTGTGAGGCCGGCGAGCTGTTCCAGGCCATTTTGGACAAAAAGAGCGACGATGAACTCAAGCGTATCGCCTCCTTCTATGATTTCCTGGAGATCCAGCCCCTGGCCAACAACCGTTTCATGCTGGATAACGAAAAGTATGCGGCAAAGACCGACGAAGATCTGCGGGAGTATAACCGCAAGATCGTCCGTTTGGGCGAAGAACTGGACAAAATGGTGGTTGCCACCGGCGACGTCCACTTCCTCAATCCAGAGGACGAGATCTACCGCCATATTCTGCTGGCTACCAAGGGCTTTGAGGATGCTGATAAGCCCATGCCCCTGTATTTCCGCACCACCGATGATATGCTAAGGGAATTTGCATACCTGGGTGAAGAAAAGGCCTACGAAGTGGTCGTCACAAATCCCAACCGCATTACCGATATGTGCGAGACTATTCGTCCCGTGCCTCATAACCTGTTTGCTCCTGCCATCGAAAACTCGGTGGAGGATCTGAAGGACCTGGTCTACGGCAAACTTCACAGGCTGTACGGTGACAATCCGCCCAAAATGTTTGTAGACCGTGTGGAAACGGAGCTGCATGACATCATTTCCTGTCACTACGATGTGATCTATATGTCCGCCCAGCGCCTGGTGCAAAATAGCCTGGAAAACGGCTACCTGGTTGGCTCCCGTGGCTCCGTTGGCTCATCCATTGTTGCCTTCATGTCGGGCATCACGGAGGTTAACTCCTTCCCGCCCCATTACCGCTGTCCCAATCCTGATTGCAAGCATACCATTTTGGATGTGCCCAAGGAATATAACTGCGGTGCGGACCTGCCGGATATGGCTTGCCCGCTTTGCGGTGCTCAGCTGGAAAAGGACGGCTTCAATATTCCCTTTGAAACCTTCCTGGGCTTCGGTGGCGACAAGGTACCGGATATCGACCTGAACTTCTCCGGTGAATACCAGGCAGAAGCCCACAAGTACTGTATCTCCATGTTCGGATCTTCCCATGTTTTCCGTGCCGGCACCATCGGCACCGTGGCGGAAAAGACCGCCTTCGGCTATGTGAAGAAGTACATGCAGGAGCGGAATAAGACCGCCTCCAAGGCAGAGGAAGCCCGCCTTGCATCCGGCTGTGTGGGTGTGCGCCGTACCACGGGCCAGCATCCCGGCGGCCTGGTGGTCATTCCCCAGGAAAACGAGATTTGGGATTTTTGCCCGGTGCAGCATCCGGCCGATGACCCCAATTCCGATCAGATCACCACCCATTTCGAGTACCACTCCATGGAGGAGAACCTGCTGAAACTGGATATGCTGGGCCATGATGACCCCACCATGATCCGCATGATGGAGGACATGACCGGCGTGGATGCCAAGACCATTCCTCTGGATGACAAGGGTACCATGTCCATCTTTACCACATCCAAGATCCTTGGTTACGAGAACAACGAATTGCTGGGTCCTACCGGCGCCGTGGGTGTGCCGGAGTTCAATACCCGCTTCACCCGTGGTGTTTTGCTGGATACCCTGCCGGACAAGTTTGACTTTCTGGTGCGAATCTGCGGCTACACCCACGGCACAGATGTGTGGCTGGGCAACGCCAAGGATCTCATCAACTCCAAAACCGCCACGGTGGACCAGACCATCGGTGCCCGTGACGATATCATGCTCTACCTCATTTCCTGCGGCATGCCGGATAAGCGGGCCTTCAAGATCATGGAGTCGGTCCGTAAGGGCAAGGGCCTTCCTCCCGGAGCAGAGGAGGAGATGGTGGCAGCCGGTGTGCCGGATTGGTATATTGGTTCCTGCAAGAAGATCAAGTACCTGTTCCCCAAGGCCCATGCCGTTGCCTATTGCATGATGGCCTTCCGTATCGCCTGGTTCAAGGTTTATCATCCCCTGGCCTTCTATGCGGCCTATTTCTATCGCCGCAGCCAGAAGGGCGGCTTCGATGCCAGCCTCATGATGGGCGGCCTGGAAAAGGTGCTGGCCAATATCCAGGCCATCCACAACAACGAGGACGCCACCGCCAAGGACGAAGACCTGCTGACGACCTTGGAAGTGGTGTATGAGTTCTATCTTCGTGGCTTTGACTTTGCGCCTATTGACATTTATAAGAGCCATGCCACCAAGTTCCAAATCGTGGACGGTAAGATCTTGCCACCTTTCGTGGCCATTTCCGGCCTGGGCGAAAGTGCCGCCTGGGACATTATGGAAGGCAGGGAAGGCAAGGAGTTCCTTTCCATTGAAGAATTCTCCGCTGCCTGCCCCAAGGTCTCCAAGACCCACTTGCAGATGCTGAAAGAAGCCGGTGCCTTCGGCGACCTGCCGGATACCAGCCAGGTCAGTCTGTTCTAAATGAAAATCCCTCTGTGATGTTCACAGAGGGATTTTTCGTTATTTTCTGATGAAAGTGATGCCGTAAACACCGGGGCCTGTGTGAGCGCCGATGGTGGGACCCACCTGGAATCTGGCGGTAACGGGATGGCCGATGTCCGCCATGGCCTTCTCCAGAATCTCGCAGTTGTCAGTTTCCGCCGAATACAGACTCCAAATTTCAAAGTCTTCGTCGATCTCCATGGCCTGCACCTGCTTGACCATGGTGGAGATGGCCCGCTTGACACCGATGGCCTTGGCGAAGGAGTCGATCTTGCCTTCCGGTGAAATGGTAATAATGGGCTTGATGTTGGCAACGGTGCCGATGGCGGCAGAGGTGCGGCTGAGCCGACCGCCCTTGTACAGATACTCCAGTGTCTGCAGACCGGCAAAGATCACCTGTTTATCCCGCAGGGCCTGCAGTTGCTCTACAATCTCCGCTGCAGAGTAGCCCTGGCTGCGCAGATTGTCTGCATAACGGGCCCAAAAACCGATCATATGGGAGGCGCTGCGGCTGTCTACAATGTGGATGCCATCGTATTCCACCATCTGTTTGGCAATATTGGCGCTCTGGTAGGTGCCGGACAGGGAAGCGGACACAGTCAGATAGATCAGCTCATCGCCCGCTGCCTTCACTTCCTCAAAGCAGGTCATAAAATCCTCGGGGGAGGGCTGGCTGGTTTTGGGAAATTCGGCAGTATGCGCCAGAAGCTTGTAAAACCGTTGCGCACGCAGGTCGATACCGTCTTTATAGCATCTGCCGTCAATGTCCACGGTCAGCGGCACATAGTAGTCATAAGGATGGGTTTGCATGGCATCGGAAGAAGAATCCAGCAGGATCTTAACCATAATATTCTACCTCTCTTACAGATGATAGCCCGATTGGGCCAATTTGTTGGAAATGCGGATGAAATTTTCCGTGTCTTCAGGACCGATGATAGTACCGATCTCCTTTGCGATCTGCAGGGATTCGTTGTGGACCTGCAAAAAAAGCGCCAGATGATCATTGCGCATACGCACATGGCCCAGCCTGCGGTCGCCCTCCGGCTCGCAACGCTCCAGAAGTCCCTTTTCTTCCAGGGAATTGATGGTACGGTTGACCTGGGATTTGAGCATATGGGTCTGCTCGGTGATCTGCTTTATGGTAATGGGCCGATCACCGGCCTGGTATAGCTGAAGCATCACGATGGCTTCATTGTAGGGCAGGGCCTTGGTAAACCGGGAATTTCGCAGGATGCAGGAAAGCTGCACCCAGGCCTGGATCAAATCCAGAGATCTGTCAAACATAGTTTGCCTCCTAAATAATAGTTCACATTGTGAACAAAAAGATTATAGCAAATTTGCTTCTGCTTGTCAAGGAAAATAGTTATTCTTGCATTTTTGCGGGGCATATGATATGATTAACAAAATAATGTGCCTAGGATGTGATTTTATGCAAGCCATGGAAAAACAGTTCCATATCCAGTGCGTGGAGGGCGATGTAGGCCGCTATGTACTGCTGCCCGGTGATCCCGGCCGCTGCGAGGCTATTGCCAGGCATTTCGATAATCCGGTCCACATCGGCATGAACCGGGAGTACAATATCTGGACCGGCACCCTGCTGGGCCAGAAGGTCAGCGTCTGCTCCACCGGCATCGGCGGCCCTTCTGCTGCCATTGCCATGGAGGAACTGGTGAACATCGGTGCCGATACCTTTATCCGTGTGGGTACCTGCGGCGGCATTGATCTGAATGTGCAGCCCGGTGATGTGGTGGTGGCCACCGGCGCCAGCCGCTTCGACCATACCTCTTTGGAGTATGCGCCCATCGAATTCCCCGCCGTTGCGGATTTTGACATTACCTATGCCTTGAAAACAGCAGGTGAGGAGATGGGCTATCGCATCCACACCGGCGTTGTCCAGTGCAAGGACTCCTTCTACGGCCAGCACAGCCCCGAGAAGAGTCCTGTGTACTACGAACTGCTTCAGAAGTGGGAAAGCTGGAAGCGCTTGGGCGTCAAGGCCAGCGAAATGGAATCTGCCGCTTTGTTCGTGGTGGCAGCAGCCCTGGGTGTCCGTTGCGGCAGTTGTTTCCATGCGGTCTGGAACCAGGAGAGGGAAAAGGCCGGGCTCTTTATGCCCATGACGGAAGATACCTCCGGCGCTATCAAAGTGGGCATTGAGGCCATGAAAAAGCTGATCGCCGAAGACTTAAAGAAAACAAATTAAATTTTATATTTTGGAGGGAAACAAACAATGAGCGAAATGAAGAAGATCTGGAAGCGCGAGGAAATTCCGGTAGAGCACACCTGGGCTACTGAGGACCTGTATGCCAATGATGCTCTGTGGGAGGAAGACCTGCAGAAGATGATCGAAGAGGGCAAAGTCCTGGCCTCCTTCGCCGGTAAGCTGAACAATGCTGAGGAACTGTACAATTTCCTGTATGCCGATGAAATGGCAGATCTGCGTGTTGGCCGCCTGGCTAACTACTGCATGCGCAAGGGCGACGAGGATACCCGTAACCCCGTCTACCAGGCCATGAACGGCAAGTTCCGCAGCGTGATGGTCAAGATCGGCTCCGACTGCAGCTTTGCTACCCCCGAGCTGATGGCTATTTCCGATGAGGACATGGACCGTTTCTACGCTGAAAAGCCGGAGCTGGAGCGCTATCGCCGCTATCTGACCAATATGCGTCGCCGCAAGGCTCATACCCTGTCCGCTGCTGAGGAGCGGATCCTGGCTGCTGCCGGTGAAATTGCCGGTGCTCCCACTAATATCTACTCCATGTTCTCCAACGCAGACATCAAGTTCCGTGATGCTGTCGATGCTGAGGGTAATTCCCATGTCGTCCGCCAGGGCACCTTCGTTGGCCTGGAAGAAAGCTCTGACCGTGTGCTGCGTAAGAGTGCTTACGAGAGCCTGTATGGTAGCTTCAATGACTACAAGAACACCGCTGCGGGCCTGCTGAACGCCCAAAACAAGCAGCAGAAGTTCTTTGCTGAGACCAAGAAGTACAACAATGCCTTCGAGGCCGCCTTGGACCGCACCAATGTGCCCACCGATGTGTACCTGAACCTCATCGAGGCTGTCCATCAGAACCTGGACAAGATGCACCGCTATGTCCGCCTGCGTAAGAAGATGCTGGGCGTTGACGAGCTGCATTTCTATGACATCTATACGCCCCTGCTGGAGGGTGTTGACAAGTACATCCCCATCGAGGAAGCCAAGCAGACCGTCTATGACTCCCTGGCACCCCTGGGTGAGGAGTACCGCGCTGTCATCAAGCACGCTTTCGAGAATCGCTGGGTCGACGTTTACCCCAACGAGGGCAAGCGTGGCGGTGCCTACTCTGCCGGCGCTGATGTCCATCCCTTCGTGCTGCTCAACTACACCGGCACCCTGGACAACCAGTTCACCCTGGCCCACGAAATGGGCCACGCCATGCACTCCTACCTGAGCCACAAGCACCAGAACCCCATCGACTCCAACTATGTCATCTTCGTTGCTGAGGTGGCTTCCACCTTCAACGAGGCCCTGCTGATGGAGCACCTGCTGGCCAAGGCTACCGATAAGAAGGAGCGTGCCTACCTCATCAACCACTATCTGGATCAGTTCAAGGGCACCATCTACCGCCAAACCATGTTCGCTGAGTTTGAGCTGAACATCGGCCGCATGATCGCCGAAGGCAAGAGCCTGACCGCCGATGTGCTGTGTGCTGA
Source organism: Faecousia sp. (assembly GCA_045638785.1). Taxonomy (GTDB): domain Bacteria; phylum Bacillota; class Clostridia; order Oscillospirales; family Oscillospiraceae; genus Faecousia. Next base: position 40,289 of record JAZUBW010000076.1, read on the forward strand.
GTACAAGCGCCTGAACGAACTGTACTACGGCCCCGACATGGTCGTCGACGACAACATTGCCGTCGAGTGGGCAAGAATTCCCCACTTCTACATGAACTACTATGTCTTCCAGTACGCCACCGGTTACTCCGCTGCCATTGCTCTGTCCCGCAAGGTCCTGGACGGCGGCGAGAAGGAGCTGAACGACTATCTGGGCTTCCTGTCCGGCGGCTGCTCCAAGACTCCCATCGACCTGCTGAAGGGCGCCGGCGTGGATATGACCAGCCCCGCTCCCGTCAACCAGGCCCTGGAACTGTTCGGCAAGCTTATCGACGAGATGGAAGAGCTGCTGGCTGAATAATGGAAAAGGAAATTTTCCTGCCGGTGCTGCACTGGTTTGATGCCAAGAACAGCTTTTCCGGCTCCTGCGGCAATTTCCGTTACATGGCCAAACCCAATGTGGTGATGGCCAGCGCCAAAGAAGTGGATTTCGAAGCCAGCTCTATCCATGTGGAATACTGGCACGGCCCTTACTGCTACGAAAAAAGCGAAATGGAAGGCGCTGCCGACTTCCCTATGTCGGAAGAAGGCCGCCTTGCCATGAAGGCATGGCTTGAAGAGCATATTTGACATTGTAGGGGACGGTTTTTCGTCCCCTATGATCTTTTTTGCAGAAACCCGTTGACATTTCCGCAAAATGTGGTAAAATACTCAAGAATATTGCAAAAGACTATGCAAAAGCCAAGCAAGTCGGACCGCTTAGCGAGAGGGGAGATGGTGAAAGCCCCTTGCGGAAAACCTTGCAAGCCACTTTCTGCGTCGCCCGGGATGACCGGGACGGGAGCTCCCGTTACAGAGCGTCTAAGATGCCCGTACCCTTGGTATAGGCGAATTAGGGTGGTACCGCGTCCTTCACGCCCCTATCGTTTTGTTAGGCCCGTTTTATTTTATCATGTAATTTATTTTGGAGGTAATTCCCAATGGCTCATAAACCCTATGGCGTAAACGAACTGCGTGAGATGTTCCTCAGCTACTTCGAGAGCAAGGACCATCTGCGTCTGCCCAGCTTTTCTCTGATCCCTCAGAACGATGCTTCTCTGCTGCTGATCAACTCCGGCATGGCCCCCATGAAGCCCTATTTCAAGGGCGAGGTGGAGCCTCCCCGCAAGAGAGTCTGCACCTGCCAGAAGTGCATCCGTACCGGTGACATCGAGAACATCGGTAAGACCGCCCGTCACGGCACCTATTTCGAGATGCTGGGCAATTTCTCCTTCGGTGACTACTTCAAGCACGAAGCCATCGCTTGGTGCTGGGAGTTCCTGACCAAGGTGGTCGGCCTGGAAGAGGATCGCCTGTATCCTTCCATCTATGAAAATGACGAAGAGGCTTTCGAGATCTGGAACAAGGAGATCGGCATCCCGGCTGAAAACATCTTCCGTTTCGGCAAGAAGGACAACTTCTGGGAGCATGGCTCCGGCCCCTGCGGCCCCTGCTCCGAGGTCTACTATGACCGCGGCGAGAAGTACGGCTGCGGCAGCCCCGACTGCAAGGTCGGCTGCGAGTGCGACCGCTTCATGGAAGTCTGGAACAACGTCTTCTCTCAGTTTGACAATGACGGCCAGGGCAACTACACCGAGCTGGTCCAGAAGAACATCGACACCGGCATGGGCCTGGAGCGTCTGGCTGTTGTCTGCCAGGATGTCAACTCCCTGTTCGATGTGGATACCGTCATGAACATCACCAACCATGTGACCGCCATCACCGGTGCTTCCTACGGCCAGAGTGCCAAGACCGATGTGAGCCTGCGTGTCATCACCGACCACATCCGTGCATCCACCTTTATGATCGCTGACGGCGTTCTGCCCTCCAACGAGGGCCGTGGCTATGTGCTGCGTCGTCTGCTGCGTCGTGCTGCCCGTCATGGCAAGCTGCTGGGCGTCAACAAGCCCTTCCTGTTCGAAGTGGTCGGCACTGTCGTGAAGGAAAATGAAGGCCATTACAGCTACCTGCGTGAGCGGGAGGAGTATATCACCAAGATCGTCAAGATCAAGGAAGAGAACTTTGCCAAGACCATCGACACCGGCATGCAGATCTTCACTGCCAAGATGGCTGAGCATAAGGCTGCCGGTAAGACTGTCTTCTCCGGTGCTGATGCCTTCCTGCTGGCTGCTACCTACGGTTTCCCCATCGACCTGACCGTGGAAATGGTGGAGGACGAGGGCATGACCGTGGATATGGACGAGTATAACCGTAACCGCGAGGATGATAAGATCCGTGCCCGTGAAGCCCGTAAGGCCCTGGGCGACCTGGGCTGGGCTGGTATCGATTTTGGCAAGGATATGCCCGAAACCAAGTTTGTCGGCTATACCCAGCTGACCAACGATGCTAAGGTGCTGGCTGTCGTCTGTGAGGACGAGCTGCAGCAGACCATTGGCCAGGGTGCTGAGGCCATCATCGTGCTGGATGAAACCGCTATGTACGCCGAAATGGGCGGCCAGGTTGCAGACCATGGCACCATCGTTTGTGGCGATGCTGTGTTTGCCGTGGATAATGTTCAGAAGAACAAGGGCGGCAAGGTCATGCACTACGGTAAGGTCGTTTCCGGCGTGTTCAATGTTGGCGACGGTGTTACCGTGACGGTAGACGCCGAGCGTCGCAACGCAATCATGCGTGCCCACTCTGCTACTCACCTGCTGCAGACCGCTCTGCGTACCGTTCTGGGTGATCATGTCCACCAGGCCGGTTCTTACGTGGACGAGGATCATCTGCGCTTTGACTTCACCCACTTCTCCGCCATGAGCGCCGAGGAGATTGCACAGGTCAATGCTCTGGTGCAGGAGGCCGTGTTTACCGGTTACGGCGTGGACATCCGTGAAATGTCCATCGAGGAGGCTAAGGCCTCCGGTGCTACCGCTCTGTTCAGCGAGAAGTACGGCGATACCGTCCGTGTTGTCAATATGGGCGGTTACTCCATCGAGCTTTGCGGCGGTACCCACCTGGATAACACCGCCAAGGTCGGCGCTTTCCGCATCGTTTCCGAGGCTTCTGTTGCCTCCGGTGTCCGCCGTATCGAGGCCATCACCGGTAAGGCATTTGTTGCCGATGCTGCAAAGACCAGAGAGCAGATGCTGGATGCCTGCGCTGCCGTGAAGGTGAAGAATGCGGCTGATCTGTCTGACAAGCTGGCTGCTCAGCTGGAGGAGATCAAGGCTCTGAAGAAGGAAATCGAGCAGTTCAAGGCCAAGGAAGCTGCCGGTGCTGTGGATCGTATGCTGGCTGGTGCTGCTGTTGTCGGCGCTGTGAAGGTGCTGACCGTGCCCATGGGCGAGGCAGATGCTGCAGCTCTGCGCCAGATGGGTGACGTGCTGAAGGACAAGGAGCCTGCTGTGGTGGCTGTCCTGGTGTCCATCTCCGGCGAGAAGGTCACCTTCCTGTCTGTCTGCGGCAAGGATGCCGTGAAGGCCGGCGTGCGTGCCGGTGATATCGTCAAGTTCGTCTGCGGCGTTTGCGGCGGCAGCGGCGGCGGTAAGCCCGACTCTGCAATGGGCGGCGGCAAGGATGCCACTAAGGTGGACGAGGCCCTGGCTCAGGTCAAGGATTTTGTCAGCAGCAAGCTGAACTAATAACCGGATAGGGCGCTGCCATTTGGTAGCGCCCTTCCTTTACGAGAGAGGAGGAATCAACATGCGAAAACTCATGTGGCTGACCGCGGGCTTTGTTGTGGCAACCTTGCTGGGTTGCCAGTGGCTGGACAATCAGTGGTATTTGCTCTGTGCCGGTGCAGCCGCCCTTGGGATTGCTGTTTGCTTATTCTTCCTGCTCCGTACACCCAAAGCCCGGGTGGCGGGTATGCTGATCTTTGGCTGCCTGTTGGGCTTTTTGTGGCAAATGGGCTTTGACAGCTTCTATTTGTCCAATGTCCGGGCTCTCGACAGCCTGGAAATGCCACTTTCCATCGAGGCTGCGGACTATTCCTTTGAATCAGACTATGGAACCGGCGTCGAGGGCAGACTGCAAGCGGGCGGTAAGACCTACCATGTCCGCGTTTATTTGCCTGCCGACACCTGTGTAAAGCCCGGCGATACCGTGACTTCTACCTTTGTACTGGGCGCAACACTCCGTGGCTGCTCCCGGGAATCGGACTACTATATGGCCGACGGTACCTTCCTGGTGGCTATAGCCCGGGACGAGGTAACGGTGACTGCGCAAAATAAGCTGCCCCTACGCTGCTGGCCTGCCTGGTTGCGGAATCAACTCAGTGACCGCATCAAGCTGCTGTTTCCCAGCGATACCTATGCATTTGCCCAGGCCCTTCTTTTGGGCAATACGGACGAAATTGACTATGCCACCGATACGGCCTTCAAGCTCAGCGGTATCCGCCATGTCATCGCTGTTTCCGGCATGCATGTGACGATCTTGTTTTCCCTAGTCTATGTCTTTCTGGGTCGGCGGAAATGGCTGACAGCCCTTGTGGGTATTCCGGTGCTGATCTTCTTTGCGGCGGTGGCCGGCTTTGCTCCGTCGATCTCAAGAGCTTGCATTATGCACATTTTGGTGGTGCTTGCCATGCTCTTCGGCAAAGACTATGATCCGCCCACGGCACTGTCTTTCTCCGTGCTGGTGCTGCTGATGGTCAATCCCATGATCGTCACCAATGTGGGCTTTCAGCTGTCGGTCAGTTGTATGGTCGGTATCTTTCTCTTTTCCATGCCCATCCAGGAGTGGCTACTGGACAGAAAACGTCTGGGACGATTCCGGGGCTTTTTTGGGAAACTCGTCCATTGGTGCGCTGTGACCATCGCCATTTCCATTGGCTCCAGCATTCCCACGGCGCCCCTATGTGCTTATTATTTCGGTACGGTCAGCCTTGTTTCTGTGCTGACCAATCTGCTGACCCTTTGGGTCATCAGTTTTGTGTTTTACGGTATTATGCTCTCGTGCCTCGTGTCGTGTATCTTTCTTCCTCTTGGCGTCGGTGTGGCCTGGGTTATTGCCTGGCCAATTCGCCTGGTGCTGGGAATCGCAAAGACCATGGCAGCCTTTCCCTTGGCTGCCGTCTATACCGAGAGCATTTACATTGTTATTTGGCTCATCGTCAGCTATGTTTTGCTGGCCCTGTACCTGCTGCTAAAGCAGGGCAATCCGCTGATCCTGGGCCTGTGTGCCGCCATTTGCCTTTGTGTCGCAGTGTCCATGTCCTGGATAGAGCCCATGCGGGACGATTTTCGGATGACGGTGCTGGATGTGGGCCAGGGACAATGTATCCTTCTGCAAAGCGACGGTAAGACCTACATGGTCGATTGTGGCGGTGACCTGGATACTGGGTCAGCGGATAAGGCCGCAGCCCGTTTGCTCAGCCAGGGAATCGGTCATTTGGATGGGCTGATTCTGACGCACTATGACTATGATCATGCCGGTGGCGCTGTCTATCTGATGCAGCGCATCCCGGTAGACGCACTGTACCTGCCCAATTCTGCCGATGAAGCGGGAATCTGCTATAAGCTGCAGGAACTTGCCACAGGTAAAGTCATTCATGTGCTGCAGGACTTGCAGATCTCCTATGGCGCTGCGACCATAACATTGATCCCGTCAGAAAACCCGGGAAACAACAATGAAAGCGGATTATGTGTCTTGTTTCAGCGGGAAAATTATGATATACTGATAACCGGTGACCGGTCGGCAGCCGGCGAACGGGAACTGATCCGCCATATGGAACTGCCGGATTTGGAAGTGCTGGTGGTGGGCCATCATGGCTCCAAGTACAGTACCTGCCGGGAGCTTTTGATCAAAACAAAACCCGACACAGCAATTATTTCTGTGGGACGGGATAATTCCTATGGACATCCCACAGAGGATGTGCTGCAGCGCCTGCAAAAATACGGGTGCGTCATTTACAGAACAGACCGTGACGGCACGGTCATTTACAGGGGGTAGTGCCATGGAAAAAGGCGAAGTGAATAACGCCCTGCAGTCGCTGAAAGCTGCTATCCGGGCCAAAACGCCCGCCAATCTTTATGTTTTTTATGGTGAGGAAATATTCCTCCTGAACCATTATCTGCTGCAGCTGAAGAAAGTGGTGCTGGACGAACTGACGGAGTCGTTTAACTATCACCGCTTCACCCAGGAAAATTTTGACCTGCAGCAATTTGCCGATGCGGTGGAAAATATGCCCATGATGGCCGAACGCACCCTGGTGCAGGTGGATGATGTGGATATTTTCAAGCTCCATGAGGACGAGCGGGAAGCCATGCACAGCATCCTCACAGATCTTCCTGACTACTGCACCTTGGTATTTACCTATGAAACCGTGGAATTTAAGCTGGATAAGCGTTATAAAAAGCTGGCCGATGCCCTAGCTGCCGGCGAGCTGGTGGAGTTTTCCAAGCAGAGCCAGCGAGATCTAATCAACTGGATCCAGCGGCATTTTGCTGCCGGACAGAAGCGGATCGCTCCGGAGCTTTGCGCCTACCTGATCGAGCTGACCGACGGCACCATGACTTCTCTTGCCGGTGAGATCCGCAAAATCACTGCTTTCTCCGGTGCTGAGCAGATCTGCCGTGCCGACATCGATGCGGTGACGGAGCCGGTGCTGGATGCGGTGGTGTTCCAAATGACGGATCAGCTGGGTGCCGGTGACTATACTGCTGCCTTGCTGACGCTGCAGAAGCTGCTGAAAATGCAGGAGCCGCCCATCAAGATCCTGGGCTCCATCGGTTCCCATTTCCACAGGCTCAGTGCTGCCCGGATTTTGTCGGACCACGGCAAGAATTATGCCGATCTGCGGAAACTGATGGGCATTACCTCTGATTATACGGCCAAAAAGGCCATGGAGGCAGCCCGTCGCTTCCGCCCCGAATTTTGCGCCAAGGCAGCAGAATTGATCCTTGAAACCGACCGGCAGATGAAAACCTCTTATGACGACAACGAGCGGCTGCTGGAACTGCTGATCCTGCGGCTTTCCCAGGAGGCACGAAATGGTTAAAATCAAGGAAGCCATTGTGGTGGAGGGGCGCTACGATAAAAATACCTTGTCGCAGATCGTGGATGCGCCAATTTTTGAGACCAACGGCTTTGGCATTTTTAAGGACAAGCAGCAGATGGACCTGCTTCGACAGGTGGCTCAAAGACGGGGCCTCATTGTCTTTACGGACCCCGATGGGGCCGGCTTTGTGATTCGCAATCACATAAAGTCTGCCATTGATGGTCGTTTTTTGAAGCATGCCTATGTGCCCGATATTCTTGGGAAGGAACGCCGAAAGGAAGCCCCAGGCAAGGAAGGAAAGCTGGGTGTGGAGGGTATGCGGCCGGAGATCATTCTGGATGCCCTGCGTTCTGCCGGCGCTACCATGGACGGTGAGAGCCAGGCAGCACAAATGTCCATCACCAAGCAGGATCTGATGGCCCTGGGCCTCTCCGGCGGTGCCAATGCTGCCGAAAACCGTCAGAAACTTATGAAAAAGCTGAATTTGCCTTCTCATATGAGCGCCAATGCGCTGCTGCAGGCGCTGAATATGCTTTGTTCTTTGGAGGAACTGACCGCTTTGATGCATGAAATCAAATGATCAGCGCATTGATGGTTGAGCAGCGAATTATGAAAGTAATTTATCGTTACAATGGAGAAATACCATGGTAGATATTCAAGTAAGTAACTTAACAAAATTCTTCGTCATTGGCGAAAACCTACTGCAGGGCCTGTCCTTTGAGATACAGGAAGGGGAGCGGGTGGCGATTCTGGGCCGTAACGGCTGCGGCAAGACCACGCTGCTGAAGATCCTCACCGGCGAAATGGACTATGATGACGGTGAAGTATTTGTCAATCCTGCCAAGAAGATCGGCCTGATCTCTCAGATCCCCAAGTTTCCCTATGGCTATACCGTGGAGAATGTGCTGCGTACCGCCTATGCTGTCGTTACCGCTGCTAAGCGAAAGATGGAGGAGCTGGAGCATGCCATGGCAAATGGTGCCACCGAGGAACAACTGCGGGAATATGATGCCTTGGTCAACCGCTTCCAAAGTGGTGGCGGCTACGAAATGGATGTGGAGATCGATAAAATCTGCAACGGCCTGGGCATTTCGCAGCAGCAGCGTCAGCAGGAATTCGACAGCCTCAGTGGCGGCGAAAAGACCCGGGTCAACCTGGCCCGCCTGCTACTGGAAAAGACGGATATCCTGTTGTTGGACGAGCCCACCAACCACCTGGACCTGAACAGCGTCGAATGGCTGGAAGGCTATATTAAGACCTTCAAGGGAACTGTCCTGGTGATCTCCCATGACCGCTATTTTATCGACCAGGTGGCTCAGCGGGTCATCGAGATCGTGGACGGTCATGCTGAGTTCTACTCCGGCAACTATTCCTTCTATATGGACGAAAAGCAGGCCCGCTTCGACCTGCAGATGAAGCAGTACGAGCAGGAGCAGGCCAAGCTGAAGCAGCTGGGTTACACTGTGGAGCGGATGAAGGGTTGGGGTATCAACAACCGCACCCTGTACCGCCGGGCCATGTCTATTCAACACCGCATGGAGCGAATCAAAAAGACGGAAAAACCCAAGATCGAGAAGACCATGAAGGCCAGCTTCGGTGAAAAGGATTTTTCCGGTGATGTGGTGTTCAAAACCAAGGGCGTCAGCAAGGCCTTTGGTGACCGCACCCTGTTTTCCGATGTAGAACTGCTGGTAGAGGGTGGTGAACGCATCGCCATTTTGGGTGACAACGGCACCGGAAAGACCACCTTTATCAAATGCCTTTTGGGGGAGGAGGACTTTGCCGGCAAGATCCAGTACGGCCCTACCGTCAAATCCGGTTACCTGCCCCAGACCATCCACTTCTCCCACCCGGAGCGGACGCTGTACGACACCATGCTATATGAGAAAAACTGCTCTCCGCAGGTGGCCCGTGACCGCCTGGGCCAGTTTATGTTCTCGGGCGAAGATGTGTTCAAACAGGTGAAAAACCTGTCCGGCGGCGAGCAGAGCCGTCTGAGACTGTGCATGCTGATGGACGAAAAGATCAACCTGTTGATTCTCGACGAACCCACTAACCACTTGGACATTGCATCCCGTGAATGGGTGGAAGCTGCCATCGAGGAATTCGAGGGCGTGCTGCTGTTTGTTTCCCACGACCGCTATTTCATCGAGAAATTTGCCGAGCGCATTTGGCTGTTAGAGGACGGCAAGATCCGTGATTTTAAGTGCGGCTATCAGAAATTCCGCTCCATTTTGGAGCATGAGGCCGCTGCCAAGCCTGCCGTCGTCACCGCTCCCAAGGAAAAGAAAGAAAAGCCCAAGGGCGGTACCAAGGAGCAGGAAAAGCTGATCCGGAAGCTGGAGCGGGAGATCGAAAAGCAGGAGCAGGTGGTTGCTGCCTTTGATCTCAAGATTGAAGCTGCCGCTGCCGACTACCAGGAACTGACCCGCCTGCTGGAGGAAAAGGAAGAAGCGGAAATGGTACTGATGGACCTGATGGAACAGTGGGAGGCCGCGCAGCAATGACCGTATATAACAAGCTTGTCCGGGACAACATCCCCCAGATTATCGAAGAAAACGGCGGCAAGGCAGAAATTCGCATCCTTTCCGACGAAGAATACTGTACCTTCCTGGAAGCCAAGCTGGATGAAGAGGTAGGGGAGTACCACCGGGATAAAACGCCGGAGGAGCTGGCGGACATCCTGGAAGTGGTCTATGCCCTGGCAGCTGCTTCCGGTGTGTCCAAAGATCAGTTGTTGGAGATCTATCAGAAAAAGCATGATGCCCGTGGCGGATTTGAAAAACGAATTTTCTTAATTTCATCCCAACAAGGTTGACACTTCCGACACGAAGTTCTATAATAGCCTAAGATTATTTTCATAAGGAGCGTATACAAATGAGTTCTTGTAATGGAAACTGCAGCAGCTGCGGCTCTGATTGCGCAGATCGCAAGGCCGAATCCCTGCTGGCTCAGCTCAACCCCCGTTCTTCTGTTAAGAAGGTCATCGCCGTCGTTTCCGGTAAGGGCGGCGTCGGCAAGTCCACCGTTACTTCCACCCTGGCTGTGGCCATGAGCCGCAAGGGCTACCGTGTCGGCGTTCTCGATGCTGACATCACCGGCCCTTCCGCACCTACCGCCTTCGGTGTCACCGAGTGCCAGGGTGCCAATGATGACGGCCTGTATCCTGCTCTGACCAAGGGCGGTATCCAGGTTATGTCCATCAATCTGCTGCTGGACGATCCCGCTTCTCCCGTTGTGTGGCGTGGTCCCGTCATCGCCGGCGCTGTCAAGCAGTTCTGGACCGATGTGATCTGGGAAGATGTGGACTATATGTTCGTGGACATGCCTCCCGGAACCGGCGATGTGCCTCTGACCGTATTCCAGAGCCTGCCTGTGGACGGTATCGTTATCGTTACCTCTCCCCAGGATCTGGTGTCCATGATTGTTACCAAGGCTGTGAAGATGGCCAATATGATGCACATTCCCGTGCTGGGCTTCGTGGAGAACTACAGCTACCTGGAATGCCCCGATTGCGGCAAGAAGATCGAGGTCTTTGGTAAGTCCCACCTGGACGAAGTGGCTGCTTCCTTCGATCTGCCCATCCTGGCCCGTCTGCCCATCGATCCTTCTGTGGCTTTCGCCTACGACAGTGGCCTGATGGAAACCGTCAATACCGATAAGGTAGCTGGTGTCATCGCAGCGATCGAGAAGGCAGAATGAAAAAGCTGAACTGCCTGCGCTGTCAAACCCCCATGGACTGCCTTGGCAGGGAAAAGATCCAACTTGGCGAAACAGGCTTTTTACTTGGCGATCTGCCGAATCTGTTTGCTGGTGCGCTGGAGGTGGAGATCTACACCTGTCCCTCCTGCGGCAACGTGGAGTTTTTCCGCCCGGTGCTGACAAAAGGGGAGCGTGCAGGCTATTCTCACCCGGACCTTCCCCAGCGGGAATGTCCCCATTGTGGTGAAAAGCACGATTTTGACTATCCCAAGTGTCCGTATTGCGACTTTGACTATTACCGAAAATGAAAGACAGGGAACGGCATGGCTGTTCCCTGTCTTTTGCTATCATATCAGCCCAATTAATGAAAATCTGCAACACAGACGTATTTGCTATTGCTGAGCTGTCGTAAATATGCTACAATAATCAAAATATGCTGTGTGGAGGTGCCTATGGAATTTCTGTATCTGCTGGAAAAGATCCGCATGCCAGGTCTGAATGAGCTGATGCTTACCATTACCCATTTGGGCGAAGAAACGGCCTTTCTTGCCATTGCGCTGATCGTATTTTGGTGCGTGGACAAGTACGAGGGCTATTATCTGCTGGGTGTGGGCCTTTTTGGCAACATGGCTAATCAGTTTTTGAAGATCACCTGCCGCATTCCCAGGCCCTGGGTACGGGATCCCAATTTCCATGCCCTGGAAGCGGCAATCCCGGAAGCCGGCGGCTACAGCTTCCCCAGCGGCCATTCTCAGACCGCTGTTGGTACCTTCGGCTGCATTGCTGTGACTCAAAAGAAAAACATTCTCCGGGCAATTTGCATCGCATTTATGATCCTTGTGCCTTTCTCTCGGATGTATGTTGGCGTTCATACCCCTGCGGATGTGCTGGTGGGCAGCGCTATGGCCATTGTGATGGTATTTGCCTTCCGCCCCCTGATGCTGCGTGGTAATAAGAACCATATCCAGGCTACCTTCACCGGCCTGCTGTTTTTAAGCATTTTCTACCTGCTGTTCGTGGAACTGTATCCCTTCCCGCAGAATATTGATGCGCATAATTATGAGTCTGCGGTAAAAAATGCCTATACCTTTATCGGCTGCTTTGTAGGTGTGATCATCGTCTTTATGGTCGATGAGGACAAGCTGCATTTTGATACCAAGGCCATTTGGTGGGCGCAGATTCTCAAGGCCTTTGGCGGCCTCATCGTGGTGCTGGCTGTCAAGGAAGGCCTGCGTCCTGTGTTGGAACTGTTCCTGCCGGTGATGCCTGCCCGGGCAGTTCGTTATTGCATCATTGTGATCGTGGCCGGCATTGTCTGGCCGCTGACCTTCCGTTGGTTCGCAAAACTGGGACGGAAACAATAACAGGGGAGAAGTAGTATGAATAAGATTCGTGTTAAAAAGCTGGATCCCAATGCCAAACTGCCTGCCTACGGCTCTGCTGAGGCCGTGGGCGCTGACCTCTATGCCTGCCTGCGGGAGTCGGTGACCATTGCCCCCGGTGAAGTATTTTGGGTGCCCACCGGCATCGCCCTGGAGGTACCAAAGGGCTGCGCCGGTCTTGTGTATGCCCGCAGCTCCATGGGTGCCAAGCGTGGACTGGCCCCGGCCAACAAGGTCGGTGTCATCGATCCCGATTACCGCGGTGAGATCCGGGTGGTGCTCTTAAACCACAGCAAAGAACCCCAAATCCTGGAACCCGGTGAGCGGGTTGCCCAGTTTGTCATTACGCCCGTGCTGCAGCCATTTTACGAAGAAGTGGAGGAACTGACCGACACCGACCGGGGGGCAGGCGGCTTTGGATCCACAGGTAAGTAAAAATGACGAAAAACGGCTGTAAGATTTTGTCTTTTTTTGCATTTCTATGACTATACATTTGCGCCTGAATGCCTTATAATGTAAAATGGCGAATTTGGGAATGTGATATATCCACGCCTGTAAACTCTGATATACAATAGACAAGGAGTTTGTTTATTATGGATTTAATGGACATTTTAACCGCAATCATCACCATGCTCGGCGGCCTGGCTATGTTTCTGTACGGTATCGAGGTCATGGGCGATGGTCTGAAGAACAGCTCTGGTGAAGCCCTGAAGCGTGTGTTGGGCAAGCTGACAGGTAATGTCATCACCGGTGTTCTAACCGGTACTCTGGTCACCGCTGTCATTCAGAGCTCCACTGCCACCATCGTGCTGGCCGTTGCCCTGATCGGCGCCGGCGTGCTGACGCTGAAGCAGGCCGTTTCCATCGTCATGGGCGCCAACATCGGCACCACCATGACCGCTTGGATTACCACCCTGGCTTTTGTGGAATCCGACGGCAACAACTGGCTGCTGTGGCTCTTTGACACCGACACCCTGGCTCCCATCGCCCTGCTGATCGGTATTGTGCTGATTATGTTTATCAAGACCAGCAAGTCCAAGACTGTTGGCGATATTGCCATCGGCTTCGGTATCCTGTTTGTGGGTCTAATGAACATGACCGGCGCCGTGAAGATTTTTGGTGAATCTCCCATCTTTATGGAGATGCTGACCAATCTGGCTGATGTGCCTGTGCTGGGTATCCTGGCGGGTCTTGTCATCACTGTCATCGTGCAGTCTTCCTCTGCTACCGTTGCTATGCTGCAGTCTCTGTCTGCTACCGGTGCGCTGAACTTTGCCGGTGTCTATCCCATCATCATGGGTATCAACATCGGTACGACCCTGGTTACTGCCTTCTACTGCTTCCTGGGCAGTGAGAGCCGTGATTCCAAGCGCACAGGTGTTGTTCACATTGTCTTTAACACCATCGGTACTGTGGTGTTTATGATCATTCTCAGCATCATGCAGTCTTTGAATGTTTTTGGCGAGTCTTTCTGGACCATGCAGGTTAACAGCAATGTAATCGCCTTGTTCCAGACCGCATTTAACCTGTTCACTGCTGTGCTGCTGATCCCCTTCACCAACCAGCTGGTGAAGATGTCCACCGTGCTGATCAAGGAGACCCCTATCCAGCCCCACAATCATCCCGAGCTGTATACCCTCAGCGAGAGACTCTACATTTCTCCCGCTCTGGCTGTGGTGGAGGCTACCAAGGCCGTTGCTTCCATGGGTCATATCGCCAAGGACAACTTCCGCCGTTGCTGCGATGTGCTGCTGACCAATGAGACCGCCGATCTGGCCCTCATCGATACCGATGAGGACAACCTGGACCGCTTTGCCGACCGTGCTGACCGCTTCCTCATCGGTCTGTCCAAGGTGGTGGAGACCAAGGGCGATGACCACCAGGTGGATATGCTGCTGCAGACTGTGCCCAGCTTTGAGCGTATCGGTGACTACGGCACCAATATGGTGGAACTGTCCCAGCGCCTGCAGGGTGAAAACGGCAGCTTCTCCGAAAACGCCAAGAAGGAACTGAGCCTGCTGTGCAAGGCTGTGGACGAGATCCTGGCAATCACTGTGGATGCCTTTGAGCGTGGCGACAATCAGCTGGCCCGTTCCATTGAGCCTCTGGAGGAGACCATCGACGATATGGTGCTGCTGCTCCGGGACCGCCATACCCAGCGCCTGAAGAACGGCACCTGCACCATCAGCACCGGCCTGGTGTTCATGGAAGCGCTGACCCAGCTGGAGCGTGCGGCTGACCATTGCTCCTCCATCGGCGTCATGCTGCTGGCTTTGGAAAATGCGGATATCATGCACAATCATCATAAGTACCTCTACGAGGTTCACCAGGGTATGGATGCTTCCTACCGTGCGGAAAGTGACCGCCGCCGTGCCCAGTTCCTGAAGCCTCTGGAAGAAATCCAATAAATTTCCCTGCCTCCGGTGTAAAATTGCACCGGAGGCGGTTGCTTTTTCCAAATAAATGATATATAATCGTTATGTTATTAAAAATAAGAAAAGAGGTTGTTTCCCATGAATATGACCACTGCTGAGATGAAAACTGCATACGAAGCCGCTCTGGCCGCTTTCGAAGGCTGGAAGGCAAAGAATCTGAAGCTGAACATGGCTCGCGGCAAGCCCTCCTCCGCACAGCTGGACCTGGTCAGCGACATTCTGAATGTCCTGGTTGATCCTGCCGAGTGCAAGGTCGACGGCATGGACGCTCGTAACTACGGTGAGCTGGGCGGTCTGCCCTGTGCCAAGGCTTACTGGGCTGATGTGCTGGGCTGCCAGACCAATGAGGTCTTTGTTGGCGGTTCTGCCAGCCTGACCCTGATGTACGACCTGATCTCCAAGGCCTACACCCATGGCCTGAAGAACAGCGAGCGCCCCTGGTGCAAGGAAGAGAAGCTGAAGTTCCTGTGTCCCGCTCCCGGCTATGACCGTCACTTCCGCATCACCGAGTCCTTCGGCTTCGAGCTGATTACCATTCCCATGACCGCTACCGGTCCCGATATGGACATGGTGGAAGAGCTGGTGAAGG